>JBEVLE010000799.1:0-22322 GCA_040509335.1 Longimicrobiaceae bacterium | reverse complement strand
TTGATGGTCACGCTCTTTCGCCTGGTTGGCCATCACTCCATCAGCCGGGCCAGGCGCTACCTCGCTCATGATGTCCCGAAGCTCTGCCGGTTACTAGAATGAAACAGCCCTACGGCTGCGCCGGGGTCGGGCTTCGGCTCCGTAACGCAGCAAACAACGCTGCGTAACGGAGTCGAGCCCGCGCAAACAGCCGCGCGGTCTCGCCCCTTCGGGCCGAAATCCCTCACGCGGGTCTCGCGCTGGCGTCCGCTGGGGCCCTATGCCGTGTCGTGCTCCCCTCCCCCTTGCGGGGAGGGGCCGGGGGAGGGGGTCGCTGTCGCGCCGGCTCCTACCGCACCGTGAACGGCAACTCGAACCGCGAGCGGTCCCACTCGATCCGCAGCACGCCGCCCCGCGCGCCTGCGCCCGGCTCCGCGCGGATCGTCAGGCGCTCCACGGACCCGGCCACCGTCGTCCGCCGCATCCGCACCCGGCCCAGGTCGCGCGCGGCGTCGTAGGCGGTGCCGTTCTGGCCGGTCTGGCGGTTCACGATCAGCCAGCCGCCCTCCGCCTCCGGCATGGAAAAGAGCGTGTACTCGCCGGCGGGGACGGCCAGCGTGCCGCCGGCCGCGGGGTCGCCCAGCAGCAGCGGGCGGTCGGTGGTGAAGTGCGTCGCCCGGTTGGCGCCCGTCCTCCAGAGCTGCCCCCACGCCACCACCGCGGGGAAGATGTCGCGCCCGCGGCGCACCGGGACGCCGTAGTCCAGCGCGATCCTCGCCCCGCCGACGGTGAACTCCTCGCGGGTCCGGCCGGACAGCTCGCCCATCCCGCGGCCGGCGCGGTCCTCCTCCGCCCAGCGGCGCGCCGGCCCCTCCACGTCCAGCCAGGGAACGCGCGTCACCACCACCTTGCGGGTGGTCTGCGCGGCGTCCAGACCCAGCAGCCGTCCCGCCGCGTCCGTGCGCACGACGGACGGGCCGCGCAGGGGGTGCGTCAGCGTCACCTGGCCGGGCGCGGTGCGCGCCAGCGTGTAGGCGAGCGGGCGGCCCCCGGCCAGGAACGGTCGCGTGGAGGAACCGGCGGCCGGCACGTGCCGGAGCGCCAGCTCGAAGGGCCAGTGCACCAGGTCCACCCAGGGGAGCGCGTCGGCGCCCGCCTGCACGCGCGAGGTGCGCGTGGAGTCGCCCTCCGTCACCCGCCGCGTCCAGCCGCTGTCCGCCGCCTCGATGACCTCCACCCGCCGCGTGGCGCCGCCGGGCGCCGCCGGGTCCACGACGCGCTCCTCGAAGCGGCGCATGGCGCCGGAGGGCGTCAGGTCCAGCACGTAGCGGCGCAGCGAGGTGCTGGGCGAGCGCACGGCGGCCTCCGCCTGGATGCGATCCCCGGTGCGCACCCAGCGCTCCAGCGCGATGGTGTCGCGTCCCAGCACGGTGACCAGGGCGGCGCTGTCCGCCCGCGCCTGGGCCGCTGCGGGCGCCGCCCCGGCGAGCGAGGCGAGGAGGAACAGGGCACGGCGGGCTCGGGAGGCGGCAGGGCGGAGCATGGTCGTCGTCCGTTGCAGGGTGCGCGTCGCTCGGCTTCCGCGGACAACCTGCGCCGGGAGACGGGCGCGGCACAAGTCCGGGGATTCCCTGCCCGGGCTTGGTGCTCCGCGGCGCCCTCAGCCCACCCGCCTCCAGACGCGGATCTCCGGCATCGGGTTGGAGATCAGCACGGCCAGTCCGTCGGGCACCACCGTGATCCCGGAGACGCGGCGCGGGAGGAGGTAGGAGCCGGCGTAGCGGCCGGTCGCCAGCTCGTAGCGGTCCACGATCCGGCCCTTCATCCGGGTCTTCCCCCCGTACAGCAGGTAGGCGTAGCGGTCGTCCGCGGTCACCGACAGCGTGGCCGGGGTGGCGTCCAGCGACAGCCGGGTGACGACCCCGCCGCCCGGACCCTGCCACTCCAGCACCGAGGGAAAGGGGATCGGCTCCACGCCGGGCGTGGACCTCACCTGCCGGGTGGCTCCGTTCCACAGGACGAGGCGGTCCGCGTACAGGAACGTCATCACCGCCGCCCGCCCCGCGGGGGCCACGGCCACCCGCCCGTCCAGCGCCATGGGATCCACGCTCCCCATGGCGGCGGGGAGCCGCAGGGTCCCGGCCAGCGTCCCGCGCCGGTCGAACCGGTACCCGAGGACGCCCTCCGTCCCCACGCCGATCCCCCAGAACGTGCCGTCTTCCAGGGGGAGGACGCGCTGGAAGAGCGTCCGGGTGGAGATCATCTTCTCGACCTCGCCGTCCGGGCGCAGCACCGTCACGCGGCTGTTGGCCGGGTCGTACACCCACAGGTTGCCGCTGCGGTCCACCTGCAGGTCCGTGGGGTTGGTGAACTCGTTCGGGCCCTTGCCCTTGCGCCCCGCCGCCCAGGCCAGGCGCCCGGTCCAGTCGAACGCCTTGACCCGCGTGTCGCCATAGTCCACCACGTACAGCATCCGGCCGCGCGACGCGATCAGGAGCGGGTTCAGCAGTTCGGATTCCATCTCCGGCTGCACCCCGCCCACCTGCTCCCACCGGCCGGGCAGGAAGCGGCGCTCCGCGGCCGGCGCGGCGGAGTCGCCGCCGGGCAGAGCGGTGAGCCACGAGGCCGCCAGCGCGAGGGCGAGTCTTGCGAGCATGGGTCACACCTCCCCGTTCAGGGTGTTGGCAACCAGGGTGTACAGCGGCTCGGGGTCGTGCGGGTCGCCCACGGCGACGAGGCGGCCCGCGCGGCTCACCAGGACGGCGGGGAAGTCGATGCGCGCCTCGTCCACCGCCGCGCGCCACTCGCCGTCCCGGTCGAAGGTGACGGGAAAGCGGATCCCGAAGGCCCGCACCAGGCCGTCGGCCTCGCGCGGGTCCACCGGCGGCGCCAGCATGACGCCGCGCAGACGGGTTCCCGGGCGGGCGGCGACCCGGTTCATGGCGGCGATCGCGTCCGCTCCCAGCTTGCAGTCGCCCGGGTGGAAGACGAACAGCACCTCCGGCTCCGCATCCAGCTCCCCGATCAGCTCGGGGAGCGCCGGGGGCTGGCGGAGCCGTGCGTACGCGGGCGCGGCGAGCGCCGCCGCCAGGCTGGCCGCGAGGATGGCCGTTCGGGGTCGCTGCATGGGATCCTGCGGTGCGGGTTGTGGTCGTTCCGGGCTCCGCCCGGCTCGTGTCCATCGTTCGTTCCGGTCCCGCTGTCGGTCCGTCCGGCGGCGCGGCGCGGCCGTCAGTTCCGGACGATGAGGTCGCCCTCGATGGGCTCGGCGTGCCCGATCGTGTCCTTGTCCTCGAGAGGCTTGGCCGTCTTGTAGCAGGTGAGGCTGGAGCCGTCCGGGAAGCTCAGCGTGAGGCACTTGTCCGGGCCCCCGGGGCAGCGGTACCGGTCGGCGCACACGTCCCCGGTGGCCGCGGAGGCCTGGGCGGTGTTGCCGGCGCTCGCCATCGCCACGCCGAACACCGCGAGGACGGCGACGAACAGGATCTTCTGGAAACGGTCGGTGAATCGCATGGTGCACCTCGTGAGTGGGGGGAAAGAGGCACCGCGCCGCCGGTGTCGGAAATCGTCCCCCGGGTATCGGAGGACACCGGACAAGTTAGGGGCGGAGACGCCGCGCTTCGATGTACGGCTCGCGCGATTTTCATCGTTCCTGCCATGCTCCCGCCGCGGCCGCGGCCAGCCCCGCCCTCTGCGTCCAGCGGTCCAGCAGCCACTCCCACCCCAGCGTCCCCCGCAGCGCCGACGGCCGGATCCCGAAGGCGGCGTGCACCTGCTTGCTGAGCGCCGCGGCATCCCCGAAGCCGCCCGCGCCCGCGATGCGGAGCAGCGGCTCGCCGGGGCGTCCCTGGATCTCCACCGCCGCGTACAGGGCGCGGGCCGCCTGCAGCCAGCGGTGGGGCGGGGGGAGCCGCTTCTTGCGGAACCGTGCGCGGACGCTGCTTTCCGCTTCCCCGATGAATTCGAGCAGGGGGTGGATGCGGCTGAAGCGGGGCGCGAGGAGGAAGACCTGCCGGACGATGTGCCCGAGCGCGGGAGAAGGCGCGAGCCCGCGCAGGTGGAGCCAGTCGCCGGCGTCGTCGCCCAGCTCCTCGCGCGAGGTGAGCGCCGGGCGCAGCGCTTCCGCGATGGGCTGGCCCTCCAGGAGGAGCGCGCGGACGCGGAGGCGCCCCGCCCGGAGCGCCAGCTCCGCGATTCCCCGCTCCGGCGCACCCGACCCCCACAGGATCACCGTGGCGCGGTGGAAGCGGACGCGCGCCCGGTGCACGGCGGGGCCCAGCTGCCGCCCGCCCGCGGCGAGCGGGGGGACAGGCAGCGCCACGATGGAGCCGAGCCCCAGGTGGGCGGGGTGGAGCCACCGCGCGGGGACCGGCGCCGGGAGAGAGCGGTAGGGGGGCTGGAGGTGCAGGACGGGGATGTCGTCCCATTCGCTCCCCGCGGCCGGGAGCGGCACCGGCGAGCCGGCGGGGAAGTGCGCGTGCCCGATGGGGTCTTCCATGCCGTCCTTTCCGCGATCGTGAATGCGGACCCACTATTTGTCGTATTGTATATGTCACCCGGAAGACAGTAAAGGAAACGTGTGGCGACCGCGGGCTCTGCGCTCCCGGTCTCGCGCGGGCCGGAGAGCGCCGCTAGATTGGCGCCATCCATCCCGCTCCTCCCGCAGCCGCACATGACCAGCGCCACGCCCGTCGCGGACCTCCGCTCTGACACCGTCACCCGCCCCTCGCCCGCCATGCGGCGCGCCATCGCCGAGGCCGAGGTGGGCGACGCCGTGCTCGGCGACGACCCCACCGTCAACGAGCTGGAGGCGTACGCGGCCGAATTGCTGGGCAAGGAGCGCGCACTCTTCTTTCCCAGCGGGATCATGGCCAACCAGACGGCGCTCCTCGCCCTGGGCCAGCCGGGGACCGAGGCGCTGATCGACGGGCGCGGCCACATCTTCGACTGGGAGGAGGCCGCGGCCGCGGCGCTCGGCGGCATCCAGCTGCGCCCCGTCGCCACGCCGGACGGGCTGCTGACCGCCGAGCTGGTCGCCGAGCACGTGCCCCCGCCCGCGCGCTGGGCCACCCGCACCTCCGTGGTGTGCCTGGAGAACACCCACAACGCCGCGGGCGGCAGGGTGCTTCCCCTGGCGCAGGCGGAGGCGGTGGCCGCGGTGGCGCGGGAGCGGGGCGCGCGGGTGCACCTGGACGGGGCGCGGCTCCCCAACGCGGCGGTGGCGAGCGGGCGCTCGCTCAAGGAGCTCGCCGCGCCTGCCGATACCGTGATGGTGGCGCTTTCCAAGGGGCTCGGCGCGCCGGTGGGCTCGGTGCTGGCCGGGGCGGAGGACGTGATGGAGTGCGCCTGGCGGGCCCGGCGGCGGCTGGGCGGGGGGATGCGGCAGGCCGGGATCCTCGCGGCGGCGGCGCTCTACGGGCTGCGCCACAACTTCGCCCTGCTGGCGGAGGACCACCGGCGGGCGCGGGAGCTGGCGGCGCACGCGGCGCGGGTGCCCGGACTGGCCGCGGACGCGCCGGACACCAACATCGTCATGGTGCGCGTGGAGGACGAGCGGCTGGACCCCGCGGAGCTTCTCGCGGCGCTGGAGCGGCGGGGCGTGCGCATGACCCGCTTCGGGGCGCGGCGGTTGCGCGCGGTGACCCACCTGGACGTGGACGACGCCGCCGTCCGGCGCGCGGGGGAGGCGCTGGAGGACGCCGCGGCGGAGCTCCGCGGCGATGGCGCAAATGCTTGAAAATCGTTAAATTAAGCGGTATTCGTGGACAGCGTCGTGGACGGTCCCGAACGTCCCTCTTTCGCTTTTCTTTCGGGAACCGCATATTGTTGCCGGGGTACAGAACCATGCTCCGGGCGACGAGAGTGAACGCGACAATTTGACGAGGAAAAGCATGGCTACAGTCGAGATCAGCGACAAGAAGAGCGAAGACAAGAAAAAGGCTCTCAGCGTCGCCATCGGGCAGATCGAGAAGTCCTTCGGCAAGGGCGCGATCATGCGCATGGGGATCAACGGCCCCAAGGTGGTGGTCGACGCGATCCCGACGGGGGCCATCAACCTGGACGCCGCCATCGGCATCGGCGGCATCCCGCGCGGACGCATCACCGAGATCTACGGGCCGGAGTCGTCGGGGAAGACGACGCTCTGTCTGCACGTCATCGCCAACGTCCAGAAGACGGGCGGCGTGGCGGCCTTCGTGGACGCGGAGCACGCCCTGGACATCGAGTACGCGCGCAAGCTTGGCGTGGACGTGGACAACCTCCTCGTGTCCCAGCCGGACACCGGCGAGCAGGCGCTGGAGATCACCGAGGTGCTGGTCCGCTCCAGCGCCGTGGACGTGGTGGTCATCGACTCGGTCGCGGCGCTGGTGCCGCGCGCGGAGATCGAGGGCGAGATGGGCGACAGCCACGTGGGCCTGCAGGCGCGGCTGATGAGCCAGGCGCTCCGCAAGCTGACCGGCGCCATCAACCGCTCCATGACCTGCGTGATCTTCACCAACCAGATCCGCGAAAAGATCGGCGTGATGTTCGGCTCGCCGGAGACCACGACGGGCGGACGCGCCCTCAAGTTCTACGCGTCGCTCCGCATGGACATCCGGCGGATCGGCTCCATCAAGGACAAGGAGGTCCTGGTGGGGAACAAGACGCGGGTCAAGGTCGTCAAGAACAAGGTGGCGCCGCCCTTCAAGCAGGCGGACTTCGACATCATGTTCAACGTGGGGATCGACCACTACGGGATCGTGGTGGACCTGGGCGTGGAGGCCGAGGTCATCAACAAGGCCGGCGCGTGGTTCTCGTACGGCGACATCCGCCTGGGACAGGGCCGCGAGAACACCAAGGCCTTCCTCCAGGACAACCCGGAGCTGGCCGCGGAGATCGAGGCGAAGGTCAAGGACGTGCTGGGGATGAAGGGGATCTCCGCCACGGCCGACGGCGAGGCGTCGGACGACTGACGCTCCCCCGCGGGACGGAACACGGAGGTCCCGGCAGCGTGCCGGGGCCTCTTTTTCGTGCCTGCTCCCGGCGCGGGTACGTGCGTTGCATGGTTTGCCGATCCGGGGCGGGTCCGGTATCATGGTGGAGTCGCACGGCGCCTCCCGATTCCGGGCGGCGCCTCGGTTTTTTGATGCACGCGCACCCTCCGGACCGACACCATGCGCTCGGACGAGCCCGACGATAAACAGATGGACCCCATCCCCGCGGACGCTCCCGGGGCGCCGGCCGCCCAGCACGGGCACGGCGCGCAGCCGCGGGGGCGCTACCTGGCCCTCCTTTCCCTTTCGGCGCTGGGCGTCGTGTACGGCGACATCGGCACCAGCCCGCTGTACTCCATCAAGGAGTCGTTCCACCACGCGCACAACATCCAGCCCACCGAGGCCAACGTCCTGGGCGTGCTGTCGATGGTCTTCTGGTCGCTGGTGCTGATCATCTCCGTCAAGTACGCGCTCTTCGTGCTGCGCGCCGACAACCGCGGCGAGGGCGGGATCCTGGCCCTCACCAGCCTGGCGACGCCGGTGGCCGCCCGGCGCCGCAGCGGGCGCTGGGTGCTGATCATGCTGGGCCTTTTCGGCACGGCGCTGCTGTACGGCGACGGGATGATCACCCCGGTGATCTCGGTGCTCAGCGCGGTGGAGGGGCTGGGCGTCGCCACACCGTTCTTCGAGCCGTACGTGGTGCCCATCACCATCGCCATCCTGGTGGGGCTCTTCGCCGTGCAGCAGCGGGGGACGGCGGGGATCGGCAAGGTCTTCGGGCCGGTGATGGTGCTCTGGTTCCTCACGCTCGTGGCGCTGGGGCTGTCGCAGATCGTGCGCGAGCCGCACGTGTTCGTCGCGCTCAACCCGCTGCTGGCGGCGCGCTTCTTCGCGGAGAACGGCTACAACGGCTTCCTGGTGCTGGGCTCGGTGTTCTTGGTGGTGACGGGGGGCGAGGCGCTGTACGCGGACATGGGCCACTTCGGGCTGCGCCCCATCCGCTACGCCTGGTTCGTGGTGGTGCTGCCGGCGCTGCTGATCAACTACTTCGGGCAGGGGGCGCTGCTGCTGCGGCACCCGGAGGCGGTGGAGAACCCGTTCTTCCGCATGGCCCCGCCCTGGGCGCTGTACCCGCTGGTGGTGCTGGCGACGCTGGCGACGGTGATCGCCTCGCAGGCGCTGATCACGGGGGCGTTCTCGCTCACCATGCAGGCGGTGCAGCTGGGCTACATGCCGCGCGTGCTCATCGAGCACACCTCGTCCAAGGAGCGCGGGCAGATCTACATTCCCTCCATCAACTGGGCGCTGATGGTGTCGTGCATCGGCCTGGTGCTGGGATTCCGCTCGTCCAGCAACGTGGCCGCGGCGTACGGGGTGGCGGTGACCACCACCATGGTGATCACCACGCTGCTGCTGTTCACGGTGGAGCGGGAGCGGTGGAAGTGGCCGCTCTGGGCCTCGGTGGGGTTCACGGCGTTCTTCCTGGTCGTGGACCTGGCCTTCTGGGGCGCCAACATCGTCAAGATCCCCCACGGCGGCTGGTTCCCGCTGGTGGTGGGGGTGCTGATCTTCGCGGCCATGACCACCTGGAAGACGGGGCGCCGGATCCTGGGGTCGCGGCTGGCGGAAAGCTCGCTTCCCTGGGAGTTCTTCGTGCACGACATGGCGGCGAACCCCATCCACCGGGTCCCGGGGACGGCGGTGTTCATGTACGGCAACCCGGAGGGGACGCCGCCGGCGCTCCTGCACAGCCTCAAGCACTACAAGGTGATCCACGAGCAGGTGGTGCTTCTGGCGATCGACACCGCGGAGGTTCCGCACGTGCTGCCGGAGGAGCGCTTCACGGTGGACGCGCTGGGGCACGGCTTCTTCCGCATCGTGCTGCGCTACGGCTTCATGGAGGACCCGGACGTTCCCGCGGCGCTGGCGGACGTGCGAGCCCCGGAGCTGGACCTGGCCCCGGGCCGCACCACCTTCTTCCTGGGCCGGGAAACGCTGATCCCGTCCAGGAGGCCCGGGATGGCGCTGTGGAGGGAAAAGCTGTTCGCGCTGATGGCCCGCAACGCGCGTCCGGCAACCGCGTTCTTCGGCCTGCCGCCCAACCGGGTGGTGGAGCTGGGCGCGCAGATCGAGCTCTGATCCGGAGGCGAGCACCGTGGAGCAGACGGGACACCAGGCGGGCCACCCGGCCCCCACCGGCCGTTACCTGTACGTCCTCGCCCTCGCGGCGCTGGGCGTGGTGTACGGAGACATCGGCACCAGCCCGCTGTACGCCATGCGGGAGGCGTTCCGCGAGGACACGGGGATCGCGGCCACGCCGGCCAACGTGCTGGGGATCCTGTCGCTGATCTTCTGGGCGCTGATCCTGGTCATCTCCATCAAGTACCTGTGGTTCGTCATGCAGGCGGACAACCGGGGCGAGGGGGGGATGATCGCGCTCACCGCCCTGGTGGCGCCGCTGCGGAGCTCGGCGAAGGGGCGCAGCGGGGCGCTGGTGCTGATCGGGCTGTTCGGCGCGGCGCTGCTGTACGGCGACAGCATGATCACGCCGGCGATCTCGGTGCTCAGCGCGGTAGAGGGGCTGGAGGTGGCGACGCCGCTCTTCCGGCCCTACATCCTCCCCATCACCATCACGATCCTGGTGGGCATCTTCGCGGTGCAGAGCCGGGGGACGGCGGGGATCGGCAAGGTGTTCGGGCCGGTGACGCTGCTCTGGTTCCTGACGCTGGGCGCGCTGGGGCTCGCGGAGATCCTGCGCCACCCCGGGGTGCTGCGGGCGGTGAGCCCGCTGTACGGGGCGGAGTTCTTCGCGCGCAACGGCTCGGCGGGCTTCTTCGTCCTGGGCTCGGTGTTCCTGGTGGTGACGGGCGGGGAGGCGCTGTACGCGGACATGGGCCACTTCGGCCGGCGCCCCATCCGCATGACCTGGTTCGGGGTGGTGCTCCCCATGCTCCTGCTGAACTACTTCGGGCAGGGGGCGCTGATCATCAACGAGCCGGGGGCGGTGGAGCACCCGTTCTTCCTGCTGGCGCCGGACTGGGCGCTGTACCCGCTGGTGGGGCTGGCGACCTTCGCGACGGTGATCGCCTCGCAGGCGGTGATCTCGGGCGCCTTTTCGCTGACGCGGCAGGCGGTGCAGCTGGGATACCTGCCGCGGCTCACCATCGAGCACACGTCGGAGCGCCAGATCGGGCAGATCTACGTGCCGTCGGTGAACTGGGCGCTGATGCTGGCGTGCATCGGGCTGGTGCTTGGCTTCGGCGAATCCAGCAAGCTGGCGGCGGCGTACGGGGTGGCGGTGACCACGGACATGGTGTTCACCACCATCCTGTTCTCGGCGGTGGC
Source organism: Longimicrobiaceae bacterium (assembly GCA_040509335.1). GTDB lineage: Bacteria > Gemmatimonadota > Gemmatimonadetes > Longimicrobiales > Longimicrobiaceae > JAFAYN01. The sequence goes on along the minus strand of JBEVLE010000799.1, from coordinate 12,027 downwards.
GCGCTCCAAGTGGGGGTGGAGCTGGCTGCGGGTGGGGGCGCTGGCGGCGTTCTTCCTGGTCGTGGACCTGGCCTTCTGGGGCGCCAACATCGTCAAGATCCCGCACGGCGGCTGGTTCCCGCTGGTGATCGCGGGGATCATCTTCACGCTGATGACCACCTGGAAGAAGGGCCGGCAGATCCTGGCGGCGCGGCTGCACGCGACGACGCTGCCCTTCGACTTCTTCATGAAGGACGTGGAGATGAACCCGCCCACGCGGGTGCCGGGAACGTCGGTGTTCATGTACGGCAACTCGGACGGGACGCCGCCGGCGCTCCTCCACAACCTGATCCACAACAAGGTGCTGCACGAGCGGGTGGTGCTGCTGACGGTGGAAACGGCGGAGATCCCGCTGGTGGCGCCGGAGGACCGCACGGAGGTGATCGCGCTGGGGACGGGCTTCTTCCGGGTGATCCTGCGCTACGGCTTCACGGAGGACCCGGACATCCCGGCGGTGCTCTACTCCCTGGGCGACGCGGGGCTGGTGCTGAAGCCCATGGAAACCAGCTACTTCCTGGGCCGCGAGACGCTGATCCCCTCCAAGAACCCGGGTATGGCGATCTGGCGGGAGCACATCTTCTGGATCATGTCGCGCAACGCCCGCAGCGCCACCTCGTACTTCGGGCTCCCGCCCAACCGCGTGGTGGAGCTGGGCGCGCAGATCGAGCTGTAGCGCCCGCTCCGCCCCGTCCTCCCCCGCCGATGGATCCCTCGGCGGGGGAACGCGGTATCAGCTTCCGTCGGCACGCGCCGGTTCCACCTTCACGCCGGGGTCCACTCCGCTGTTCCAGCACCTCAACGGCCGCCACACGCGTGATTCGCGGCGGCGGGCCCTCCGCAGTCTGGCCGTCTCGGCCCTGGTGCACGCCGCCATCCTGGCGCTGGCGATCCTCGCCGGGCGCAAGGCGGGCTACGCGCTGCTGGACGACGGGACGCTCACTGGGATCTCGGACGGGGCGGCGGGGGGCGGCGGGGGAGGCGGCGGCGGGGGGGGAGAGCAGGTGACGTACCTGGACATCGCGCCGCCCGCGCCCGCGGCCGCCCCGGAGCTGACGCTCACCGTGCCGGAGGTGGCTCCGCCGGTGGAGCCGGAGCCCGAGCCGGAGCCGGAGACCCCGCCGCCCCCCACGCCGACGCCCCCCGCTCCCACGCCTTTGCCTCCGGCTCCCGCGGCGGGGTCGCAGCCGAACCCGGGGGCGGCGTCCGCGGGGCAGGGCGGGGGGACGGGGGCGGGCACGGGGGCCGGGCAGGGGGAAGGGGTGGGGCCGGGAACGGGGCCGGGGTCGGGCGGAGGCACCGGCGGGGGGACGGGGGGCGGGGTCGGGTCGGGGGTGGGGCCGGGAACGGGCGCGGGGCGGATGGTGGCGCCGGTGCCGGAGTTCGTGCTGATCCCGCCCAGCAACCCGCCGCGCGGGGTGCGCGGGGACTCGCTGGTGGTGCGGCTCAACATCGACGTGGCGGGCAAGGTGAGGGACGTGCAGTTCCGCTCCACGGGCGACCGCGGGTACGACCAGAAGCTGCGGCGCACGGCGATGGAGTGGCGGTTCCGGCCGGCGCGCGATCCGTCCAGCAAGCCCATCGCGGTGGCGTACGACGTGACGTTGCAGTTCTGACCGTTGGTTCGACGAAAATCGAAGCGCCTCCCGCTGATCGTAGCGGGGGGCGCTTCTTGTTCGCGGCCTCGGGGCTCGTGCTTGGGGTCGTCGGCGGGGCCCTCCCTACGAAATTCGAAAACTCGCTGTCGCTCGGACAGCTCGAATTTCTACGGGAGGACCCCACCTCCTTCCTGCGGTCGCCTACGTGTCTGCGGCGACGCGACGGGCGGCTGTTTCCGCGATGCGGTCGAGGTCTCCGTAGACGCCGTCCATGTCGTTCACCGGGAACGCGACCCACTCCGGGCCGCTTCCCGCGGTGCGGACGTGGAGGGTCTGGGCTTCGCGGTCGGAGCGGAAGGTGTGGTCCGGGTCCGCGCCGCGGGCGCGGATCTTTTCGCGGACGAGCGCTTCCAGCTCGGCCCAGCGGGCGTCCAGGCGGGGGGCGAAGAAGCGGCCCCAGTGGGGGCGGCGGCCGTCGGCGTCGTGGAAGCCGTACTCGTCGGAGAGCGTCCACGAGGCGTAGGTGCCGCCGGCCTTCTTCCACACCTGCGGGTCGGCGGCCAGCGCGGCGACGGCGCGGCCGACGTAGAGCGGGGTCTCGGACTCGGCGAAGTAGGGCTCGTTGGCGACGGCGTCGCGCCAGTTCTCCTCGGCGACGCCGAAGCCGTCGAGCATGGCCTCGGAGCGGAGGAAGCCGGGGGTGACGGCGAGCGCGGTGACGCCGTGCGGCCGCAGCTCGTACGCCATCGCCGTGGCGAGGCGCATGGCGGAGGTCTTCGCCAGGTCGTAGAAGAACATCCCCCGGTAGCGGAGCGAGTCGCCGTCGGTGACTTCCACCACCAGGCCGCTCCCGCGCTCCACCATCAGCGGGACGCCGTGGCGCGCGGTGATGGCGTGCGTCCACACGGCGCGCTCCTGCATCAGCAGCCCCTTGGGCACGTCGCTCTCCCAGAACGGCTTTTCCCACTCGATCAGCTCGTCGCCGCCCCACACGTCGTTGACCAGCACGTCCAGCCGGCCCTGCTCGGCGCGGACGCGCTCGAAGAGCGCACGCACTTGGTCCTCCACGGTGTGGTCCGTGCGCACGGCGATCCCCACGCCGCCGGCCGCGGTCACCAGCTCGGCGGTCTCCTCGATGGTCTCCGGCCGGGTGCCGGTGGCGGGCCGTCCGCGCACGCTGCGCCCGGTGCAGTAGACCGTCGCGCCGGCCTCGCCCAGCGCGCGGGCGATGCCGCGCCCGGCTCCGCGCGTGGCACCCGCGACCACCGCGATCCTGTCCTGTAGCGGCTTCACCAGTCCCCTCTCCGCGCGGCGGGTGATGCTAAACGATGGTTTAGTTACTTGATTCTAAATTTCGGTTCAGTTATGGTCAACCCATGTCTCCACGCCCCCGCACCGCCTCCGACGCGGAGATCGTCGCCGCCCTGTCCCGCGTGATCTCGCGCGTGGGGCTCGCCCGCGCGACGCTGGCCGCCGTCGCCGCGGAGGTGGGATTGACCGCGGGCGCGCTGGTGCAGCGCTTCGGGTCCAAGCGCGGGCTGCTGCTGGCGCTCTCGCGCGGTGCGGTCGCGGGGGTGGGCGAGCAGGTGGAGGCCGCGCGCCGGGAGAACGCGTCGCCGCTGGCGGCGCTCCTGGACTACGCCGGCTCCACGACGCGGTTCGCCCACACCCCGGAGGAGTTCGCCAACCACCTGGCGTTCTTCCAGCTGGACCTGACGGACCCGGAGTTCCACGAAGCCGCGCTGGACTTCTTCCGCGTGGAGCACGAGGCGCTGCGAGCGCTGCTGGAGGATGCCGCCGCCGCGGGCGAGCTGCGGCCGGACGTGGACGCGGCGCGCCTCGCGCGGGCCGTGCAGGAGGCGGTGAACGGCGCGCGGGTGGTGTGGGCGGTGATGCGGGACGGGACGATGGAGGAGCGGACGCGCGGGGCGGTGGAGGTACTGCTGGGCAGTGTGGGGGGTGGACGATCGGTAAGGTAGCGCGGGTCGGATCGCAGCGGCCTTGTGCAGGCGAGTCGTATCACTCACTTCCGCTGGGCGAAGCAGCATTCGGGTCTTCTAGGAGTATACGCCGCGCCTCCTCGTGCGGCACTACGTCGCCCCGGTCGGCAGCCTCCAGGCCACGAGCGACTTTGGCGAGGAAGTACAGCCGGTCCATGGCGTCTTCCACCGTCGCGTCTTCGGGGAGCCGCTCCACTGCTTGGCGGAGCAGTTGCTTGGCAGTTACGGGCATTCTGCTTCTGGGCGTAGAGGAAACGAAGGATCTGAGTCTAACAGGGTACAGGTATTACCAGTCGAGCGCTCCCGAGCTTGAACTTGCGCCGGAGTGCGACTGATGGTTAACCCACCACCCGCTGAAAGAGCCGCGGCGGTAAGAGCGTTCGTTACGCTATCGGTTCACAGCCAAACAGCATCTTCTCGACCTCAACACGTGACGGAACGTGGTTATCTTCAAGGATCTTCGTGAGAACCCGTCGCATCAGGTGGTACGTTTCTCGGAAGGGCTCCAACTCCTTCCCACCCGTTCCATGGGCAACTTTGGAGCGAGCATCGTATAACTTCAAGATGCTCTTGTGCAGGGACCATCTACCTTCGCCAGGAGGCTCGAGAAAAGCAGCAATTGAGCTCGATACGCGGAACCGAAGCTCTTGCTTCGCGGGGGAGAACAGTTCTTCAAGGGCACCCCAAAGCGAGATGAGCGCAAGCGCCACAGAGCCGGATGATGCAGCATAATCAAAGGCTTGAAAGGAGGTGCTGAATTCACGGTGCTTATACATCAGGGCACCACCTGCCAACCAGTGCTCTCGAATCCAAAGTAGATCGTCCTCGGTGAGCGTTAGCCGTTTGCTATCGTCCGGCAAAATTCGTCGAGGAGATACTTCGATCGAAAGCAAGTTGGCCTCTTGCCAGCGTTCAGGGATAGCGTCGAACGGGCGATCTGAAATGACAGGAATAACGGTCGCAGGACTAGTCCTGAGGCGCACGAGCGCCGCAATCCACCATATCGTATTCAGGCGATCAAACCACTCATTGCGCTTGAATTCAGTCGGTATATGCAACTGCACGCCAACCTCGAACGCGAAACCTCCTCGTACAGCCGCCCATGGTTCACCGTACGGTCTCTCGGGGGTAGGGGGAGCAAACGCCATCGTGAGTGTAGACATGACACGCCCATACGTACCGGAGAGTACAAGGCCCTCACCAAGCTCGAACGGGTCAATAGCGAGTTGAAGGTTCGCTAACCCGGCGTATAGTGGAGCAGAGTCAAGGTTCATTATTAGCCATAAAACTGAGTGGATAAATGCCCCCAAGCACAGGCGCGGAGGCCAAGGAGCGCGGTGACGAACCTGCCCCCTCTGCTTTGCCCTGCGGCAGAAGAATGGTCGGGCCTCTGTCGCCTGCAGCGCTCTCGTTCAGCTACGTTGCTTACCATTCCATATTGCCGTAGTAGTCCTGCCTGTAAGCAAGCTGCTCCAATAGGTGCTCCAGCTCTTCGGAAGGCGTATTGAGATAGGACCGGTACTCCGCGACAGACTCCTGATCGAAGGCAACATCAAACCCCGACTCGATATACCGACAAATGACGTGCGGCGGACCAGTTCGAAGAAACTCGTCTGCTCTATCAAACACCTCACATACGTGGTTGAAGGTGATCTCGGATATTGGATAAATATGTGTTGTTGCCCCAGCAGACAATCGGGCGGGGATCGCCCCAACTCCTTCGAAGTGAACAAAGAGCGATCCACCCTCGCGGTCCATCCCACCGTGGGCCAATCGGTTGCGGTAGTTCTCCTTCACTTCAAGAAGCTCGTCATAGGTGCGGTGAGCCCCGGGCAAGCCTGCAAAGTCAAAGATGGTCCGGTATTTCGTCCCCCAAGCAGCTCCGATGAACTCTTGGAGGTTGTCCTCACCCGCCCGAAAAGACGTGAATGGCCAAGCCAGGATTAAAAAGTGTTCTAGCCTGGAGAAGAACGCATCCAACATCGCCGTGGCACTATAGAATCCCTCCCGCTGCGGTTTGAGCGGGTCGCTTGCCCAACCGGTTGGATTGCCGTCAATGTCAGTTGCAATTACTGTCTCAGGCGGTGGGTCCGACGCAAAACGATCAATTGCAAGATTTCTGAAGTACCAATAGCGACCATCAAACTGAGAAAAGTGGTTCGGGATAGTAACACGTCCTTCAGCGATCCGTTGTTCCGCTAGTGTGCCGAACACCCGATCAGTAATCGCAAAGCATGCGAGCAGTGCCGAGACGAGTTCATCCAAAAGGCCCGGTGGCGCCCCTTTCGCGGACACCCGGAGACCGAACTTACCATGCTCCAGTAGCACCGGTACTCTCTTGAACATGGCGGGAATCGACCAGAGCGTCTTCTCGGTCGGCATCCACGCCGCTCGGTAATCAAGCACCCCCACCAAGGTAAGGTACACCATGTATGGTGCAGGGAGTGGCCGGTCGCGCGCCGCGAGGTTACTGCCAATGGTCTCAAAAGAGTAGAGGTCTACCTGGCCGTTGAGCGGCTCAAGATCTCGCAGTTTGATCCGCAGTATCCTAGCAGCCTCATCGCGATCCATTACGACCGAATCCTGGGTAGGAGGATTGCCCTTTAGGCAGGGCTAACTACTGGTTATGTCGACAGACCACCAGATAAGGGTGCCCTGGCACGAGGCGCAACCCCCGTCGGCATCTAGACCTATTCGTGTTATCCGGAAGACCCTCTCTTCCTGGGAGTACCGGTGCCGCCGGTCCCCACACCTGCACTTGCCCGCAAAACAAGGACTTGCTGTCACATTCAGGCATCTAGCGCGAGCGTTGTCAGGGAGGAATTCCGGAGGACGCGCAGACCACTCGTGACATCCAGAACCCGCGATCCCGCCACATGCAGATCCGCGTCGCGACCGAAGCCGACATCACCGAGATGCACCGCATCCGGACGAGCGTCCGCGAGAACCGGCTGGGCGAGCCCTCGTGGGTCCAGCCGCGCGACTACCGGACGATGCTGGCCGAGCACGGCCGCGGCTGGGTGGACGAGTCCGACGGCGGGATCATCGGCTTCGCGGTCGCCGACCTGTCGCCGTTCCGCAGTACCCCCACGATCCGTTGCGGAGGGAGACAGCCGGGCACCGCAGTTCAGGTACCCTGGGCTGGCTCACTCCGGCGCAGGGCACGGTAGGCGAAGCCGGACGGCCGCCGGCTGTTTGGCGGGGCTCCCGAAGCACGCGCAGGAGACCGGCGCAGTTTGCCGGGCTCCGGAGCGGCCCCGCGGCACGATCCCGCCCCCAACGAAGATCCGCAAAAACTCGCCCGGCACGACGCCTTGAGAACGAACCCCGCGGCGCGTTATGTTACCCGACTTGGTCCGACCCACACCGAAGAGACGCCCTGATGCGCGCTGACGAGATCCGCTCCCGATTCCTGGACTACTTCGCCCGGCAGGGGCACACCGTGCGCCCGTCGTTCTCGCTGGTGCCGCAGGACGACCCGACGCTGCTGTTCACCAACGCGGGGATGGTCCCGTTCAAGAAGGTCTTCCTGGGGATGGAGAACCCCGGCTTCAAGCGCGCCGCCACGTCCCAGAAGTCGGTGCGCGCGGGGGGCAAGCACAACGACCTGGAGCAGGTGGGGGTGACGGCGCGCCACCACACCTTCTTCGAGATGCTGGGCAACTTCTCCTTCGGCGACTACTTCAAGCGCGACGCCATCCGCTTCGCCTGGGAGCTGCTGACGGAGGAGTTCGGCATCGACCGGGAGCGGCTGTGGGTGACGGTGCACTACACGGACGACGAGGCGGAAGGGCTCTGGCGCGAGCTCACCGGTATCAAGCCCGAGCGCGTCTTCCGGCTGGGCGACAAGGACAACTTCTGGCAGATGGCGGACACGGGCCCCTGCGGCCCCTGCTCGGAGATCCACTTCGACCTGCGGCCGGAGGGGAGGCGCGGGACGGAGGTGAGCCAGGAGGAGTTCGAGGAGAGCGGGGAAAAGGGCGAGTTCCTGGAGATCTGGAACCTGGTGTTCATGCAGTACGACCGCGACGCGGACGGCACGCTGAACCCGCTCCCGGCGCCCTCCATCGACACGGGGATGGGGCTGGAGCGCCTTGCCTCGGTGCTCCAGGGGGTCGCGTCCAACTACCTGACGGACCTGTTCACCGACATCATCGCCGCGGCGGTGGACACGGTGGGCGTCCCCTACGAGTACGATTCGCCGCAGGGGGTGAGCTACCGGGTGCTGGCGGACCACGCGCGCGCCACGGCGTTCCTGCTGGCGGACGGGATCTTCCCCTCCAACGAGGGGCGCGGCTACGTGCTGCGCCGCATCCTGCGCCGCGCGGTGCGGCACGCGTACCTGCTGGGGAGGCGCGAGCCCACGCTGGTGCACGTGGTGGAGGCCGTCGTCGACCGCATGGGCGCGGCGTACCCGGAGCTGCAGTCGCGGCGCGAGTACATCGTCCGCAACACGCGGGCGGAGGAGGAGCGCTTCCTGGCGACGGTGGACGCGGGGATGCGCCGCTTCGACGAGATCGCGCCGGAGGGCGGGAGCGGCACGGTGGCGGGGCGCGACGTGTTCCGCCTGTACGACACCTTCGGCTTCCCGCCGGACCTGACGGAACTGATGGCGGCGGAGCGCGGCTACGGGGTGGACGTGGAGGGCTTCGAGACGGAGCTGGAGGCGCAGCGGCGGCGCTCGCGCGAGGACCGCGCGGCGGCGGGGCTGGGGATGGAGGCGGACGCGCTGGCGGACGGGTGGACCGTGGCGGAGGGCACGGAGGGCGCGGAGCAGGAGTTCGCGGCGTACCGCGCGACCTCGCTGGAAACGGAGGTGCTGGCGTACCGCATCATGGAGGACGGGCGGCTGGCGCTGCAGCTGCGCGAGAACCCGTTCTACGCGGAAAGCGGCGGCCAGGTCTCGGACCAGGGGCACGTGTACGGCGACGGCTGGACCATGAACGTGGACGAGGTCCGCAAGGTGTCGGGCCGGGTCGCGGTGGTGGGGCCCACGGAGGGCGACTTCGCGCCGGGGCCGGTGCGGGCGCGGGTGGAGGAGCCGTCGCGCCGCGACACGGAGCGCAACCACACGGCCACGCACCTGCTGCACGCGGCGCTGCGCTCCACGCTGGGCGAGCACGTGCACCAGATGGGCTCGCTGGTGGCGCCGGACCGGCTGCGCTTCGACTTCGCGCACTCGGGGCCCATGTCGCCGGACGAGGTGTCGCGGGTGGAGGAGATCGTCAACCGCGAGATCTGGCACAACCACCCGGTGGAGTCGCACCAGATGGGGTACCGCGACGCGCTGGATCGCGGGGCCATGGCGCTCTTCTCGGAAAAGTACGGCGACGTGGTGCGGGTGGTGGAGGTGCCGGGCTTTTCCATGGAGCTGTGCGGCGGGACGCACGTGCGGACCACGGGGCAGATCGGGCTGTTCCGCATCGTCTCGGAGAGCGGGGTGGCGGCGGGGGTGCGGCGCATCGAGGCGGTGACGGGGCCGCAGGCGTTCGAGCGCGCGCGCCGCGACGAGGCCACGGTGCGCGAGGCGGCGCGGCTGCTGCGCACCCGCGAGGACAACCTGCTCGCCCGCATCCAGGGGATGCAGGAGGAGCTGCGCGACGCGCAGCGCGCGCTGGACCGCGCCCGCTCGCTGGGGAGCGCGGACGTGGTGGGGCAGCTCCTCGCCGCGGCGCACGACGTGGACGGGGTCCGGGTGGTGGCCGCGACGGTGGGGGTGAGCGACGCGGACGAGCTCCGCGCCCTGGGCGACCGCCTGCGCGAGCAGATCGGCAGCGGGATCGCGGTGCTGGCGGCGGTCCTGGGCGACCGGGTGTCGCTGCTGGCGGTCGCCACGGACGACGTGATCCGGCGCGGCGCGCGCGCGGACCAGGTGCTCCGCGACGCGGTGTCGCCGCTGGGCGGCCGCGGCGGCGGCAAGGCGCACATGGCGCAGGGCGGGATGCCGGACGCGGCGCGGGTGGACGAGGCGCTGGCCCGGGTGGTGGAGGCGGTCCGCCCGCTGCTGGCCGGCGCCCCCGCGTGAGCCCCGCGGAGGGGTGGATCCGGGAGCGCCTCGCGGACGCCCCCCCGGCGCTGCTGGACGCCATGGCTGCGGCGCTCCCGGCCGACGCGCCGTCGGTGCCGGACGCGCTGGCGGGCGGGGCCGCCGCGCTCCTGGAGCGGGTGGCGCGGGGGAGCGGCGGCCGCGAGGACGCCCTGCCGCTGCTGGCCGCGGACGCGCTGCTGACGCACGCCTTCCAGGCGCAGGCGGAGGCGGACCCCGCCGGGGTCGCCGCCCTCGCCGCGCGCTGGGGGGGCGCGGGGCGCCTGGGCGAGCTCGCCGTCCGCCTCCCCGACCCCGCTCCCCGCCCGTGACCCGCGGCCGGGGCTCGCTTCGCCGGACCCATCACCCTTTACGCTCCCCTCCCGTGACGCCGACCTCACGTCTCTGCCTGGGGGCGCTCGCCTCCGCGCTCGCCTTCGCCGGGTGCTCCGAGAAAGCCGCCGGGAGCTTCACCGCCACCCTGGAAGGCCCGCTGGAGGGCAAGTTCCTGGGGACGGCGTCCTTCTGCCGCCGCCCGGAGCGGGGCGACTTCCTGCTGGTGCTGGAGGCCGAATCGGACTCGGCGGGGTTCGTGCTGGGGCGCGACACGGCGGCCATTCCCGCGCCCGGCCCGTACGCGGTGGTGGACCGCGGCGACACGCTCGCGGCGGGGCGCTTCTGGATGCGCGCGGAGCTGGAAAAGCTGGAGGCGACGGGGCCCTACTCGTTCACGGTGGGCGAGGGGCAGGTGCGCCTGGTCTCGGCGGACTCGGCGTGGGTCCGCGGGCGCTTCAAGGTGGAGCTGGTGGCGCGCGACACGGCCTTCGCCATCGACACGCTGACGCGCACGGTGCGCCGCCTCCCCACCCAGTGGCAGACGGTGCAGGGCAACTTCACGGCGGCGCGCGCGGAGCCCTGCTCCGGGCGCGCGGCGCTCCAGTAGGCGGACGACGATGATCCCACCGGGACTTTCCACGGAATTGCTGGGGGCGCTGCAGTCGGCCCGCCGCGCCGAAAAGGAGCAGGCGCTCTTCTACCGCGCCCTGGCGGCGGAGGCGGAGGAGCGCGGCGACGCGGAGCTCAGCGAGCGCTTCAACGAGCTTCACGCGGACGAGCAGCACCACGTGTCGCGGCTCACGGCGCGGCTGCTGGAGCTGGGCGCGTCCCCGGACGACGTGTCGTCGCTGCGGGCCTCGGAGGCGGCGGTGATCGAGGGGTGGGAGCTCCAGGCGCGCGCCTGGGAAACGGAGGAGGTGCGCCGCTACGAGGCGCTGCTGGAGATGGGCGCGGACGCGGAAACGGAGGCGCTGCTGCGCGAGATCCTGGACACGGAACGGCACCACGCCGAGGAGCTGGGGGGAAAATGGACGCTGGCGTGATGCTGGGGCTGCGGGGGAAGCGGGCGCTGGTCTCGGGCGGCTCGCGCGGGGTGGGGCGCGCGGCGGCGCTCCTGCTGGCCCGCGCGGGCGCGGACGTGGGGATCGGCTACCTGAGCCGCGAGGAGGAGGCGGAGGCCGTGGCGGCGGAGCTGCGCGCGCTGGGGGTGCGCGCCTTCGCGCAGGCCGGCAACCTGGCGACGCCCTGGGGCGCGGAGCTGCTCTTCGAGCGGGGGCTGGTGGAGTTCGGGGGGGTGGACGTGTTCGTGGGGAACGCGGGCTTGTGGGTGCCGGAGGACGTGCGGGTGGCGGTGATGACGGACGCGCAGTGGGCGCGCACGCTGGAGGTGAACCTCACCTCGATCTTCAACACCGTGCGCCTGGCGGCGCGCTTCGTGTCGGACGGGGGGCGCATCGTGCTGGTGTCCTCCACCGCCGGCCAGCGCGGCGAAGCGTTCCACGCGGACTACGCCGCAAGCAAGGGCGCGATCATCTCGTTCACCAAGAGCGTGGCCGTGGAGCTTGCGCCGCGCGGCATCACGGTGAACTGCGTGGCGCCCGGCTGGATCGACACGGAGATGGTGGAGCGCCCCCTGGCCGAGCGCCGCGCCGAGATCGAGCGCGCCATCCCCCTGGGCCGCGTCGCCAGCGCCGACGACGTCGCGGGCCCCATCGTGCTGCTCTGCTCGGCGCTGGCGCGGCACGTGACCGGCGAGATCCTGAACGTGAACGGCGGCAGCGTGCTCTGCGGGTAGGGGGCCCTCACCCCGGCGGCCCTCACCCGGCTCGCTTGAGGCTCGCCACCCTCTCCCAATCCTGGGAGAGGGGGCAACTGCTGGATCTCCAGGTGAGGAAAGCAGTTGCGTGAGGGATTACGGCCCGAAGGGGCGAGACCCGGCGGCAGTTTGCCGGGGCTCGACTCCGTTGCAGACGGTTGTTTCGTCTGCTACGGAGCCGAAGCCCGACCCCGGCGCCAGCCGGGGGCACGCCCG
>JBEVLE010000798.1:0-5838 GCA_040509335.1 Longimicrobiaceae bacterium | reverse complement strand
GCTGGCGCCGGGGTCGGGCTTCGGCTCCGTAACGCACGATAAAACTGTGCGTAACGGAGTCGAGACCCGGCGGAAACAGCCCCGCCGGGTCTCGCCCCTTCGGGCCGAAATCCCTCACGCGGGCGTCGCGCTGGCGTCCGCGGGTGCTACGGGTGCGGGGCCAGGATCCTCGCCGCGCGGGGGAGCTCCGCCACGGCGGCGGCGACCTCGGGGTCCAGCGCCGCGGCCACCCGGTAGTAGCCCGCCGCGCCCCACTTCGCCGCGGCCACGCCCAGCACCAGCGCGCGCTGCAGCTGCGCGTCCGCCTCCGCGCCCGCGGGGATGGCGACGCCCTGCCGGGCCGCGAAGGCGCGGAAGTCCGCGAGCGCGGCGGCGGGGAGGGCGGGGCGCGCGGCGAGCGCATCCGCAGTGGCGAGCTCGGCGGCGTGGGCGCCCAGGTACCCGCCGATCCACTGCAGCGGCAGGTCCACCTCGTGGACGCGGGCCAGCCAGAGCGGCGCGGGGGGCGCCTCGGGGAGCGCCGCGTCCGGGTAGATGCCGCCGCCGCCGTACACCGTGCGGCCCGCCGCGGTGCGGCACGAGGGACGGCCCACGGTGTCGCGGGCCTCCCCCGCCAGGCGGTAGTAGTCGCGGCGGGCGACGCCCCGGTACTGCCGCTGGATCACCCGTCCGCACGGCGTCTTCAGGTGCCCCACCACCAGCATCACCGCCGAGCCGTCGGCCAGCGGGAAGCCCTGCATCATCAGCGACTTGCCGAAGGTGGTGCGGCCCACCACCAGCGCCCGGTCGTGGTCCTGGAGCGCCCCGGCGATCAGCTCGGAGGCGCTGGCGGTGCCCCCGTTCACCAGCAGCACGATGGGGTAGCGCCGCTCGCGCTGCCAGAACGAGCGCTCCACCTTCCCCACCTGGCGGGCCTCCTGCTTGCGCCCCTCCGAGGTGTACACCACGGTGCCCGCCGGGAGGAACTCGCCGGCCACCTGCGCCGCCTCGTCCACGCTGCCGCCGCCGTTGTCGCGCAGGTCCAGCACCAGCCTGCGCATCCCCGCTTTTTCCAGGGCGCCAAGCGCGCGGTGCAGGTCGTCCGCCACGCGGCTGCTCGAAAAGGTGGTGATGCGCACGTAGCCGGTCTCCGCGTCCAGCAGGAAGGCCGCCGGCACCGCGCTCTCCTCCGCGATCCGCTCCCGCTTCACCGTGCGCTCCAGGCGCACCAGCGAGCCGTCGGCGCGGCGGCGCTCCAGGGTGAGCCGCACCGGCGCCCCCCGCGCGCCCGCCAGGGAGATCTCCAGCTCGGTCTCGCTTTCCGCCGCCACCGGGCGGCCGTCCACCGCCAGCAGCTCGTCGCCGGGGAGCACGTCGCCGCCGGCAGCGGTGGAGCCGGGTGCCACCCCCACCACCACCGGCGAGCCGCCCACGTAGGTGAAGCGCACCGGCACCGGGTGCAGCTTTCCCTCGCGCCAGGCGCGCGCCGTTTCCGGGGTCAGCCGGGTGGCGGGGAGCACGTACGAGTGCGGGTCGGCGGCGGCCACCATGGCCTGCACGGCGGCCACGAACAGGTCGTGCGTGTCCACCGTGTCGGGGTGGTTGACGCGGATCTGGTTGAGCACCTGGCTGAACATCTGCAGGTCCTCGTAGGCCGTGGGCCTGCGCACGGGGCCGGGCGCGCGCTCCTGCGCCCCCGCCGCCCCCGCGCCCGCCGCCGCGACCAGGAGGGCCGCGGCGCCCGCGCGCGCCGCCCGCCTCACTGCCCGGCCTCCCCGCCCAGGACGTTCAGCCGCCCCTGCACGCTCTGGCGCAGCGGGTGCACGCGCGTGGAGCGCGCCAGAAAGGTGCGGTACGACTCGCGCGCCTCCGCGCCCCGGCCGGCCTTTTCCAGCACTCCGCCGAGCAGGGCGTACGGGGGCGCGTACCAGGGCTCGGCCGCGACGGCGCCGCGCAGCTGCTCCTCGGCCTCCGGGAACCTGCCGGCGAGGGCGAGCGCCTGCGCGTAGGCGTAGCGCACCCCCGCGTCGCCGCCGCGGATCTGCACCGCCAGGTCCAGCTCCGCCAGCGCGGTGGCGGTGTCGGCCGAGGCGAACGCCAGCGTCGCCAGCGCCACGTGCGCGGGGTAGTAGGAAAGGTCCTCCTGGAGGGCACGGCCGTACGCCTCGCGCGCCTGCTCCGGCCGGCCCTGCTGCTCCAGGATGATGCCGGTGCTGTGCTCGTACAGCGCCTTGGACTCGTACAGGTACACCATGTCCCTGTCGTCGAGCTCGCGCATGCGCTCCACCGCCTGGCTCATCTGCACCAGCGCGCTGTCCGGCCTCCCCACCAGCAGGAACATGCGCGCGCGGTCGGCGTGGATCCCCGACCGGTTGCGGCTGGTGCGCAGCGCGGTGGCGTAGGCGTCCAGCGCGTCGGGGAAGCGCCCCTCGGCGTAGGCCACCCAGGCGCGGGTGGCGGGCCCGGCGGACTGGAGCCAGCTGTCCAGGATGAACTTGACTTCGGGGTCGTTGACGTTGGCCCCGGGGTTGGCCCGCTGCACCGACCAGCGCATGAAGTGGTCGAGGAGGTCCTTGTCGAACTTGGTGCGCACGAACGGGTTCAGCGTGAGCGCGTGAAGGTGCAGCGAGTCCACCGCGCGGATCTCCCGCGATTCCAGGGTGCGGCGGTTGCCTTCCATGTACATGCCGAAGCGCTCGGGGCGCGCCATGAAGAAGGCGATGCGCCGCGCGTACCAGGCGTCGGCCATGCCGGGCTCGATTCGCGTGGCCCAGTAGAAGGCGTCGGCGGCCTCCGTGGGCCTGGTGCTCATCACGCGAACGCCGTGCGAGTAGTAGGCGCTGGCGCTGTTGGTGTCGGCGGCGGCGTCCAGGCGGGGGCGCCGGGGCTCGCGAACACGGTCCTGCGCCGCGGCGGGCGCGGACGGGAGCAGGGTGGCCGCGCACAGCGCGGCCATGAGCAGTTTGCGGTGCACGATGGGGTCGGGTGCGTCGGGGGAGGAGCGGCCGCCGGGGCCGGCGGGACGGGTGCGGACGAGGACCCCTGTAAGCAACCGCGGTACCACCGCGTCAATAAAGTGCGATGATATTGCGAGGCTATTGCGGCGATTGCACTTGAAGCGGGCCGGCCGCGGCGCGGGGCGGCCGCGGGGAACCGCCGGGGTGGGGCGGGGAAGCCCCGAACCGGGACAGCGGCGCCCCGCAGGAACATCCGGCGGACAGGGTCCGCGTCACGGCGCCGCTTCCGCCAGGGAGGCCAGCCGCGCCTGCACGTTCTCGCGCAGCGGGTGGCCGCGGGTGGCGCGAGCCAGGAAGGCGGTGTACGCTTCGCGCGCCTCGCTCCTCTTCCCGGCGGTCTCGAGCATCCCGCCCAGCAGGGCGTACGGGGGCGCGAACCAGGGCTCGGTGGCGACCGCCTGCTGCAGCTGCTCCCGGGCCTCCGCGTACCTGCGGGAGAAGGCGAGCACCTGCGCGTAGGCGTAGCGCACCCCCGCGTCGTCCCCGCGAAGCTGCGCGGCCAGGTCCAGCTCGGCCAGCGCGGTGGCGGTGTCCGCCGACGCCAGCGCGATGCCGGCGAGGGCGACGTGGGCCGGGTGGTACGACAGGTCTTCGCGGAGCGCTCGTGCGTACGCCTCGCGCGCCTCCTCGCGCCTGCCCAGCTGCTCCAGGATGACGCCCGTGCTGTGCTCGTAGAGCGCCTTGGACTCGTACAGGAAGATCATGTCCGTTTCCCCGTGCTCGCGCGCGCGCATGTGCTCCACCGCCTGGCTCATCTGTACCAGGGCGCTGTCCGGCCGCCCCACCAGGAGGAAGATGCGCGCGCGGTTGGCGTGGATCCCCCCCCGGTTGCGGCTGCCTTCCAGCGCGGTGGCATAGGCCTCCAGCGCTTCCGGGAAGAAGCCCCCGGCGTAGGCCACCCAGGCGCGGGAGGCGGGTCCGCCGTCCAGGAGCCACTTGTCCATCCAGAACTTGAGCGCGGCCGGGTCGAAGCTCACGCCGGCCCGGTCGCCGAACACCGACCAGTGCTGGTAGTGGTCGAAGAGGTCCTTGTCGAACTTGGTGCGCACGAACGGGTTGAGCGTCAGCGCGCGGAGCTGGAGCGAGTCCGCCGTGCGGACCTCGCGCGATTCCACGACGCGGCGGTTGCGGTACATGTACGCGCCGAAGCGCTCGGGGTTGGACATGAAGAAGGCGATGCGCCGGGCGTACCAGGCGTCGGCCATCCCGGGGTCGATGCGGGTGGCCCAGTAGAAGGCGTCCGCGGCTTCCCTGGGCCGGCTGTGCATGACCCGCACGCCGTGCGAGTAGTAGGCGGCGGCGCTGTTGGTGTCGGCGGCGGCGTCCAGGCGGGGGCGCCGGGGCTCGCGAGTGCGATCCTGCGCCGCCGCCGGCGTGGAGGGGAGGTGGGCGGCCGCGCACAGGGTGGCAATGACCAGTATAGATTTCAACATTGGTGTAGACGGGCAGGGGGTGGAGCGCCCGCCGGGGCCGGCGGGCGGGCGTGGACGAGGGTCGCAGCAGCAACCGCGATACCGCCACGCCAATCATGTGCGAAGTATTTACGGCAGACGGAATTGAAAAGTTTGGGGCTCGCCCCGGGCGGACCGTGCCGGGTCGGGGTGGTGGGGCGGCGGGGCCCCGACCCGGGACAGTGCCGCCCCGCCGCGAATTGACGCCCGCGGCGCCCGCCGGTAAGATCCATCGCCGCCGGACGCCGCTCCGGCTCCCTGTTTCCCGCACCCGACGCCGCTCCGCCGATGACCCTGCTCCCCCTCGCCACCGCCCTGGTCGCGGGCTTCGCCCACGCGCTGGAGCCCGACCACATGGCGGCGGTGACCACCTTCGTGTCCCGCCGCCCGCGCCCGCTGGAGGCGCTGGGGTTCGGGATCCGCTGGGGGCTGGGCCACTCGGCGGCCATCGTGGCGGTGGGCGGGGCGCTGGTGCTGCTGGGGGTGCGCGTGCCGGAGGGGGTTGCGCGCGGGCTGGAGTTCGGGGTGGGGGGGCTGCTCACCGGGCTGGGGCTGTGGCTGCTGTGGAGCGTGCTGCACGGGCGGGCGCACGCGCTTGCCGAGCGCGGCCACGCGCACGCGCACGGCGGCCACCACCACGGCCGGGGCGGCTCGCTGTGGGTGGGGATCGCCCACGGGCTGGCGGGCACCGCGCCGCTGGTCGCGCTCCTCCCCGTGGCGCTCGCGGCCTCGCCGTGGGCGGCGGTGGGCTACCTGCTCCTGTTCGGGGTGGGGACCACGCTGGCCATGGGGATCTACGCCGTGGTGGCCGGGGCGCTCTTCCACCACGCCGGGCGCCGCTTCCCCGGGCTGGGCGGCGCGCTGCGCGCCGCCACCGCGCTGGGGAGCGTGGCGCTGGGCATCGCCTGGATGTACGGCGCGGCGGCCTGACCGCGCCGGGCGGGACACGAGATTGCAGGGGGAACGGCCTGCCGGCGCTCGCCGCTGGCAGGCCGTATGCACGCTGGCGACGGACCCCCGCGGCGCACGGGGCGCGCGGGCCACACACACGGGAGGGGACGACATGGCGGACGAGGCACCGGTCACGATCAGGGTGAACAACAACGGTCCCTACTGGGTGGAGGGCCCCGTCCGCGTCGTGGACGCCGACGGCAACGAGTACGACATCTCCGCCAAGAAGCGCGTGAGCCTGTGCCGCTGCGGCGCATCCACCAACAAGCCGTTCTGCGACGGGACGCACTCGCGCATGGGCTTCGCCGCGGCCGAGCGCGCCGTGCGCGAGGCGGAGGGCGGCGCGCCGGTGGAAGGGCAGAGCGGGACGCCGGGCGGGCAGATGCCGGGGGCGATCTAGCGCCGTTCTCCCCCTCTCCCGCTCGCGGGGGAGGGGGCCG
>JBEVLE010000797.1:0-2521 GCA_040509335.1 Longimicrobiaceae bacterium | reverse complement strand
CCCCCAACTCTGGGGGAGGGCTTCCCGCCCTTCGACTCCCGACGTGTCGTTGTCGTTCTCCCCCTCCCCCCTTGCGGGGGAGGGGGCCGGGGGGAGGGGGGTCTCCCCGTCTACCACCACGATCTCGCCCCCGAACTCTCCCACCCGGCCGGCGAGCGCATTCTGCGTCAACAGCACGCGGGCGCCGCTGTCGCGGAGCATGTAGGACAGGCGCTCGGCCGGGTAGGCGGGGTCCAGCGGGACGTAGGCGCCCCCCGCCTTGAGGATGGCGAGCAGCGCCGCCATCAGCTCGGGGCCGCGCTCCAGGCACAGCCCCACGCGCACGTCCGGGCCCACGCCCCGGGCGCGGAGCGCGCGCGCCAGACGCCCGGCGCGCGCGTCCAGCTCGGCGTAGGTGAGGGTGCCGGAGCGGTGCTCCACGGCGACGGCGTGGGGGGTGCGCGCGACGGTTTCGGCGAACAGGTCGTGGACGCAGGCGCCGGCGGGGTGCTCGCGCCGGGTGTCGTTCCACGCGCGCAGCAGGCGGTCGCGCTCGGCGGGGGCGAGGAGGGGGAGCGCGTCCAGCGGCGTGTCCGGGGCGCGCACGGCGGCGTCCAGCAGGCGCACGTAGGCGGCGGCCAGGCGCTCCGCCGTGCCGGGGAGGTACAGGCCGGCGTCGTACTCCAGGTGGCCGACGATCCCCTCGTCCCACTCCTCCAGCGCCCAGTGCACGTCCACCCCCGCCCCGCCGGCCGCGAAGGGGAGCACCTCCACCTCCACCCCCGGCAGCTCCAGGTTCGCGGGCGCGGCGCGGGACACGTTGAAGGCGCTGCGGATGAGCGGCGTCCGGCCGGGCTCGCGCACGGGCTGGAGCTCCTCCACCAGCCTCTCGAAGGGAAGATCCTGGTGGCCCTGCGCGGCCAGGACCACTTCGCGGACCTGCCGCAGGAGACCGCGGAAGCCGGCGCCGCCCTCCACCCGGAAGCGCAGCACCAGCGTGTTCGCCAGGCTCCCCACCAGCCGCTCCGTTTCCGGGCGGGTGCGCCCCCCCACGTACGTGCCCAGCACCAGGTCGTCCTCGCCGGTGTAGCCGCGCAGCAGGACCAGGTACACGGCCAGCAGCACCATGTACGCCGTGCCGCTCTCCTCGCGGGCCAGGCGCCGCAGCGCGCCCGCGGTGTCCGCCGGGAGGATCAGGGGGAGGCGCGCCAGCTCCATGGGGCGCGACCCGCGGGGGTGGTCGGCGGGCGGGCTCTGGGGGGACGGGGCGCCCTCCAGGTGGGCGGTCCAGAAGGCGAGGAGCCGGTCCAGCGTTTCGCCGCTCAGCCGCTCGCGCTCCCACGCGGCGTAGTCGGCGAACTGGATGCGCGGCTCGGGGAGCGGCGACGGCGCGCCCTCGCGGAAGGCGCGGTACAGCGCCGCGATCTCCCCCATCAGCACCCCGGAGGTCCAGCGGTCGCGCGCGACGTGGTGCATGACCAGCGCGAGCACGTGGTCGCGCGGCCCCACGCGCAGCAGCGCCGCCCGGAACGGCGGGTCCTCCGCCATGTCGAAGGGGCGCGCGGACTCGGCTCCGGCGCGGGCGAGCGCGGCGGCCTCGGGGTCCGCCTCCCCGGACAGGTCGATCTCGGCGAGGGGGGCGCCGCGCGCGAGGGCCACCACCTGCACCGGCCCCTCCTCCAGCAGCTCGAAGGTGGTGCGCAGCAGCTCGTGGCGGCGCACCAGCTCGTCCAGCGCGCGGCGCAGCGCGCGGGCGTCCAGCTCGCCCCGGAGCCGCAGGACGGTGGGGACGTTGAACAGGGTGCCGCCGGGGTCCAGCTGGTGCTGGAGCCAGATCTGCCGCTGCGCGAACGACAGCGGCGCGGGCCCCCTGCCGGCGCGCCGGGGGATCCCCGCGGCCGCCGGGGCCTGGCCGCGCAGCTCGGCCATGCGCGCCTGGAGCCGCTGGAGCTGCTCCGGGGTGAGGTCGTCGATGGAAAGCGTGGGCTTGCTCATGGTCTACAGCTCCGCCAGGGCGCGGGCCAGCAGGTCGGCGTCCATCTGCTCCGCCTGCTTGCGGACGACGGCCACGGCGAGGCGCGCGGGGGTCACGGCCTCGAACAGCGCCGCCAGCGGGAGCTCCACTCCCCAGCGCTCGTTGACGGCGGCCAGGAGCTGCGTGGCGAGCAGCGAGTCGCCCCCCAGCTCCCAGAAGTCGTCCTCCGCCCCGATGCGGTCGATGCCCAGCGCGCGGCCGTACAGCCCGGCGACGGTGGCTTCCAGCTCGGTGCGCGGCTCCACGTACGGGTTGGGGAGCGCGGGGCGGGCGTACGCCGCGCGGTCGCTCCCCGTCCCCGCGTCCGCGGCGCGCGCCGGCACCGTCACCACCACCCGCGCACCCGCCTCCCGCCCGAAGACGCGCGCCAGGACGCCGGCCGCTTCCCCGGCGGAGATCCCGGCCAGCGGGGCGTCGCCGCCCGCGCCCCCGCCCTCCCACGCCACCGCGAGCGTGGGCCGCCCGTGCACCCGCTCGCGGAAGTCGGCGAGGGCGTGCAGCAGCGCC
>JBEVLE010000796.1:0-6797 GCA_040509335.1 Longimicrobiaceae bacterium | reverse complement strand
GCGCGGAAATCGATCGCTGCGCGGAGATCCTGCGGGCGCGCCTCCAGCCAGCCGGCGAGCTCCGCCGTCGCGCGCTCCAGCGCGGCGGGCGTGCGCGCCGACAGGGCGAGCACGTGCACCGGGCGGCCGGGGGCGGCGGGGGCGGGCGCGGGCGGCTCCTCCAGGACCACGTGCGCGTTGGTGCCGCCGATGCCGAACGACGAAACGCCGGCGCGCCGCGGGTGCCCCGCCGTCTCCCAGGGGCGCAGCTCGGCGTTGACGAAGAAGGGGGACGCCGCGAAGTCGATCTCGGGGTTGGGGGCGCGGAAGTGGAGCGAGGGGGGGATCTCGCCGTGCTTCACCGCCTGCGCCGCCTTGATGAAGCCGGCCACGCCCGCGGCCACGTCCAGGTGGCCGATGTTGGTCTTTACGCCGCCCAGGGCGCAGAAGCCGGTCCGCGCCGTGCGCGCGCGGAAGGCATGCGTCAGCGCCGTGGCCTCGATGGGGTCGCCCAGCGGCGTGGCGGTGCCGTGGCACTCCACGTAGCCGATGGTTGCCGGATCGATCCGCGACAGGGCCAAAGCCTCCGAGATCACCGCCGCCTGCCCGCCGACGGAGGGCGCGGTGAAGCCGGCCTTGAGCGAGCCGTCGTTGTTGACGGCGGAGGCGCGGATCACCGCGTGCACCACGTCGCCGTCCTCCAGCGCGTCCTCCATCCGCTTCAGCACCACCACGCCCACCCCGCTCCCGTCCACCGTGCCGCCCGCCTCCGCGTCGAAGGCGCGGCAGTGGCCGTCGGGGGACAGGATGCCGCCCTCCTCCCAGGTGTAGCCGCGCTTCTGGGGGATCTGCACCGAGGCGCCGCCCGCGAGCGCCATCCCGCACTCGCCGGCGAGCAGGCTCTGCACCGCCAGGTGGATGGCGACCAGCGAGGTGGAGCACGCCGTCTGCAGGTTCAGGCTGGGGCCGCGCAGCCCCAGCTTGTACGACGTCCAGGTGGCGATGAAGTTGTGGTTCAGGATGCCGCCCTGGAGCCCGCCCGCCCGCGCCATCAGCGACGGGTCGGACTGGATGGCGTTCATCAGGTAGTGGTTCATGGTGCCGCCGCCGAACACGCCGACGGGGACCTCCACGCGCTCCGCGTCGTAGCCTGCCCGCTCCAGCGCCTCCCATGCCGTTTCCAGGAAAAGGCGCACCTGCGGGTCCATGATCTCCGCCTCGCGCGGCGAGAAGCCGAAGAACGCGGCGTCGAACCACTCCACCCGGTCCAGCGTGCCGTGCGCGCGCACGTAGCGGGGGTCGCGGACCAGGGCCGGGGGGGCTCCCGCGGCCTCCATCTCCTCCACGCTGAAGAAGTCGATGGACTCCACGCCGCCGCGGAGGTTGCG
Organism: Longimicrobiaceae bacterium; assembly: GCA_040509335.1. Taxonomy (GTDB): domain Bacteria; phylum Gemmatimonadota; class Gemmatimonadetes; order Longimicrobiales; family Longimicrobiaceae; genus JAFAYN01. Next base: position 5,430 of record JBEVLE010000796.1, on the reverse strand, counting down.
CCAGAACTCCTCCACGGTGGCGGCGCCGGGAAACCGCCCGGCCATCCCGACCACGGCGATGGCGTCCTCGTACCCGGGCGTTTCTGCGTCCTGCTTCACGTCGGCCATCGATGTCACTGGGATCCGGTTGTGGACGGCTTTGAACGGCTACTGACGACGGCGGGCTCGGGCGTGCCCCCGGCTGGCGCCGGGGTCGGGCTTCGGCTCCGTAAGCGAGCAAACAACGCTCGCTAACGGAGTCGAGCCCCCGCGAAACTGCCCGCGGGGTCTCGCCCCTCCGGGCCGAAATCCCTCACGCAACTGCCTGCCCTACTTCAGGATCCAGCAGTTGCCCCCTCTCCCAGAATGGCGCTTCACGCTTCGCGTGAACCGGATGAAGGGAGAGGGTGGCGGCTCTAAGGCCGCCGGGTGAGGGCCCTTCGCGCATCACCCGTCCAGCTCCTTCTTGAGGTCGCGGCGGCGGCGCATGGCGGCGCGGCGGCTCGCCACTTCCTCCTCGCTCTGCTGCGGGGGGGCGGCTTCCGCGGCGGCTTCGCCGCGCGCCAGGTGCTCGGCGAGGGAGCGCACCGTGGGGTAGCGGAACAGCACCACCACCGACACCTCGCCGGGAAAGCGGCCGGCGAGGCGGCTGCGCAGGCGCGCCAGCAGCAGCGAGTGGCCGCCCAGGTCGAAGAAGTTGTCGTCCAGGCCCACCGCGTCCACGCCCAGCACCTCCTGCCACGCCGCGGCGATGGCGCGCTCCACGTCGCTGCGCGGGGCGGCGTGGGCGGCGGGCTCGTCCCCGGCGCGCGCGGCGGCGCCGGGGGCGGGGAGGGCGCGGCGGTCGGTCTTGCCGCTGCGGGTGAGCGGAAAGGCGTCCAGCACCACGAACGCCGCGGGGACCATGTAGCCGGGGAGCTCCGCGCGGAGCGCGGCGCGCAGCTCGGGGACGGACAGTGCCGCGCCCGGCTCCGCCACCAGGTACGCCACCAGCCGCACGCTCCCCGGCGCGTCCTCCCGCGCCGCGACCACCGCCCCGGCCACGCCGGGGCGCGCGGCGAGCGCCGCCTCCACCTCGCCCGGCTCCACCCGGAAGCCGCGGATCTTGACCTGCTGGTCCACCCGGCCCACGAACTCCAGCGTGCCGTCCGCCAGGAAGCGCACCCGGTCCCCGGTGCGGTACACGCGCGCCCCCGGCTCCGGCCCGAAGGGGTCCGGGACGAAGCGCTCGGCGGTGAGGGCGGGGCGGTCCAGGTAGCCGCGGGCCACGCCGCCGCCGCCCAGGTACAGCTCGCCGGGGACGCCGATGGGGACCGCCTCGCCGCGCGGGTCCAGCACGTACGCGCGGGTGCCGCGCACCGGGCGCCCGATGGGGACGTGGCGGGGCGGCCTCGCCGCGCCCTCCTCGCCGCCGCCACCGGGGAGGTCGGCCATGGTGGCGACGATGGTGGCCTCGGTGGGGCCGTAGGTGTTCACCAGCCGCGCCGCCTCGCCGAAGGCGCCGCGCCAGTCGCGCAGCCGCTCGGGGAGCGCCCGCTCCCCGCCGATGACCACCAGCCGCAGCGACGGGGGCAGGCCGGTTTCGCCGCCGGCCGCGCCGGCGGCCAGCTCGTGCCAGTAGGCGGTGGGGAGGTCCAGCACGGTGATCCCCCACTCGCGGCACGCCCCCAGGAACGCCGCGGGCGAGTCCAGCATCTCCTCGGTGCGCAGGACGAGGCGCGCCCCCGAGACCAGCGCGGGGAAGATCTCCTCGGCGCTCGCGTCGAAGCTGATGGACGCGAACTGGAGCACCGCGTCGTCCGGCCCGATCCCGTACGCCTCGCGGGCGGTGCCGGTGTAGCCGGCGAGCGCCCGGTGCGGCACCACCACGCCCTTGGGGCGGCCGGTGGAGCCGGAGGTGTAGATCACGTACGCCGCGTTTTCGGGGTGGACGCCGCTCTCGGGGGCCGTGTCCGGCGCCGCGTCGATGCGCTCCCGGTCGGCGTCCAGGAACACCACGTCGGCGGCGGCGCTCCCGGGGAGGCCGGCGAAGAGCCTCTCCTGGGTGAGGAGCACCGCGATCCCCGCGTCCTCCACCAGGAACGCCAATCGCTCCCGGGGGAGCTGCGGGTCCAGCGGCACGTACGCGCCGCCCGCCGCCAGCACCCCAAGCAGCGCGACGATCATCTCCGGGGAGCGCTCCACGCACACCCCCACCCGCGCCTCCGGCCCCACTCCGCGCGCCCGGAGGAAGTTCGCCAGGCGGGCGGCGCGGCGGGCCAGCTCGCCGTAGGCGAGGTGCTCGCCGCCCGCGGAAACGGCCACGATGTCGGGGGCGTGCGCCGCCTGGGCCGCGAACTGCTCGTGCACCGGCACGGCGGCGAACACGTCCTCCACCGACTCGTTCCAGCCGTACAGGACGCGCGTCCGCTCCTCGGGCGCGATCAGCGGCAATTCCGCCACGCGGCGGTCCGGCGTCTCCACCACGGCGCGAAGCAGCGTGCTCCAGTGGCCGGTGAGCCGCGCCACGGTTTCCCGGTCGAACAGCTCGGTGCTGAACTCCCACACCCCGAAGATCCCCTGCCCCGTTTCCATCATCCACGCCGACAGGTCCAGCTTCGCCGTGTCGTGGGTGGTTTCCAGCGGGCGCATGGCGAGCCCTGTGAGCCCCGTCCCGCCGCGCGGCGTGTTCTGCAGCACCAGCATCACCTGGTACAGCGGGTTGTAGCTCAGGCTGCGCTCGATGCGCAGCTCCTCCACCAGCCGCTCGAAGGGGAGGTCCTGGTTGGCGTAGTCCTCGAACACCGCCTCGCGCACCCGCGCCAGCAGCTCACGGAAGGTCGGGTCGCCCTCCAGCTCCACGCGGATGGGGAGGGTGTTCGCGAACAGGCCGATCAGCCCCTCCAGCTCCGGCCGGGTGCGGTTGGCGATGGGCGAGCCCACGACCACGTCCTCCTCGCCGGTGTAGCGGGCGAGCAGCGTGGCCAGCGCGGCCAGCAGCACCATGAACAGCGTGGCGCCCTCGCCCTGGGCGAGCGCCTGGAGCCGCGCCGACACGTCGCCGGGGAGGTGGAACTCGTAGCCGGAGCCCCGGTAGGTCTGCTCGGCGGGGCGCGGCCGGTCGGTGGGGAGCTCCAGCAGCGCGGGCGCGCCGCGCAGCCGCTCCTTCCAGTAGGCGGTCTGGCGCTCCAGGGCGCCGCCGGCCAGGTGCTCCTCCTGCCACACGGCGAAGTCGCCGTACTGGATGTCGAGCGGCGGGAGCGGCGAGGGGCGCCCGGCGCGGAACGCCTCGTACAGCGTCCCCAGCTCGCGCGAAAAGATCCCCTGCGACCACCCGTCGCTGACGATGTGGTGGGTGGACATCACCAGCGCGTGCTCGCCCGCTTCCAGGCGCAGGAGGAGGAGGCGGATCAGCGGCGCCCGCGCCAGGTCGAAGGGCTCGTGCGCGGCGGCGTCGGCCATGCGGCGCACCTCCGCCATGCGCTCCTCCGCTGGCAGATGCGAGAGGTCGCGCACCTCGGCGGCGACGCGCGCCTCCGGGAGCACCACCTGCACCGGCTCGCCGTCCCGCTCCACGAAGCAGGTGCGGAGCGCCTCGTGGCGCTCCACGATGGCGTTCAGGGCGGCTTCCAGCGCGGCCACGTCCAGGTCGCCGGACAGGCGCAGCCCCAGCACCTCGTTGTACACGCGGCTGCCGGGCTCCAGCTGGTCCAGGAACCACAGCCGGCGCTGCGCGAAGGTGAGCGGCACGCGCCGGCCGGGGCGGCGCGGGGGGATGCGCTCGGCCTCGCCGGACTCGATCCCCGCCTCGTCCAGGAGCAGGGCGAGCAGCTCCAGCTCCTCGGCGGAAAGGCCCCCGCCGGCCGGTCCGGCGCTCACGGCGCCCCCCCCGCGCCCTGCCGGGTGCGCAGCTCGGCGCCGCGCTCCTGGGCGGACATCCCCTTCACCTTCTTGAGGATCCCGGCGATCGTCTCCGTCCGTCCGGGGACCTGCTCCCGGGCGAGGATCACGGCGGCGAGCCCCTCCACGGTGGGCGCGTCGAACACGTCGCGGAGCGCCAGGGGGACCCGGAGCATCTCCAGGCGGGCGATGACCTGCGTCGCCATGACGGAGTGCGCGCCCAGGTCCATGACGTCGTCGCGGATGCCGACGCGCTCCACGCCCAGCACCTCCGCCCAGGCGGCGCACAGCAGCTCCTCCAGCGCGGTGCGCGGGGGGGCGTACGCGGCGGCGCCGCGCAGCCGCTCGGCCCGGCCCGGGGCGGGGAGCGCGCGGCGGTCCACCTTGCCGTTGGGGGTCAGCGGAAACGACGGCAGCTCCACGAAGGCGCCGGGGACCATGTACTCCGGCAGGGCCTCGGCGAGGGCGGCGCGCAGCTCGCCCACCGGGGGGAGCCCGCCCTCCCCGGCGACCAGGTAGGCCACCAGCGCTCGCTCGCCCGTGCCGTCCTCGCGCGCCGCGACCACGGCCTGCCGCACCGCGGGGTGCCGGGCCAGCACGGCCTCGATCTCGCCCAGCTCGATGCGGAAGCCGCGAACCTTGACCTGGTGGTCGATGCGGCCCAGGTAGCGGATCTCGCCGCGCTCGCCGATGCGCACCAGGTCGCCGGTGCGGTACATGGCGGCGCCGTCCGCGCCCGGCTCCGGGACGAAGCGCTCGGCGGTCAATTCCGGGCGGCCCAGGTAGCCGCGCGCCACCCCGTCCCCGGCGATGCACAGCTCGCCCTCCACGCCCAGGGCGGCGGGCTCCAGCGCCTCGTCCAGCACGTACACGCGCGTGTTGCCGATGGGCCGCCCGATGGGCGGCGGCCCGTCCGGCGATTCCACCCGCTGCGCGGTGGACCAGATGGTGGTCTCGGTGGGCCCGTACAGGTTCCACAGCTCGGCCACCAGCGGCCGCAGCCGCCTGGCCAGCTCGCCGTCCAGCGCCTCGCCGCCGCACAGGGCGCGCAGCGCCGGCCGCCCTCCCCACCCCGACGCCAGCAGCATGCGCCAGGTGGCCGGCGTCGCCTGCACCACGGTGGCGCCGCACGAGGCGATGCGCTCCGCCAGCAGCCGCGCGTCCGCCGCCGTTTCCCGGGCGGCGACCACGACGGTGGCGCCGACGGTGAGCGGCAGGAACAGCTCCAGCCCCGCGATGTCGAACGACAGCGTGGTCACCGCCAGCAGGACGTCGTCCGCGCGCAGTCCCGGCCGCTCCCGCATGGTGTGCAGGAAGTTGACGACGGCGCGGTGCGGGACCTGGACGCCCTTGGGCCTGCCGGTGGAGCCGGAGGTGTAGATGACGTAGGCGAGGTTATCGGGGGAGACCGCGGGGCTCTGCGCGCCGACAGGACCCCCCTCCCCCGGCCCCTCCCCCGCAAGGGGGGAGGGGAGAACTGCATTGTCGACAGCCAGCGCTGAGCTGGCGTCCGCAGAGTCGCCCCCACCCGGCTCGCTTGGGCTCGCCACCCTCCCCCAATTCTGGGGGAGG
>JBEVLE010000795.1:0-3435 GCA_040509335.1 Longimicrobiaceae bacterium | reverse complement strand
GGGAAACCCGCCGGCTGTTTGGCGGGGTTCCCGGAGCCCGCGCAGGAGACCGGCGGGGCAGTTTCCGCCGGGCTCCGGAGCGGTCCCCCGCACCAGACCCTGCCAAAGCGAAACGAGGCCGCCGCCCGTGAAGGCGACGGCCCCGCATCCAGGCTCGTCTCGAAGAAAACGCTTACGCCGGCACCCGCAGCGACATCCCGGGCTTGATCTTGGTGCTCCGCAGCCCGTTCAGCCGCTTGAGCGTGTTGACGCTGGTGTCGTTGCGCCGCGCGATGGTCCACAGCGACTCGCCGCGCCGCACCTTGTGCGTCCGCGAGGTGGGGCGCGAGGCCCGCGCCGCCCTGGCGACCCGCGTGGTGCGCGCCGCTTCCACCCGCGCCTCGGCGGCGACCTTTGCGCTCGCCGCGGCGAAGTTGGCCGCGAAGCGGGTCTGCCGGCCCTCGGGGATGCGCACCGAGTAGGGCTTCTTCCCCGGGGGCGTCACGCCCTTGACCAGCTGCGGGTTGAGCGTGCGCAGCTCCTTTTCGCCGACGCCCACCGCCTCGGCCACCACCTCCAGGTCGGTCCCGGCGGGGACCTCCACCGCGTCGGTGCGGACGGGGAGGTAGCGCTCCACGTCGCCCAGCCCGTACTTGTGCGGCTCCTTGCCGATCAGCGCGGCGGCCAGCATGAGCGGCACGTACTCGCGGGTCTCGGCGGGAAGGCGGCGGCGGATGCGCCAGAAGTCGGCCTCCTCGCCCTTCTCGGAGCCGGTCATCTCCTTCATGACGCGGGCGACCCGGTTCTCGCCGGTGTTGTACGCCGCGGCGGCCAGGTACCAGGAGCCGAACTGATCGTACAGGTCCTGCAGGTAGCGCAGCGCGGCGTCGGTGGACTTTTCCGGGTCCTTGCGCTCGTCCACGTAGCCGTCGATGCGCAGGCCGTACCGCTCCCCCGTACCCTCGATGAACTGCCAGAGCCCCACCGCCTGGGCGTGCGACTTCGCCGTGGGGTTGAAGCCGGACTCGATCATGGAAAGGTACATCAGGTCCTCGGGCATGCCCCGCTCGCGGAGCTTGCCGCGGATCATCCCCTCGTAGCGGCCCGAGCGCTTCAGGTACAGCGCCATGCGGTCCGACTGCTTGTTCTGGAAGATGTCGATGAAGCGCTCGACCGGTGCGTTGCGCACCACGGGGATGTCCCAGCTCGCCGACTCCACGGTGGAGGCGGTGGCCTCGGCGACCAGCGAGGTGCCGAGGACGGAGACCTGTGCGGCGGGCGCGACCCCGGTGCGGGGATCGCTCACTCCGACGACGGCGGCGCCGATCACGCTGCCGAAGAGGACCGCGACGGGGAGGGCGGACCTGAATTCCATTCGTGCCTCCAGGGGTGGATCAGAACGACGATCGCGCCGATGGGGGTTCCAGCGCTCTGGACAGCCGGCAGTTGTCTTCGAGACGCCTCGAATATACGCCTTGTCTCCAGGGAAATCAATGCGGCGATTGCAGATACGCAAACAGATCGCGGAATTTCGCGCCGTCCGCGGCCGCCCCGGCGGGCCGAAAAGCCGCGCGGGGCCTGCAACCTTGCACGGAGATACCTGCCCGGCGGCCCCCAGGTTCCATCCGTTGGGGAGAAACATCTTACGACAAATCATCCCCAAAGGATCGTCGACACAGGCGGGCGCGTTCCCGCACGGGAACACGTGGGGCGCGCGCCTACTTGCGTCTTCGCTTCTCGCCGGGGGTGGCGGCGCGGACCAGCGACGCGACGCCCAGCCAGAACACCAGCAGCGCCACCGGCCAGGCGAAGAGGCGCGGGAACACGGCGCCCAGCACCGAGAGCAGGACGAGGAGGACGCCGAGCGCCGCCACCCACCCGGAGTCCTCGCGGCCGATCATGCGCTGCCCCACCAGCGCGCGCCCGAGCACGGAGCCGGCGCGCGCCATCCGCCCGACGGCGCGCCCCACCGAGCCCCCGCGGTGGGCGCGGCGGCGCGCGGCGCGGGCGGAGGCGCGGGTGGGCTTCTCGGCGTCGGCGGGGTGCTCGGCGACCAGGCGCTCGGTCTTGCGGCGCTCGCGCTGGCCGTGCCGGGCGCCGGGCGTGGTGAGGGTGATCTCCACCGCGGACTCCAGGTCGCGGAGGAACAACTCCTCCATCTCGGCGGCGAACTCGCGGTCCAGCACCGCCACGTCCATCTCCCAGTTCCCCAGCAGCGACGCCAGGTTCATGTTGCTGGAGCCCACGCGCGACCACACCCCGTCGGCCACGGCGGTCTTGGCGTGGATCATGGGCCCCTCCCACTCGAAGAGCCGCACCCCGGCCTCCAGCAGCGGCCGGTACCCGGCGCGCGACAATCCCCCCACCACGGGCCAGTTGTTGAAGGCGGGGACGATGACGCGCACGTCCACGCCGTCGCGGGCGGCGGCGGCCAGCGCCTCGGCCATGGCGGGGGGCGCGACGAAGTACGGGTCGGTGATCCACAGCCGCCGCTCCACGCCGACGTTGATGAACTGCGACAGGCGGTAGATGCGGGAGCGCCCCGGCTCGCCCTCCACCACGCGCACCGCCACGTCGCCCACGCGGTGCGCGGTCTCGGGGTCGGGGATCTCCTCCGGGGGAAGGGGGCGCCCGGCGATCCCCCAGGTGCGCGCGAAGGCCCGGTCGATCACCGCGGCCACGGGCCCGCGGAACTCCACGCCGGTGTCGCGCCAGGGCGGCACGCCGGCGGCCGGGTCGCCGGCCCACTCGTCGCCGATGCACATCCCGGCCACCGAGGCGTACGTGCCGTCGGTCGCGACCACCTTGCGGTGGTCGCGGCGCAGCAGGTTGAGCGGGTCGCGCACGGCGGGCGGAGCGAAGGCGCGCACCCGCACGCCCGCATCGCGCATGGGCTTCCAGAAGCGCGCGGGCGTGGCCCAGCACCCCAGCCAGTCGTGGAGCACGCGCACCCGGACGCCGTCGCGCGCGCGGTCGGCGAGGGCGTCGCGGAACATGCGGCCGGTGCGGTCGTCGCGGAGGATGTAGTTTTCCAGGTGGATCCACTCGCGCGCGCCCTCGATGGCGTCCAGCCACGCCCGGAACGCCGTGGGCCCGTCCACCAGCAGGCGCGCGGAGTTGCCCCGCACCTGGTGGGCGTCGGAGGCCCGCAGCATGGCGCGCTCGGCCTGCCGCACCATGGTGCGGGTGATGGCGAACGAGCCCGCGCCGGGGCGCTCCGGCTCGGTCCGCTGGAGGGACGTGAACCGGGGCTCGGGCCCCGGCTCCTGCTCCGGCGTGGGTGGAATCGCGCGCTCCGGTCGGTTCATCGACGACGGCTGACGGTGGATTTCGGCGACCCTTCTGGATGCCTCGGGGCCGCTCCGGAGCCGGACGATACCGCCGTCCGTCTCCTGCGCGGGTCGCGGAGCCAGCCAAACAGCCGGCTGTCTCCGCTCCGGCTCCGTGAGCCTCGCG
>JBEVLE010000794.1:0-7438 GCA_040509335.1 Longimicrobiaceae bacterium | reverse complement strand
GGGCGTGCCCCCGGCTGGCGCCGGGGTCGGGCTTCGGCTCCGTAACGCACGAAACGACCGTGCGTAACGGAGTCGAGCCCGCGCAAACAGCCGCGCGGTCTCGCCCCTTCGGGCCGTAATCCCTCACGCAACTGCCTGTCCGTTCTCAGGATCCAGCAGTTGCCCCCTCTCCCCGAATGGCGCTTCACGCTTCGCGTGAACCGGATGAAGGGAGAGGGTGGCGAGCCTAAAGCGAGCCGGGTGAGGGCCCGCCGTTCACCTTCGCACTTCCCCTCCTCCCCTTCCACCCGAACACCTTCAGCGACACCCGTCCCCGCGCGTCGAACTCCACCCCCTCGTGCTCCAGCCGGATGCGCTGCGTCACCGCGCCGCCGGAGTGCGGGCCGCGGGCGCTGACGGCGCCCTGCGCGTTGATCACCCGGTGCCAGGGCACGGTGCTGCTCTCCGACATGGCGGCGAGCGCGTAGCCCACCTGGCGGGCGTGGCCGGGGAGGCCGGCCAGCTCGGCCACCTGCCCGTAGGTGGCCACCCGCCCCTTGGGGATCCGCCGCACCACGGCGTAGATCCGCTCGTAGTCTCCCTCCGGCATGCGCGCCTCCCGGCGGGGGTCAGGGCACCGCGTCGCGGGTGCGCAGGACGGGGTATGCCCGGGCGTCCTCGAGGGCCTCGTCCAGCAGCCCCCAGCTGGCGAAGCCGTCGTCCGAGCGCGGCTCCAGCAGCACGAAGGCGAGGCGGCCCAGCGGCTGGTCCACCGGCACCACCAGCGTCCCGGCCGGCACCTCGCGCTCCGCCGCGGGCGCGTACCGCCCGAAGAGGGTGCGCTCGCGGTGCCCCTGGAAGGGCTGCGCCGCCGCCTGCGCCGAGTCGATGCGGAACTCCTCCACCCGCACCCGCAGCGGCCGCTCCAGCGCGCGGAAGCGCACCCCGTGCGCGCCCAGCCGCTCCACCACGGCGGCCAGCGAGGGCGGCACCAGGTAGGCCCGGGGGGCGCGGTCCGTTTCCGTGGCCTCGAAGCTCCCGTACTCCGCCATCCGCTCGGGGCGCTTCACGTCCAGGCGGCGCATCATCGGCTCGCCGGTGTAGGGGTTCCGCTCCTCGCGCACCGCGCCCATCAGGATCTCCACCGGCCGCGGCCCGCGCAGCGTCCGCGCCCGCAGCGCCAGCGCTTCCCCCACCACGCCGGCGCGGTCCGCGGCCTCCGTCGCGCGGCGGATGCGGGCGGCGTTCGCCCCGGCGAAGTCCAGCACCTCCTCCACGAAGCGGCGCGTGGTCTCGATGCGCTCCCGGAAGGTCAGGTAAGCGTACGCCTCGCTCAGGATCCCGAAGCGACCTCGCAGCCCCGCGTAGTTGTTGCCGAAGCGCGGGCGGTGGTCGAAGGTGTACCAGCCGCGCTCCGCCCCCGGCGCCGCCGCCCAGGTGGACTCCGGGCTGGGGACGTTGCCGTAGTAGTACGCGTCCCAGCCGTCGCGCGACTTCAGGCCCCGCGTCACCGCGGGGAGCCACTCGCCGCGCAGCAATGCCGTGATGGCGGCGGGGGTCGCGGGGTGCAGCGGGGGCGCGTAGGTGAGGTGGTAGGCGTGGTACGTCCCGTTGGTGGTGTGCAGGTCCACCAGCACGTGCGGGTCGTAGCGGTTCACCATCTCCAGCAGCGAGTGCGCCTCCGGCGAGTCCAGCTTGGTGTGGTCGCGGTTCAGGTCCAGCCCCTGCGCGTTGGGGCGCTGCCCCATCCCGCCCACGGGGCCGTGCTGGTGCGGGCGGTTGGTCAGGCTCACGCGCTCGTTGCCGTCCGCGTTGTAGATGGGGGCGATCAGCAGCACCAGCGAGTCCGCCCAGCCGCGGTGCTCCCCGTTCACCAGGTCGCGCAGCAGCGCCAGCGTGGCCTCCTTCCCCTCCACCTCCCCGGCGTGGATGTTCCCCTGCACGTACACCCGCGTCCGCCCCGTCCCGCGCACCGCTTCCGGGCTCGCGTCCGGCACCCGCCCCCACACCGCCAGCGGCAGGGGGCGCCCCTCGAAGCTGTAGCCCATCGTCGTCAGGTGGAGCATCTCCGGGGCGGCCCGCCGGGCCGCCTCCAGGAAGGCCACCACCTCGTCGTAGCGGCTGGTCTCGCGGTAGTCCGTGCGCTCCGGGCGCGTCCGCAGGGTGAAGGCGCCGCCCTGCGCCCACGCGGCGGAGGCGGCCAGGAGCGGGAGCGCGGCGGCGAGCGCGAGGGTGCGGAGTGCGGGCATCGGCGTCCGGGTGCGTGCGGGGTGTGGCGGCGCGCCGGGCGGCGCCCGGGAAACGTAGCCGTTTCGCCGCGCGCTGCAACCGCGCGCGCCGCCCCACGCCCGGCTTGCGTGCGGCAGCGCTCCCTCTTAGTGTATACAGTGTAAACCAAACGATTCTGGACAGAATGGACAAGGCCGGGAAGAGCCCGGCGAGCCCGACCACGTGTCGTTCAGCGCGGCGCGTGGATGGCTCATCGTCCGCCACAACGACACCCCGTACCGCGACCTCGCCGACGAGATCGGCATCAGCAAGAGCTCGGTCGAGAAGCTGGTGAACGAGGACAGGGCCCCAAAGGGCAACCTGTCCAAGCTGGTCCGCTGGTACCTCAAGGACCGCCGAGCCCGCTACGGTGCCTTGCCGGACGACGAGTACATGGAGGTCGCGGTCCTGGACAGCCTCCGCAACCTTGCCGAGGCCGACCGGCCGGAGGCGCTCCGCCAGACCGTGGAGCACTACGAGCGGCTGCACGACTCGCGCAGGGCTCCCCGCCCGGACTGGCTCGTGCGGCTGCGCGCCGTGGTGGACCGCGGCCCGGGCGGCGATCCCCCCGCCCCCGGCGTGGAGTACCCCGTCCGCCCCCGCGCGCGGAAGGGCGCCTGACCCGCGGCTGCCGTGCGCGAACGGCGCGGCACCTTGCCCCGCGGTGGGCGGGCCCCTAATCTTTCCAGTGTACTCCTAGAAAAAGTAAACAGAGCATACGCCGCGGCGAGCCCTCCGTGACGGGGAGGTCCCGTTGACCCGGCGCCGCGAGCTGCCCAGCACGGAGCAGATCCGCCAGACGGCGGAGCTGCGCGTGCAGGAGACTTCGCTGCGGCAGGTGGCGTACCGCATCGGCCTCAGCCCCATGGGGCTCAAGAAGTTCCTGGACGGCGCGTCGCCGTACGAGGTCAACCGGCGCAAGCTGTCGGACTGGTACGTGCGCGAGCAGGGGCGTCGCACCGTGCCCGCGCCCGACCCCGCCGTGCCGGTCATCGCGCTCGGGGTGGTGCTGCGGGACCTTCCCACGCCGCTTCGCCGGGAGTCGGTGGAGCCCATGGTGCAGCTGCTGGAGTCGTTCTACGGGCGCTCGCAGGCGCCGCGCCCCGCCTGGCTGGACGGACTGCGCGAGAAGCTGGCCCGGGAGGTGGAGAAGTAAGACCGGCCGCCGGATCCGGCCGGCGGCCCCGCAGACTGCACGACGACCCTTCCCGGCGCCCGGGAAGGGTTTTTTCGTCGCCGCCTGTAACCTTTGCGGGCCGGCGGGCATCAATGCTCCCAGGACCCCCCGCGACCACCCGAGGAGCCGTGGCGACACTCGTGAGCGAGCAGGCCCAGGACGCCGAGCTGGTCGAGCGCGCGAAGCAGGGCTCCACGGACGCGCTCGGCGCGCTCTTCCACAGGTACGCCCCCGGCGTCCACCGCATGGCCTACGCGCTCCTCCGCTCCGCCCCGGAAGCGGACGACGTGGTCCAGGACGTGTTCCTGGGGCTGCCGCGCGCGCTCCGCGGCTACGCGGGCCGGGGTCCGCTGGAGGCGTGGATCCGGCGCGTCGCCGCCCGGACGGCGCTGATGCGGATGCGCGCCCACCGGCGCCGGCGGGAGGACCCGCTCGAGCTCCATGCCGCCCCGCGCGCGGTGCGGGACGCCCCGGTGGACCGCGTCGCGCTGGAGCGGGCCATCGGCGCACTCCCCGAGCCGCTGCGCGTCGTGTTCGTGCTCAAGGTGGTCGAGGGCTATCCGCACGAAGAGATCGCCCGGCTCGCCGGCATCACCCCGGAGACCTCCAAGGTGCGGCTCTTCCGCGCCCGCAAGGCCCTCCAGAGCCTGCTCTCGTAGAGGACGTCCGCCATGTCCCCCATCTCCCGACACCCGACCTTCCGGCGCCTCTCGCTCCACGCGGACGGCGACCTGGACGCGCGGGCCCGGCACCGGGTCGACCTCCACCTGGAGGGATGCGCGCGCTGCCGCGCCACGATGTCACGCATCCGCCTGCTGGACGCGGAGGCGCGCGCCCTGCCGGCGCCCCCGCTCCGCCCCGATGCGCTGGAGCGGGTGCTCGCGCGGCACGGGGAGGGCGAGCGCGTCCTCCTCCCCCTCGCCGATCCGCCGGTCCGCCGGCCGGCGCGGCTGCGCGGGTGGGCGGCGGCCGCGGCCGTGGTCGCGGCGGTGCTGGTGGGGGCGCCGTTCGTGGTCCCGGGATCGGAGCTGGAGGCGAACCGGAGCGAGCTGGTCCTGTCCCCGGCCCGGCCGCTGCCGGGATCGGCGGTGCGGGTGGAGTACCGGGGCGGCTCCCTGTTCGCCGGCGAGCAGCGTCTCCGGCTCCGCGCGCGCTACCTGGAGCGCGGCGACCTCCCCATCCCTCGCATGGGACGCCAGGCCGTGGTGGCCGAGCTGGTGCGCGGCAACGGGGGAGTGTTCCACGGCACCCTCCGCCTCCCCGATTCCGTCGTGTACGCCGCGATGGCGGTGGAGGACCCGGACGGCTCACAGGTCGACAGCAACGGCCAGAAGCTCTGGGAGCTGCTCGTCCACGGCTCCGACGGCCGCCCGATGCTCGGAGCCCTCCTGCAGCGGGAGTTCGACCACCTGACGCGCAACTGGGAGCTGGCCCACGAGAACTCGCGGAACGCGGTGGCGCTGTACCCCGACAGCGTCATCGCCTGGTTCAACCTGTACATGAACGAGAAAGGGTCCTTCTCCGGCCCCGCCGAGGACAGCGCACGGATGCGAGCGCGAGCGCGCCTGGCGGAGTTCGACCGGCGGCTCCGGCCCCGGACGAAGCTGGACGTGGACAGCGAGCTGGGGATCATGGCCCGGTTCGCGGACGAGGCCGGCGACACCGCGCTCCGCCGCTACTGGCGCGGGCGGCTCCTGCGCGAGGCGCCGAACAGCATATGGGGAGTGCAGGAGCAGTTCTTCGACATCGTGGCGCACGAGCCGGACCGCGCGCTCGCCCTGTTCGACTCGCTCTGGAGCAGGAGCGGGTCGGGTCCCGGCGCGGTCATCATCCTCCCGGTCGCCCTGGGACTGGCGGAAAGGACCGGGAGCCCGGAAGCGATCCGTCTCTGGGCTGGCCGCGGTCTCCGGTACGAGTACGATCCGACCATGGTCGAGTACGTGGGGGGAGTCCTCGCCCGCCACCCGGCCCTGCGCGAGGAAGGGCTGGCGCTGCTCCGCGGCAGGCTGCGCGAGCTGGAGCGCGTGGACGACACCGTGCGCCCGCTGGAGCACGGCGTCGCGGAAGAGCGGCGGGAGCGGCGGGAGGTCGCGGGGCGGTTGTTCGCGGTGCACGGCGCGGCGCTCCTGGAGAGCGGCCGGCGCGGAGCCGCGCTGGACACGCTCGCGCGCGCCACGGAAACGGGGTGGGACGCGGCCCTCTTCCGGCAGGTCGCCGCGCTCCGCCTGGAGGCGGGGGACACCGCCGGAGCCGCCCCGGCGCTCGCCCTTGCCGTGGTGGACCCCATGGCCGGCCCGGCGCTCCGCGACTCGGCGCGGGTGCTCCTGGGCTCGCGCTTCGGCGATGCCGCCTGGCGGGGCAGCCTGGCGGCCGCGAGGAGCGAGATGCGCGCGCGGCTCTTCGCCCGCGCGGTCGACAGGCCCCTGCCCCGCGACATCCGCCTCCGCGACGCGGAGGGGCGCACCGTCGGGCTGCGCGAGGCCGCCGCCGGGCGTCCCACGTTCGTCGCCTTCTGGTACCGGTTCTGTCCGCCGTCGGCCGCGCAGCTTCCGCTGCTGCAGCGGGTCGCCGCGACCGCCGGGGCGCAGGGTCACGCCGTGGTGACGGTCGCCGAGCCGCTCGGCCCCGACTTCCGCCGCTACCTCCGCGAGAAGCGGCTCACCCTGCCCGTATACGAGGACCCGCGCGAGGAGCTGGGGAAAGCGCTGGGCAAGTGGGGCACCCCGGAGTACTACGTGCTGGACGGCGAGGGCCGCGTGAGGTTCGGTCCGCTGCCCCTGTGGCACCTGTCCCGGGTGCCGGCGCTGCTGGAGCTGCTCGCGGAGGAGGAGGCCGGCGGCGCCGGACGCTCCGCGCGCCGGTAGGGAATACGCCGACTTGAGTCGGGCGCCACGCGGCCTTACCATTCCACCATGCGCTCCCGCCTCCGCTCCCTCGCCGCGCTGCTGGCGCTCTGCGCGCTCTCCCTGTCCGTCGCGGGGAGCGCGTGGGCGGCCATGTGCGCCGCGGCGCCGGCCGGCCCTCCGGCGGCCCCTGTGGCGGGAGGACACGGCGGTGCGCACGGTCAGGGCCACGGCCATGGGCACCACGGCGCCGCGCCGGTCCCGGCGACCCACGACGAGAGCGAGCGGTCCGGGGAGGACGACGCGCCCGCCTGCCCGCTGATGGCGCCCGGCGCGGCGGGATCGTGTCTGGGCACCTTCGTGGGCGAGGCCCCCTCCGCGCGCGCGGTTCCGCCCGACCCCGAGACCCACGACTTCCCCCTGCCGCGCGGAGTGCGCGGCCTTCCGGACCCCTCTCCTCCCTTCCGTCCTCCGCAGGCGTAGACGCGCCGGACCCGCTCCGGCACGACGCACTGACAGAGACCGCGGGGACCGGCTCCACGGCCCCGCTCCACACACGGAAGAGGAACGACCATGAAGATCAACCCGATCGCCGCCCTGGCGGCGCTCGCCCTGGCTCTCGCGCCGGCGGCGCGGCTGGACGCCCAGTCCACCCCCCCGGCCGCTCCGCGCGCCGAGGCCCACGCCGGACACCACGCGCAGCACGCGCAGCACGCCGCGGAGGGGATGGGGTGCGACCACGCCGCGGCAGGGCACGCCGCCACCCCCGCGATGCTGCTGACGCACCGCGCGCACGCGGGCCTGAGCGACGCGCAGGCCGCGCGCCTCCAGGCGCTCCGCCCGGACGACGCGGCGGGCGCGCGGGCGGTGCTCACCGCCGAGCAGCGGACCCGGATGGAGGCGATGCACGCCGCCATGGCGGGAGCGCACCAGGCCCACGCCGCCGGCGGCCACGCCCACGGCGACTGCGCCGACTGCTGCAAGGACGGCGCGTGCGACGGCGAGGGGTGCTGCAAGGACTCCGACTGCTGCGCCGGCGGCCGGTGCGACGCGCAGAAGTGCCGGGAGTGCTGCGCGCGGATGAACGCCGCCGCGCCAAGCACGCAGGCGCCGCCGCGTAGCTGACCAGCCGGCCCGACGCACGAACGGACGCCCGCCCCGGGACCTTCCC
>JBEVLE010000793.1:0-8757 GCA_040509335.1 Longimicrobiaceae bacterium | reverse complement strand
CCCGCCGGCTGTTTGGCGGGGCTCCCGCAGCCGGAGCGGAGACAGCGGGGCTGTTTCCGCTGGCTCCGCGACCCGCGTAGGAAACAGGCCGGCAGTTTGGCCTGGTTCCGGAGCGGCCCCATCGCACGATCCCAGCCACCTACCAGAAAGAGAATACCCCAGCCCGATCCCGAGCTGGGGTATCCCGAAACAACGTCCCTTAAAGACGAGCGCCGATGTAGCGGGCCAAATCCACGCAGCGGTTGCTGTACCCCCACTCGTTGTCGTACCAGGCCATGACCTTGACCATCCCCGCCAGCACGTTGGTCGACGGCGCGTCCACGATGGACGAGGCCGGGTGCCCGGTGAAGTCCACCGACACCAGCTCCTCCTCCTCGAACGCCAGGATCCCCTTCATCCGCCCCTCGGCGGCGGCGCGCAGGGCGTCGTTCACCTGCTTGGCGGTCACGTCCTTTTCCAGCTCCGCCGTCAGGTCCACGATGGACACGTCGGGCGTGGGGACGCGCATCGCCACGCCGTCGATCTTGCCCTTGACCTCGGGGATCACCAGCCCGGTGGCCTTCGCGGCGCCGGTGGTGGTGGGGATGATGGACATGCCGGCCGCGCGCGCCCGGCGCAGGTCCTTGTGCGGCAGGTCCAGGATCATCTGGTCGTTGGTGTAGGCGTGCACCGTGGTCATCAGCCCGCGCTTCCACCCGAACTCGTCCAGCAGCACCTTGACCACGGGCGCCAGGCAGTTGGTGGTGCAGCTGGCGTTGGAGATCACGTGGTGGCTCGCGCCGTCGTACTGCTCCTCGTTGACGCCCAGCACGATGGTGATGTCCTCGTCCTTTGCGGGCGCGGAGATGATCACCTTGCGGGCGCCGGCCTCGATGTGCTTGGCGGCGTCGGCGCGCTTGGTGAAGCGGCCGGTGGACTCGATGACGATGTCCACGCCCAGGTCGCGCCAGGGGAGCGCCGACGGGTCCTTTTCGGAGAACACGCGCACCTCGTCGCCGTCCACCACCAGCGCGTTGTCGCGCGCCTCCACGGTGCCCGGGTAGTGCCGGTGCACCGAGTCGTGGCGGAGGAGGTGGGCCAGCGTCTTGGTGTCGGTCAGGTCGTTGACGGCGACGAAGTCGATGTCGGCCACGCCCGCCTGCTTGGCGGCGCGCAGCACGTTGCGCCCGATGCGGCCGAAGCCGTTGATGGCAACCCGTAGAGCCATGATATCTCCCGAAACTCGAGGAACGTTGGAAAAACGGCTTCACCCCCCGCCCGCGTCCCGCCAGCGCTCCAGCTCCGGGATCGCGCGGGCGAAGGTCGCCACGCTCACCACCCGCGCCCCCGCTTCCAGGAGCGCCTCCGCGCAGGCCACGGCGGTCGCGCCGGTGGTCCACACGTCGTCCACCAGGAGCAGGTGCTCCCCCCGGACGTCGCCGCGCCGCCCCTCCGGGACGGCGAAAGCGCCCGCTACGTTAGCCCGCCGCTCATCGGGATGCAAGGCCGTCTGTGTGCCCCCGGAACGGGTGCGGACGAGCAGCCCCGCCTCGCTCGCGCGCCCGGTCCCGGCGGCGAAGACCTCCGCCAGCAGCGCGGCCTGGTTGTAGCCGCGCTCGCGCACCCGGGTGGCGCTGGTGGGCACCGGCACGACGACGCGCGCCTCGTCCTCCACGTCGCGCGGCCAGGGGAGCGCGGCCATGCGCCGCCCCAGCGGCCCGGCCAGCGCGGACCAGCCGCGGTACTTGAGGGCGTGCACCAGCCTGCGGGCGGTGTCGCCCATGACGAAGGCGGAGCGCACCGCGCGCACCCCCGCCGGCAGGTCGCCGCACGCGGCGCAGCGCGGGCCGGGCTCCCGGGCGGGCGGGAGCGGGGTCCAGCAGCGGGCGCAGCGCGGCGCCGGCACCTCGCGGATGCGCGACCAGCAGACGCGGCACACCAGCCGCTCGGCGTGCGCGGTAGGCACCGGGGCGGCGCACGCGGCGCACACCGGCGCGAACACCAGGTCCAGCAGCCCGTCGCGCACGTGGACGGCGCGCTCGCGCAGGCTCACGCGTGCCTCCCGCGCGGCGGGAGCGCGGCGCGCATGGCGTCCAGCGGCGCGGGGATCCCCCACCAGCGCTCGAAGGCGGCCGCACCCTGCCGCAGAAGCATCTCCAGCCCGTCCGCGGCGGGGACGCCGCGCTCCCGCGCGGCCCGCACCCACGCGGTCTCGTCCGGCGCGTACACCAGGTCCAGCGCCGCGCCGAGCTCCGGCCCTCCGTCCGGCGGCAGCGGGTGCGGGTCGTCCGGCCGCAGCCCCAGGGCGGTGGCGTTCACCGCCAGGTCGAAGCGCTCCCCCGCCAGCTCCGCCGCGGACCCGGCGACCGCCAGGCGCGGCCCGCCGCCGCCGAAGGCCCGGGCCAGCGCCGCGGCGCGCTCCGGCGTGCGGTTCAGCACCACGACCTGGTCCGCGCCCGCGTCGGCCAGCGCGCAGAGCACGGCGCGTGCCGCTCCGCCCGCCCCCACCAGCAGCACGCGCGCGCCCCGCGGCTCGCGCCCCAGCAGCGCCCGCGCGGCCCCCGCGAACCCCGCCACGTCGGTGTTGTCGCCCCACACCTCGCCGCCCTCCAGCCAGAAGGTGTTGCACGCGCCCGTGCGCTCCACGGCCGCGGTGTGGCGGTCTGTCGCGAGCACGGCGGCCTCCTTGTGGGGGACGGTGACGTTGCCGGCGCCGCCCGCGCGCGCGATCCCGCGCAGCAGCCCCGGGAAGACCGCCGCGTCGCAGCGCAGCGCCACGTAAACGGCGTCCAACCCCGCGGCGCGCAGGGCAGCGTTCTGGAACACGGGCGAAAGCGAGTGGGAGACGGGGGTGCCGAGGAGGGCCACCACGCGGGTGGCGGAGGTGGGGAGGGAGGTCACGGGGAGGGGATCACGGGTGGATCGGCTACGCAGTCGCGGAACCTGCCCGGCCGGGGGCACGCCCAGACCCGCAGCTCGAAGCCGTTAATGCCGTTCAAAGATCAGGGCTGGAGGATGGGCGCCAGCCGGTCGAACACGGCGCTCACCAGCGGCTCCAGCTCGCGCAGCGTGGCCTCGTACGCCTCCTCGTCGCCGCCGAAGGGGTCGCGGACCGCGGAGCCCTCGCCGCCCTCCCCCGCGGCGAAGTCGCCCAGGAGGGCGACCTTGTCCCCCGCCCCGCCGCGCTCCAGCGCGTGCACGTGCGAGGGCGACATGGCGAGCACCAGGTCGGCCCACTCCACCAGCTCGGGGGTGAGGGCGCGGGAGCGGTGCCGGCCCAGCTCCAGCCCGGAGCGCTCGGCCACGGCGACGGCGTTGCGCGAGGCCGGGTAGCCGTCGTCCGCGGCGAGCCCGGCGGACACCACCTCCACGTGCCGCCACCCGCGGCGCTCCAGCTCCCGGCGCGCGAGCGCCTCGGCCAGCGGGGAGCGGCAGGTGTTCCCCGTGCACACGAAGACCAGGTTGAAGGTGGTCCCGCGGGGAGCGTCCGGCGCCGTGTCCTCGGTCATGGGAGCGTGGGGAGCGGATGGGCGGCCGCGCCCGGGGGGCGCGGCCCGGCAAGCGGGATCAGCCCGGCAAGCGGCGGGCCAGCGCCTCGGCGACGGCGAGGTCCGCGGGGCGCGTGACCTTGAGGTTGTCGGCCGCGCCCTCCACCACGCGCACGGGGATCCCGTAGCGCTCGCACAGGGCGGCGTCGTCGGTGGCGCGCACGCCCTCGGCGCGGGCGCGGCGGTGCGCCTCCACGATCACGGCGCGCGGAAAGCCCTGCGGCGTCTGCGCCTGCCAGAAGCGGGCGCGGTCCGGGGTGCCGAGCACCGTGCCGTCCTCCGCCACCTCCTTGAGCGTGTCGGTGGCAGGGAGCGCCGCCAGCACGGCGCCGGTGCGGGCCGCTGCCAGCACGCGGCCGATGACCTCCGCCGAGACGAAGGGGCGCGCGCCGTCGTGCACCAGCACCACCTCCGCGTCCTCCGGCGTGGCGAGGAGCCCGTTCCACACCGAGTCCCCGCGCTCCTCGCCGCCGGCCACCACCGCCACGCCCAGCTCCAGGAGCCAGGCCGGCGGTTGGGCCGCGTCGTCCGGCGGGAGCACGACCACGACGGCGCCCACGTCCGGGTGCGCGGTGAACGCCCGCGCCGCCCGCAGGAGTATCGGCTCGCCGCCCACTTCCATGTACTGCTTGCGGACGGAGCCGCCCATCCGCCGCCCGGAGCCGCCCGCCACCACCACGGCCGCGGCGCGGGGGCGGGGCTCAGCCGAAGACGGTGTCGAGGAGCGCACGGACGTTCTCCGTTTCCACCACGCGGATCCCCCGGGGCAGCTTGGCCGGCACCGCGCGCGGCGACAGGTACGCCCTGCCGAACCCCATGCGCGCCGCCTCCGCCAGCCGCCGCTCCACCTGCCCCACCGGCCTCACCTCGCCGCCCAGCCCCAGCTCGCCGATGAACACCGCGTCCGCCGGCACCGGCCGGTCGTACACGGTGGATGCCAGCGCCACGGCCACCGCCACGTCCCCGGCGGTCTCCGCCAGGCGGATGCCGCCCACCACGTTGAGGAACACGTCCAGCTGGCCGAAGGGGAGCCCGGCCCGCTTCTCCATGACGGCGAGCAGCAGCGCCAGCCGCCGCGGGTCGAAGCCGGTGCTCACCCGCTGCGGCGCCCCGTACGAGGCCTTCACCGCCAGCGCCTGCATCTCCACCAGGAGCGGCCGTGTCCCCTCCATGGTGGCCACCACCGCGGAGCCGGAGGTGCCGCTGGCGCGCTCGCCCATGAACAGCTCGGAGGGGTTGGCGACGGGAACCAGCCCCTCCGCGGTCATGCGGAAGACGCCGATCTCGTCCACCCCGCCGAAGCGGTTCTTGGTGGCGCGCAGCACCCGGTTGTCCAGGCCGCCCGCCCCCTCGAAGTACAGCACCGTGTCGACGATGTGCTCCAGCGTCTTGGGCCCGGCGATCCCGCCCCCCTTGGTGACGTGCCCCACCAGGAACACCGCGGTCCCGGTCTGCTTGGCGAAGCGCTGGAGGCGGGCGGCGCACTCGCGCACCTGTCCCACGTTCCCCGGCGCGCCCTCCAGCTCGGGGGTGTACACCGTCTGGATGGAGTCCACCAGCAGCACGTCGGGGGCGCTCTCGGCCGCGCGCAGCAGCACGGTCTCCAGCTCGGTCTCGGCGAGCAGGCTCACCTCGCCGGCGGCGCCCCGCAGACGGTCGGCGCGCAGCCTCACCTGGAGCGCGGACTCCTCGCCGGACACGTAGAGCGTGCGCCGCCCCTCCGCCTCCAGCCGCGCCGCGACCTGGAGGAGGATGGTGGACTTGCCGATCCCAGGCTCCCCGCCCACCAGCACCACCGAGCCCGGGACGATCCCGCCGCCCAGCACGAAGTCGAACTCGTCCAGTCCGGTGCTCCAGCGGGTGCTTTCCGTCCCCTGCACGTCGCGCAGCCGCACCGGCGCCGCGCCCGCGCCGTTCCGCGCCGCGGCGGCGGACCCGCCCCCGCCGCGGGTCTTCGCGCCCTTGGCGGAGGGCGCGGCCGGCGCCTCCACCAGCGTGTTCCACTCGCGGCAGCCAGGGCACTGCCCCTGCCAGCGCGACGTCTCGTTCCCGCACTCCGTGCAGAAGAACGCAGTCCTCGTCTTCGCCATCTCGCTCCCCTATCCCGGTGCGGAATCAGGCGTTTCCATACACCGTGGACGGGCGGGTGTGCGCCCGGCGAAGCCGTACGGCGCGCTCGGTCCGCATCATTCGGACGGAGGCCCGTCCATGCGCCCGGAAAAGTTCTCGAAGCGGGTGAACTCCTTGAGGAACATCAGCGGGATGGTGCCCACGGCGCCGTTTCGCTGCTTGCCGATGATGACCTCGGCGCGCCCCTCGATGGAGTTGCCCTCCTTGTCCACCGGGCCGTGGTAGTATTCCGGCCGGAACAGGAACATGATGACGTCTGCGTCCTGCTCGATGGCTCCCGAGTTGTGGCTGACGATCCCGTCCGCGAGCCACGACGCGGGCCCGGGCACGGTGAGGTCGAACACCTCCTCCTCGCCCTCGGGAACCACCTCGACCACGCGGTCCCAGAACAGGTCGTCCGCCGCCTGCTGCCGGAGCACGTCGTCGTCCAGGATCTCGGCGTAGTCGGCCAGCACGGCGCGCGAAGGGGCGAAGCTGAAGTGCGAGGCTCCCCCGTAGCCCGTTCCCCGCGCGGCCGCCATCGCGCGCTGGGAGATCCCCCTCTCGGCCATTACGGCACGGACCCGGTCGAACGACTCGCGCGGAACCGTGTCGACATTGGGGTTCGGCGTCGTGTCCGCGAGGCGGACGGCCAGCTTCCCGGCCTGCGGACCGCGGGGTCCGAACGCCCCCACATGGTCGAGGAACCGCTTCTGGTCGGCGGCGCCGGAGACGGACACGGTGAACATC
This sequence comes from Longimicrobiaceae bacterium, assembly GCA_040509335.1. Taxonomy (GTDB): domain Bacteria; phylum Gemmatimonadota; class Gemmatimonadetes; order Longimicrobiales; family Longimicrobiaceae; genus JAFAYN01. Next base: position 2,371 of record JBEVLE010000793.1, on the reverse strand, counting down.
GGCCGGTGCTCGCCCTGGGCGACCTCCCGGATCCGGGCGACGATCCCCAGCCGGAGCAGGAGCGCGGCCACGTCCCCCGCAAGCCCGCTGCTGTTGGTGGAGAAGTTGACCGACGACGAGCCCCGGCTGCCGGCATCGCGGGCGAAGATGCACCCGTCGGTCGCCCACAGGTGCCGCAGCAGCGTCGCGACCTGCGCGTCCGGGAGGCGGAAGACGCTTTCCGGGAGCCGCTTCTCGTGCGAGCGCTGTCCGAAGATCCCCAGCTCGCGGAGCCACCGGTTGATCCCCGCCGGGTGCCAGCGGTTGCCATTGCCGCTGAACACCAACTGGTGCCAGTTGCCCCGCCCCGGGTGCCGGTTCACCCTCACTCCGAACTCGCAGACGGCCGCATCGGCGACGATCCGGCTGTTCTCCTCCGACGCGGTGGTATAGCGCAGCGGCTGGCCGCTCAGGTAGCTCCCGTCGCCCACCAGATGGCCCAGGAGGACGAGCCGCTCCTCGCTCCACGGCTGCGCGTCCGCCGGCTCCAGGAGCCTCCGCGCGACCGCGAGCCGGTCGCCACTCTCCACGTCCTCCACGCGCACCCATCCCTCGGCGCCCAGCAGCCGGTGCTGTCCCGTGCAGCGCACGGCGCGGCCGCTCGCCAGGCGCACCCGGAACACCGGCTTCACCCCGACGGACCATACCAGGTCGCTCGCCGCACTCTTCAGCTTCCCGTCCGGTGACACGGCGACGACCTCCGGCGTGGTCCCGACCAGGTCACGGATGGGAGTGCGCTGCCCGTCGGCCAGCACGACGAGCGTGTCGCCCGTGACGCACTCGCGAAGGTCCGACATCATCGGGCGCTTGTCGGGGCGCGACTCCACGGCGCGCGAGAGCTGCGACAGCGCCACCACCGGCACCTCCAGCTCCTTGGCGAGCGCCTTGAGGTTCCGCGAGATCTCCGACACCTCCTGCTGCCGGTTCTCCACCTTGCCGCCGCCCGTCATGAGCTGGAGGTAGTCCACGATGATCATCGCCAGGTCCGGCCGGTCCGACTTGAGGCGCCGGGCCTTGGCGCGCATCTCCAGCACCGAGATGCCGGCGGTGTCGTCGATGTAGATGGGCGCCGTGTTCAGGTACCCCGCCGCCGTCGCCAGCCGCCCGTAGTCGTCGTCCGAGAGCCGCCCGCGCCGCAGCCGCCCCGCGTCCACCCGCGCCTCCGCGCACAGGATGCGCTGCACCAGCGACTCCTTGCTCATTTCCAGCGAAAAGAAGGCGACCGGCTTCTGCGCCGCGATGGCGGCATGTTGCGCAATGTTTAAAGTAAATGCTGTCTTTCCCATTGACGGACGAGCCGCCACGATGATCAGGTCGCTCGGCTGGAAGCCTGCCGTCATCTCGTCCAGGTCGGTGAATCCCGTCGGCACACCGGTGATGGACGAGTTGTTGTTCTGGAGCTGCTCGATCTTCTCGAAGGTGGGCCAGAGGATCTCCTTGATCCACACGAAGCCCTTTCGGTCGTGGCTCTGCGCGATCTGGAAGATCTTCTGCTCCGCGCGGTCCAGGACCTCCTCGATCTCCCCCTGGTTGGTAAAGGTCTCCTGGATGATGGAGGTCGCCGCCTCGATCAGCCGGCGTAGCACCGCCTTTTCGCGGACGATCTTGCAGTGGTACTCGATGTTGGCCGCGGTGGGGACCGCGTCCAGGAGCTGGGCGACGTACGGCATCCCGCCCACCGCCTCCAGATCGCCAGAGTTCTTGAGCTCCTCCGAAAGGGTGATGGGGTCGATGACCTCGCCGCGCTCCCACAGCTTCACCATGGACCGGAACAGGCGGCGGTTCCCCTCCCGGTAGAACATGGTGTCGTCGATCGTCTCGATCGCCTTGACGATCGCGTCCGCGTCGATGAGCATCCCGCCGAGCACGGACATCTCCGCCTCGGCCGAATACGGGGGGGCGCGGTCCGCGAACGCACCCGGCATGGGAGCGGGCGCGACTCTGGCGACGGCGGGAATGGACTGCATGGGACTCCTGGGCGGTGCGATCTATTTATTTCGAACGACTTGGTTCGGGCGTGCCCCCGGCTGGCGCCGGGGTCGGGCTTCGGCTCCGTAAGCCCGCAAACAACGCGGGCTAACGGAGTCGAGCCCCGGCAAACCGCCGCCGGGTCTCGCCCCTCCGGGCCGAAATCCCTCACGCAACTGCTTGCCCGTTCTCAGGATCCAGCAGTTGCCCCCTCTCCCAGAATTGGGAGATGGTGGCGGCTCTAATTCTACAGCCGCACTTCATAGCCCCACCGTTTGGCCCGGGTCTGGTAGTGGTGGCGTTGAGATCGAGCCTGGTGTCTTCGGCGCCACTTCGACCAGGCTAAGACGGTCTCGGGCTCTAC
>JBEVLE010000792.1:0-9769 GCA_040509335.1 Longimicrobiaceae bacterium | reverse complement strand
ACGGGAGGGCCGCGCGCCAGGTTTCAGCCGGCGGGTCCGGGGGGCGGCGCCGGGCGCGGGCGCAGCCGGGGCGGGGGCTTCTTCGCCCCGGACACCACCGGCAGGCGGAAGGCGAGGAGGAGCGACAGCACCGCCGCGTAGATCATGGGCTCGGTCAGGTCCTTTTTCACCAGCCACACGAAGTGCAGCACGGCGAGCGCCGCGGCCGCGTACACCAGCCGGTGCAGCTTCAGCCAGCGCTTGCCCAGGCGGCGGATCATCCCCTGCGTTGAGGTGAGCGCCAGCGGCACCAGCAGGAGGAAGGCGACGAAGCCGGCGGTCACGTACGGGTGCTCCACCACGTCCTCCACCACGTACGCCGGGCTGAGCTCCTGGTCGAACAGGTAGGTGGCGAAGTGCAGGCACGCGTAGAAGAAGGCGAACAGCCCCAGCAGGCGCCGGAAGCGGATCGCGCCGTTCCACCCCGTGACCCTGCGCAGCGGCGTCACGGCCAGCGAGCAGAGCAGGATCACCAGCGCCGTCTTCCCCGTGCGGTGCGTGACCTCCTCGATGGGCTCCGCCCCCAGCCCGTCATTGAAGGCGTCCCACAGCAGCAGCGCGAACGGCGAGAGCGCCGCCCCCCAGACCAGGCTCTTCATCGCCAGCATCGCCCGGTCCACGCGCCTGGGAGGCCGCGGCCTCGGCATTTTGACCGGCGCTTCTTCGACGGTGCTCACGCCGCACCTCCCCGCACGATCGCACCCGTCTTCAGAAGTTCCTCCGCAGGTCCATCCCCCGGTACAGCGACGCCACCTCGTCCGCGTAGCCGTTGAACGGCAGCGTCGGCCGCCTGCGCCACTCGCCGATGCGGCGCTCGCGGGCCTGGCTCCAGCGCGGGTGGTCCACCTCGGGATTGACGTTGGCGTAGAAGCCGTATTCGTCCGGCGCGGACACGTTCCAGGCGGTGCGGGGCTGCCGGTCGGTGAGGCGGATGCGGACGATGGACTTGATGGACTTGAAGCCGTACTTCCACGGCACCACCAGGCGCAGCGGCGCCCCGTTCTGCGCGGGGAGCGGCCGCCCGTACAGCCCGGTCGCCAGCAGCGCGAGGGGGTGCATGGCCTCGTCCAGGCGCAGCCCCTCCACGTACGGCCAGTCCAGCACCGGGCGCCGCTGCCCCGGCATCTGCGCGGGGTCCAGCAGGGTGGTGAACTCCACGTACTTCGCGGCGGGGGTGGGCTGCACGCGGCTCAGCACGTCGCGCAGCAGCATCCCCTGCCAGGGCACCACCATGGACCACGCCTCCACGCAGCGCAGCCGGTAGGTGCGGTCCACCACCCGGTTGGCCTTCACCAGGTCGTCGAAGGCGTAGCGGCCCGGCCTGCGCACCAGCCCGTCCACGGTCACGGTCCAGGGCCGGGTCCTGAGGAGGCCGGGCGCCAGGCGCGCCGGGTCCTCCTTGTCGGTGCCGTACTCGTAGAAGTTGTTGTAGCTGGTGACGTCCTTGAGCGGGGTGGGCTCGTCGCCCTGCGGCGCGTCCGCGTCCGCCTCCGCGCCGCGCGTCTCGCAGGCGGCCAGGGCGGTGGGGGTCACCACCCCCGCCAGCAGCGCCGCGGAAACGGTGCCCAGCCACTCGCGGCGGGACTGGTACAGCGGCTCCGGGGTGATCTCCGAGGAGCGGACGTCGTCGGGCTTGCGGATCAGCATGGCGCTTCGCGGCGTGGTGTTCCCGTCGGGCGGCGGAGACGGGCTCTCCGCGGCCGAGTGTATACCTGGCTACAAGTCCGCAAGGTCCCGGCCTTTCGGATTCATCCGCGGTCCGGGACGTGCGAGCAGGCGAGGGACATGGAACCCAGCGACGACCGGCGGGGCGGGGAGGAGCGCCTTTTCCTGGGGGTGGAGCTGCCGGAGCACGCGCGCGAGCGTCTCGCCGCGCACCTGCGTGGCGCGCTCGCCGGGCGGGCGCTCCCCGGCCGCGGGGTGGCGCCCGCGAGCTGGCACCTGACGCTGCGCTTCCTGGGCGGCACCCCGCCCGCGCGGCGGACCGCCCTGGTCGGCGCCCTGCGCGGCGCGGACCTCGGCGCCGGCTTCACCGTGGCGTTCGGGGGTCTCGGCGCCTTTCCGCGGCCGGCGCGCGCCGCCGTGCTCTGGCTGGGCGTGGCAGAGGGGGCGGAGCGGCTCGGCGACCTCGCCGCCGCGGCCGAGGACGCCGCGCGGCGGGCCGGGTTTCCCGCGGAGGAGCGCCCCTTCTCCGCGCACCTCACGCTCAGCCGCATCCGTCCCGCCGGGGACGTGCGCCCCCTGCTGGCGAGCGTCCCCGCGTTCCGCGAGCGCATCCGCGTGGACGACGTGGTGCTCTTCCGCAGCCACCTGGGCGCCGGCGGGGCGCGCTACGAGGCCGTGGAGCGATTCCCGCTGCATACCTGACCTGCCCTCGCCGACCGCCACCTGCACCGAGACCGCCATGTCCAGCATCCACGACGAGCACGAGATCCGCGACCGCCTGTCCGCGCAGCTCCCCAGCTGGCGCTACGAGGACGGGCACCTGGTCCGCGCGTTCGCGACCGGCGCCTGGCACCGCACGCTCCTCCTGGCCAACGCCATCGGCTACCTGGGCGAGGCGGCCTGGCACCACCCGGACCTGCTCCTCAGCTACCCGCGCCTCACGGTGAAGCTCACCACCCACGACGCCGGCGGCGTCACCGACAAGGACTTCGAGCTGGCGCAGCGCATCGAGGAGGTCGCCACCTGGCAGCCCGCGGAGGGGTCTTCGCTCACCGGGCCCGAGGGTGGGTGGTTCACCTGAACCGCTTTTTTACGGCGGGTTCGGGCGTGCCCCCGGCGGGGCGCCGGGGTCGGGCTTCGGCTCCGTAACGCACGATAAAACTGTGCGTAACGGAGTCGAGCCCCGGCGGAAACAGCCCCGCCGGGTCTCGCCCCTCCGGGCCGAAATCCCTCACGCGGGGCTCGCGCTGTGGCCCCACCCGGCGGCCTGAGAGCCGCCACCCTCCCCCGTGCCGGGGGAGGGGCATCTCCACACGTCGGACCTCGCCGCCCGGCGCGCCGTTCTCCCCCTCCCCCCTTGCGGGGGAGGGGGCCGGGGGGAGGGGGGTAGGCCTCCGCGCCGATCCGACACCCCCCCCGTCCCGCCCCGGGGACGCCCCGCTCCCGCCCGCCGTATCAGACGTCGGCACAACGCCCTACGCCGCAACGGCTTGTCCTCGTTGTGGGCAGAGGCCCGACCGCGGAACGACCGATGCCCTCCCACGCTCCCCGTCCGCCGTTTCCATCGCCCGCCACCTGCTGCTCCTGGACATCATGAGACCCCGCCCGCCCCGCGCCTCGCTGCGCATCGCACTTTCCCTGCTCTGCATTGCCGCCGCGCTCCCCGGGGCGGCGCAGCAGGGCGCCGGTACCGTGGAGGGGGTCGCGGCCGCGGAGGGGGGCGCGCCGCTCCCGCTGTCGCTGGTGCAGCTGCTCCCGGGCGCGGGGAGCGACGAGCCGCTGCGGGGTATGCTCGCCGACGCGCGCGGTGAGTTCCGCTTCGAGGCGGTCCCCGCCGGGCGGTACCGGCTGCGGATGGACCGCATCGGCTTCGTTTCCGTGCCGTCGCCGGCGTTCGAGGTGCGCGGCGGCGAGACGGTGCGGCGCGTGCTCGCCGCATCCGAGACCCCGGTGGTGCTGGAAGGGATCTCCGTGGCCGGGAACTCCTGCTACGGGCTGGACCGGCTGGACGAGGCGCCCGACCTGGCGGCGCTCTGGAGGGAGGCACAGAAGGCCGTGGAAACGCGGCGCCGCTTCCAGGAGCAGTACCGCTTCGCGTACCGGCTGCGGGTGCGGGGCGAGGCGCGGCTGCGCCTGCTGCGCGACAAGCGGATCGAGCAGGACACGGTCGTCCTCAGCGACCCGGACTCGGTGCGGGCGCGGCAGGCCCGCCGCAGCGGCAGGTACGGGCGGCAGACCCGCACCTCCGTGAGCCTGCGCATCCCCGACGAGCTCGAGCTCCTGGCCGACGACTTCCTGCGCACGCACTGCCTGGAGGGCGACGCCGAGGACGGGCGGGGCGGCCTCGTCCTGCGCTTCCGCCCTACCGGGCGGCAGGGCGGCGACGGCGAGCTGGACATCCGCGGCGCGCTCCGCATCGACCCGGCGGGGTACGTGGTGCGCGAGCTGGAGTTCGAGTACCTGGACGGGCGCAGGCCCTTCGCGCGGGGGACGCTGCGCTACGCCGAGGTGCGCACGCCGGACGGGCCCATGCGCCTCCCCGCCGGCGGCACCCTGTCCGGCGACCCCGGCGGGATGATGGGGGTGGTGGTGCAGGGCTTCCAGGGCACCTTCACCATGGACGGCCACCGCGGCTTCGAGCGGGTGCGCGACGGCGCCGGGCCCGGCTCCCGACCGCTGGAACCGGCCGCGCCGCGGGTGTAGATTCGGGGGAGTGCAACCCGAACGCGAGGAAACGCGATGACCGCCGTAGACTTTGCCCTGCTCCCGGCCGACGCCCGCCTGTGGATCTTCGCCGCGTCCCGCCCGCTCGCCGCCGATGAATCGGCCGCGCTGCTGGCCCGCGTGGACGAGTTCGTCGACGGCTGGCTGGCGCACGGCCACCCCGTCGTGGGCGCGCGCGACTGGCGCCACGACCGCTTCCTGCTGGTGGGCGCCGACGAGCGCGCCACCGGCGTTTCCGGCTGCTCCATCGACTCGCTCTTCCGCGTCTTCAAGGAGCTGGAGGGGCGGCTCGGCGCCGGGCTGCTGGACCGCTCCGGCGTCTGGTTCCGCGACGCGGCCGGCCGGATCCGCTCCGCCACCCGCCCCGAGTTCCGTGCGCTGGTGCAGTCGGGCGAGGTGGGGGAAGACACCGTGGTGTTCAACAACACCATCTCCACCGTGGGCGAGCTGCTGGCGGGGAAGTGGGAGGTGCCGGTGCGGGAGTCGTGGCACGCGCACGCGTTCGCGGTGGAGACGGCAGTGAACAGGGAATAGGGAACAGGGTTCATCGGTTCACGCGTAGCGTGAAGCGTCACAGCCTGCAACCACGAAACGGCGCCGGCCTCGGGACGAGGGCGGCGCCGTTCGCTTTTGCGGGTCCGGACGTCGGTGGGCGCGGGGGCTACTCCTGGGCTTCGCGCATCAGCTTCTCCATCTCCGTCTCGCGCTTGCGGGCCGTGCCCTCCAGGTCCTTGCTCTCGGCCAGCAGCTCCGCGGCGTTCCTGGGACGCTCGGGGTCGGCTTCGTCGGCGGGGGCGCTCCCGGCGCCCGATCCGGTTGCCCAGGTGACCGCGTCCTTGACCTTCTGTACGCCGCGGCGGCCCTCGGGGCGGACGTTGCTGAAGTGCCAGGTGCCGTCCTCGTCCTGCCACCTGTAGGCGCCGCCCTCCGGCTCGCCGGCCGCCGACGGGACGCGGGAGGCGGCGCCGTGCAGCTTCGCGCGTACCGCGCGGAAGTCCAGCAGCGGGCGGCCGCCGTCCAGCGGGGCGGCGAAGGCGGCGACGCCGGCAAGGGCGGCCAGCAGGACGATCAGGCGGAGGCGTCTCATGGGTGGGGCGTGGGTCACAGGGGGAGGTGGACGGCCAGCAGGAAGCCGTTCAGCATCAGCAGCGTGGCCGCGCCGCCCAGCACCAGCGCCACCCCCAGGGTGGGGCGCGACAGCGCGAGGATGGCGACCGAGCCCAGCACGATGGCGATCTGGAAGAGGACGCTGGCGTAGTCGAAGTTGGCGTCCTGCTCCTGCGCCCGGTCGCGCCGCGCCTCGAAGCTCGCCGCCCGCGCGCGGAGCTGCTTCTTGCCCTCGCCGCGCAGCGAGTCGGCGGGCGCGTCCGGGTCCGGCTCGTCGTCGTAGCGCGCCGAGGTGGCGCGGTACTTCGCCACCTTCGCCTCGATGTCCCGCCGCGCCTCCGCGCCGATCGAGGCGCCGCTCGCCAGCAGCATGGCCTCCATCTCGTCCGCGGCCAGGTTCAGCGACGTCTGCCGGATGTTCTTCGCCTGGTAGAAGGCCCAGGTGTCGCTGGCGTGGATGTTGGCGTTCACCACCTCCTCGCCGACGTTGCCGCCGCCCAGGCTGGCCACCGCCAGCAGGGTTGCGAGCACCGCGATGACCAGCGCGACTCTGGAGCGGAAGCGCTCCTCCACGTCCTGCTCCGCGCGGTCCTCGCGCAGCTCGCGGATCACCTCCGCGGCGTCCATGGCTTCCATCGGGATGTTCGGGGCGTGCGGGGGGAGTGGTCGGCGCGGCCGTGGGAGGCCGTCGGGACGGTCGGAAAACAGGCGCGTTGTGCCGGGGCGGCGCCAAAGATCGGCCGGGGCCTGCGGGATCGCAAGAGGCCGCGCGCCCGTCCCGCGCCGGTGGCCCGCGGGTTGCCTGTACAGCGTGTTATGCAGAAAGGACTTGGCCCCCCATCCCCCGCCGGGCGCAGCCCGGCGCTCAGGACCGGCGCAGCCGCCACGCTGGGCGCCTTCCTGTTCGCCGCCGCGTTCGGGTTGCCGGCCGGGCGCGGCGCGGACCGCGCCGGGGCCCCCGCCGTGCCGCGCACGGCCGCGAGGCCGGCGGCGCCCGTCCCGCGGCTGTCCTCCGCGGCGCTGGACTCCGCCGAGGCCAGCGTGCGCGCCGAGCTGGAGCGGCGCGCCTTTCCCGGGGCCGCGCTGGCGGTGGGGATCGGGGCGCGCACCGAGCGACTGGCCGGGATGGGCCGGGTGGGGTGGCGGGAATCCGCCGCCCCCGTGTCCCCCGACAGCACGCTGTACGACCTGGCCTCCGTCACCAAGCCGGTCGCCACGGCCACGGCGGTGCTCCTCCTGGCCCAGGACGGCGTCATCCGCCTGGACGACCCCGTGCGCAGGCACCTTCCCCAGTTCGAGGGCCGCTTCAAGGACCGCGTCACCTGGCGGCAGCTGCTCACCCACACCTCCGGCCTCCCCGCCGGCGCGGCCATCCGCGGCGACGCCCCGCGCGAGCGCGTGCGGCGCATCCTGCGCACCCGCATCGACGAGGCGCCGGGGAGCCAGGTGGAGTACACCGACCTGGGCTACGTCGTCCTGTGGGAGGCGGCGCAGCGGGCCGCCGGCGAGCCGCTTCCGCGCTTCCTGGAGCGCCGCGTCTGGCGCCCGCTGGGCATGACCCGCACCGGCTTCCTCCCCGGCCAGGACTGCACCGCCTGCGCGCCCACGCTGCGCCTGAGCACCGGCGAGCCCTTCCGGGGGCGCCCCAACGACCTGCTCGCCCGGCGCCTGGGCGGCGTCACCGGCAACGCCGGGCTGTTCTCCACCGCGCACGACCTGGGGCGCTTCGCCGCCATGCTGGCCGGCGGCGGCGAGCTGGACGGGGTCCGCGTGCTCGCCCCCGAGACCGTGCGCGAGATGCTCCGCCAGCAGCCCGGGGCCGGGCGCCGCACGCTGGGCTTCGTCGCCCTGTGCCCGCGCGAGCCGCACTCCGAGGAGAAGCCCTGCGCCCGGCCGCTCGCCGTGGGGCACAACGGCTGGACGGGGACGTCGCTGTGGATCGAGCCCGAGCGGCGCGCGTGGACGGTCCTGCTGACCAACCGCTCCTACGACGTGCGGGCGACGGCGCGCATGGCGGAATTGCGCGAGGAGTCGTTCAGGCACGCCGTGGTGGGTTCTCCCGTGGACGTCGTTTCGCCGGATGCGGGGGAGGTCAGGGCGGGGGAGTGATCCGATTCGTCGGGGTGTCGTGGCGGGGCCGCTCCGGAACCAGGCCAAACTGCCGGCCTGTTTCCTACGCGGGCTCCGGGGGGTACCGCGGAACGGCAACGGCTTGCGGCGTCGGCATCGTCGTGCCGACCAAGCCCGGTGCGCCGTCCCGCACTCACGCACTTTCGCACTCACCCGCTATGTCCGACCCCTCCGTCGAGCCCTGGACCCACCACGACGCCGACGTCGGCGGGGTGCGGCTGCACTACGTGGAGGCGGGCGAAGGGCCGCTCGTCGTGCTGCTGCACGGGTTCCCGGAGTTCTGGTACGGGTGGCGGCGGCAGATCCCGGCGCTCGCGGCGGCGGGGTTCCGGGTGGTCGCGGCGGACATGCGCGGCTACAACCTGTCGGACAAGCCGCGGGGGGTGGACCGGTACCGGGTGGAGCTGCTGGTGGAGGACGTGGCGGGGCTGGTGCGGCACCTGGGGGCGGAGCGGGCGCACGTCGTGGGGCACGACTGGGGCGGCGTGGTGGCGTGGTACTTCGCCATGCTGCGGCCGGAGCGGCTGGACCGGCTGGTGGTGCTCAACGCGCCGCACCCGGCCGCCTTCGCCCGCGAGATCAGGAAGCCGGACCAGATGCTGCGCTCGGCCTACGCCGGCTTCTTCCAGCTCCCCGCCATCCCCGAGGCCGTGCTTCGCGCGGGCAATTTCGCGCTGCTGGAGCGGGTCTTCCGCACCGAGCCCGCGCGCCCCGGCGCGTTCACCGGCGAGGACGTGGAGCGCTACAAGGAAGCGCTCGCGCGCCCGGGGGCGCTGACCTCCGCGCTCGACTACTACCGCGCCTTCGCCCGGCGCGAAAAGCCGGCGGTGCGGCCCATCGCCGCGCCCACGCTGCTGGTGTGGGGCGAAAAGGACCCGCACCTCGTGGTCCGGCTGACGGAGGGGCTGGAGGCGTGGATCCCCCGGGTCCGCGTGGAGCGCATCCCGGAGGCGAGCCACTGGGTCGCCGCGGACGCGCCGGAGCGCGTGTCCGGCCTGGTCGCCGGCTTTCTCCGCGAGGGGTGAGGGTGTAGCTTGCCGGCGAGCCCGCGTCCCGTCCACGCTCGCCGCCGCGCCGGAGGATGAAGAGAGAGCTGTCGCGCAAGGCGTTCCACGTCGCCTCCACCGTCCTCCCGCTCCTGGTGTGGCTGGCGCCGCGCCCCCTGGCGGTGGCGGTGCTCGTCCCGGTGGCGGCCCTTGCGCTGGCGACCGATGTGGCGCGCCTGCGCATGCGCTGGCCGCGCTACCACTTCCTCCGCCTCACCCGCACCATGCTGCGCCCGCACGAGCGGCGCGGGCTGGCGGGGGCCACCTACATGGCCGTGGCGTACGCCCTGGCGCTCCTCCTTTTCCCGAAGCCCATCGCCGTGGCCGCCATGCTCTACAACGGCCTGGGCGACGCCGCCGCGGCGCTGGTGGGGAAGCGCTGGGGCCGGCACCGCACCTCCTGGGGGAAGAGCTGGGAGGGCTTCGCCGCGGCGCTGGCGACCAACCTGGCCGTGGGGCTGGCGGTGGGGTGGGTGGACCCGCGGCTGCCGCTCGCCGGCGCGCTGGCCGGCGCCCTCGCGGGGGCGGCGCTGGAGATGGCGCCGCTCCCGCTGGACGACAACCTGCGCGTGACGCTGGGGGGCGGCGCTGCGGCGTGGCTCGCGAGCGCCCTGGTGTGGGGCGCCTTCACCCCGCCCGCGTGATCTCCTCCAGCCGCTGCCGCTCGCTCTTCTTCAGCCCCGCCACCACCAGCCCGTAGGAATGGTCGATCATCTCCCGCACCCTGTCCGCGGGGATGCTGCCGTCCAGCTCCACCGTGTTCCAGTGCGCCTTGTTCATGTGGTAGCCGGGCTGCACCGCCGGCCAGCGGTCGCGCAGCTCCACGGCGAGGTCCGGGTCGCACTTCAGGTTCACCGCCAGCGGCAGCTTCTCCACGTTGGTCAGCGCGAAGATCTTTCCCATCACCCGCAGCACCAGCGTCTCCTCCCCGAAGGGAAAGTCCTCGGTGGCGCCGGGCTTGGACAGCAGGTACTCGCGCAGGGCTCGGAAGGTCATCGGAGATCGGGGCGCTGGTCCGGAGCGAATCGCAGCGAGCATAGTAAAGCGGCCGCCCGTCG
>JBEVLE010000791.1:0-3479 GCA_040509335.1 Longimicrobiaceae bacterium | reverse complement strand
CTGGCCGCCCCGCTCGGTGCTACCCTGCCCTGCTTTCCGTCCGCGCTAGAAGGTGTAGCGCAGCCCCAGCTGGATCTGGTAGCGCGAATCCAGGTTGGAGATGGTGAACGGGTCCGCCGGGATCGTGAACGCCGAGTAGGTGCGGTGCCCGTTGACGACCGCGGTGCCGCTCGGCGTCAGCAGGTTGAACGCCTGGTTGTTCTGGAACTCGCTGCGGCCCCACTCGCGGTTGAGCAGGTTGCCGAAGTTGAGGATGTCCACCGTGACCTGCGCGTTCTGGCCGCGGAGCGCGGAGATGTTCTGCGCCAGGCGGAAGTCGAAGCGGTTGGACCACGGCTCGCGGCAGGAGTTCCGCTGGATGATGCGGCCGCGCGCCTCGCGGAGGCACTCCGTGTCCTCGATGAATGCGTCCAGGCTGTTCCACGACTGGAGCGGCGTGGCCGTGGCGCTCGACGCGAAGTTGATCTCGGACTGGCTGGCCGGCACGTACACCAGGTCGTTGCCCGTGGAGCCGTCGCCGTTGATGTCGCCGTTGTAGCGGAACGAGTACGGCTTGCCCGACTGCCCCACGTACACCAGCGACAGGTCCGTGGAAAGACGGCCCAGCAGGTTCAGCCGGTACGACGTCGTCCCCACGATGCGGTGCGGCACGTCGTTGTCCGAGAGCGTCAGCTCCGGGTTGTTGGGGTCGTCGCGGTGCAGGTTGAACGACCAGTTGGAGTTGGCGGTGCTGTTGTTGAGCGGCCCCTTGTCCTCGGCGCGCGAGTAGGTGTACGCCAGGGAGAAGTCCCAGTTGTTGCGGAACGGACGCTGGATCTGCCCGGTGAGGCTGTAGGTGGAGCCCTCGTCCGTGTTGGTCACGTCGATGGCCTGCCCGAGCCCCGGGGTGGTCCGGTTGCGGTACAGCGTGCGGCCCTCGATCGCCGCGGCCCCCGGGAACGGCTCGATGCGCAGGTTCTTGTACAGCAGGTCGTTGACGGTCTTGGTGTACAGGCCCTCGAGGGTGCCCACCAGGCCCATGGGGAGCTGGCGGTCGATGGCCAGCGAGTAGCGGGCCACCTGCGGCAGCTTCAGGTCCGGGTCGACCAGGTTGATGTTGTTCGGCGCCGCCGTCGTGGTCCCCGTGCAGTTGCGCGGCTGGTTGTCCGGGTCGGCCACGAAGGTCGGCACGCCCTGCGCCGTCTGGCAGGTGAAGGTGACGTACTCCAGGCCGGTGTTGCCGTACGCGTTGCTGATCCACACGAACGGCGCGCGCCCGCTGAACATCCCCACGCCGCCGCGGACCTGCGTGGCCGCGTCGCCCGTCACGTCCCAGTTGAAGCCGAGGCGCGGGTTCCACAGCCCGTTGGAGGAGGGAACCTCGCTGGTGTGCCGCCCGTAGGTGCTGAACACCAGCGGGTTCTCGACCGGGTCCTCCGGGAAGGTCGGCAGCTCGTAGCGCAGGCCGAAGGTCACCTGGAGGTTGTCGCGCACGTCCCAGCGGTCCTGGGCGTACAGCGAGTAGCGCCGGTAGCTGAACTCGGCGCGCGGCTTGCCCGGCTGGTTGCCCGGGGTGGTGGGGTCCACGTCCGGGACCAGGTAACGGAAGTCGTACTGCAGCGGCCGGCCCGCGAGGAAGTCCGCGTAGCTGGCGAAGCGGTAGTTGCCGTACAGGTTCTGCGCGAACAGGTTGCTGAACTGCGCGAACTCGTTGCTCGTCCCCACCGTGAAGGTGTGGGCGCGCCACGGGATGGTCAGGTCGTTGGTGATCTCGAAGGCGTCCTGGTCCAGCTCGTTGGCCACCGAGCTGTTTTCCGTGCCGCCGACGACCGAGCGCGTGCCGTAGTCCACGCGGACGAAGGGGAACCGCTCGCCGGGGGTGGAGCGCTGGTCGCGCACCCGGTTGTAGCCCAGGCGCAGCTCGTTGAAGACGCCGCTGCCGAACCCGGAGTTCAGCTGCAGCACGCTGCTGTGGCTGGTGTTGTCCTGCTGGTACCCGGCGTTCCCCAGGATGAACGAGCTGGCGCTGCGGCCGAAGTTCTCGCGGTACCCGTCGATGTAGTTGTGGCGCAGCGTGAGGCGGTGGTTCTGCCCCATGTTGAAGTCCAGCCGCCCGAACAGGTTGATGCTCTCGCGGCCGATGTCGCGGTCCTCGATGCCGCCCGGGTCGTAGCCCAGCGTCTGGAGGCGGTCGCGCACCTGCGTGGCCTGCGCCACCGTGATCCCCTCCGCCGCGTTGGTCCCCGCCACGTAGTTGGTGGGATCGGTGCGGCGGCTGCTCTCGCCGGCCAGGAAGAAGAACGCCCGGTCCTTGATGATGGGGCCGCCGAAGGAGCCGGCGATCTCGCGGCTCTGGAACTCCACCAGGTCGAGCGATGCGGTGTCGCCGTAGGTGGTGTAGCGGCCGGCGAAGCGCTCGTCACGCGTGAAGCCGCTCAGGCTCCCCGTGAAGCGGTTGGTCCCGGAGCGGGTCACGGCGTTGATGGAAGCGCCGGTGAAGCCGTTCTGGCGCACGTCGAAGGGCGCGAGCACCACCTGGAGCTCCTGGATGGCCTCCAGGGTGATGGTCTTCGCGCCCGCCTGGCCGCCCGGCGAGCCGCTGGCCGACAGGCCGAACAGGTCGTTGCTGGCGGTGCCGTCGATCTGCAGCTGGTTGAAGCGGTTGTTCCGCCCGCCCGCGCTCACCGCGCCGGTGGTGGAGTTGGTGATCGCCATCTGCGGCACCAGGCGCGTGAAGTCCTGCAGGTCGCGCGTGATGGTGGGCGCGCGGCGGAGCGTGCTGTCGCTCAGCACCGCGGAGGCGCCCGTGCGCCCGCGCGAGATCACCGCCCCCTCGTTCTCCGCGACCACCGTGAGGCCCTCGAGCGCGAGCGCCTCCTGCGCGACCGTGAAGTCGAAGTTGGCCGTCTGGCCCAGCGACAGCACCACCTGGTTGCGGGTCTGCGCGCCGTAGCCCAGCGCCGTCACCTGGATCCGGTACGTGCCCGGCTGCAGGCCGGGGAGCAGGTACCGGCCGTCCGGCCGGGTGCCCACGCTGGACACCGCGCCGTTGGCCGTGTTGGTGAGCGTCACCCGCGCGTCCGCCACGCCGGCGCCCTGCTGGGTGGTGACCCGTCCGCTGACCGCGGAAGTGGTCACCCCCTGCGCGCGCGCAGCGGCCGGCAACGCGAGGCCGAGCAGCAGAGCCCACAGGACGAGGGCCGCGTTCCGCACACGTCGTTTGATCATGTGTTTCTCGGTTGAGGAAGTAGCTGGGGAGATCCCGGGTCCCCACGGGCGCGTTCAGGATAGCGCCCCCGTGGTACCGCGGGATAGGCGGGAATGTAACACGTGGGCAACGATGGGAAAAGGAGAAAAAGCGCACCCTGTGTAGCTTTGAAATAGAAATGTCCGGGTAGGTTGAAATAGAAATGTCCTCCTTCGGGGTAGCTTCGCCCATACTGGGGCCAACGCGAGCCCCGGAGAGAGGATGCTGTTGATGAACACACGAGATCGGGACC
>JBEVLE010000790.1:0-5050 GCA_040509335.1 Longimicrobiaceae bacterium | reverse complement strand
GCGGGCACTCGCTGCTGGCCACGCGGCTGGTGTCGCGCGTCCGCGAGGTGTTCGGCGCGGAGCTGCCCCTGCGCGCCGTGTTCGAGGCCCCCGCCCTGGCGGACATGGCCGCGCGGGTGGACGCGCTGCGCCGCGCGGGCGTGCCCCCGCTGCCCCCCATCGTCCCCGTGGAGCGGACGTCGCCGCCGCCCCTCTCCTTTGCGCAGGAGCGGCTCTGGTTCATCGACCGCCTGCAGCCGGACAGCGCCTCCTACAACATCCCGCAGGCGCTCCGGCTCGGCGGCGCGCTGGACGCGGCGGCGCTGGAGCGCGCGCTGGGGGAGATCGTCCGGCGCCACGAGGCGCTGCGTACCGTCTTCCGCGAGGAGGACGGCTCGCCCGTGCAGGTGGTGGAGCCGTTCGCGGGCTTCGCGCTCCCGGTGGAGGACCTCGCCGGTC
Organism: Longimicrobiaceae bacterium; assembly: GCA_040509335.1. GTDB lineage: Bacteria > Gemmatimonadota > Gemmatimonadetes > Longimicrobiales > Longimicrobiaceae > JAFAYN01. The sequence goes on along the minus strand of JBEVLE010000790.1, from coordinate 4,612 downwards.
TCGGCGGGGCGGAGCGGGAGGCGCGGCTGGAGCGGCGCGCGGCCGAGGAGGCAGCGCGCCCCTTCGACCTGTCGGCCGGACCGCTGTTCCGCGCGGTGCTGCTGCGGCTGGCGGCGGAGGAGCACGCGCTGCTGCTGTGCATGCACCACATCGTCAGCGACGGGTGGAGCATGGGCGTGCTCTTCCGGGAGCTGTCGGCGCTGTACGCGGCGTACCGGGAGGGGCGGAATTCGCCGCTGGCGGAGCTCGCGGTGCAGTACGCCGACTACGCAGTGTGGCAGCGCGAGCAGCTGCGTGGCGAAGCGCTGGAGCGGCAGCTCGGCTACTGGAAGGAGCGCCTGGCGGACGCACCCGCGCTGCTGGAGCTGCCGACGGACCGTCCCCGCCCGGCGGTGCAGACGCACCGGGGCGCGGCGGTCCCGGTGGAGCTTTCCGCGGAGCTGCTGGAGCGGCTGCAGGCGCTGGGACGGAGCGAGGTCGCGACGCTGTACATGACGCTGCTGGGCGCCTTCCAGGTGCTCCTCGCGAAGTACGCCGGGAGCGAGGACGTGGTGGTGGGGAGCCCCATCGCCGGGCGCACGCGCGGCGAGGTGGAGGAGCTGATCGGCTTCTTCGTCAACACGCTGGTCCTGCGTACCCACCTCGGCGGAGACCCGAGCTTCCGCGAGACCCTGCGGCGGGTGCGGGAAGCGACGCTGGGCGCGTATGCGCACCAGGACGTGCCCTTCGAAAAGCTGGTGGCCGAGCTGCAGCCGGAGCGGTCTCTGAGCCGCTCGCCCCTGTTCCAGGTGATGTTCGCGCTCCAGGACGCCGGGGGCGGGGGGGGCGTTCTCCCGGGGCTGCGGGTGAGCGGGGTCGGTGCGGAGCTCGAGAGCGCCAAGTTCGACCTTTCCCTGACGCTCGTGGCGACCGCCCAGGGGCTGCGTGGCGCACTGAGCTACAGCACCGACCTTTTCGAGCGCGGCACCGCCGAGCGGATGCTCGGCCACCTGGAGCGGGTGCTGGAGCAGGTCGCCGCGGACGCGGACGTGCGGCTTTCGCAGCTGGAGCTGCTGGGGGACGCGGAGCGCCGCAGGGTGGTGGAGGAGTGGAACGACACGGCGGCCGGGGTTCCGGCGGACCAGTGCATCCACGAGCTGTTCCAGGCGCAGGCGGCGCGCACGCCGGACGCCCTCGCGGTGACGTTCGAGGGCGCGTCGCTCACCTACGCGGCGCTGAATGCGCGGGCGAACCGGCTGGCCCACCACCTCCGCGGTCTCGGCGTCGGTCCCGAGGGGCGGGTGGGGATCTGCCTGGAGCGCGGACCGGAGATGGTCGTCGCCATCCTGGCCGTGCTCAAGGCCGGCGGCGCCTACGTGCCGCTCGACCCCGGCTACCCGGCCGAGCGCCTGGCCTTCGTTCTGGAGGACTCCGGCGTGCCGGTGCTGGTGACCGCGGAGCGGGAACGCCGCTCGCTCCCGGTGCCGGAGGGCGTCGCCGTGGTCGGCCTGGACGCGCGGCGGGACGAGATCGAGCGGCAGCCCGCCGACGATCCCGTTTCCGGCGCCGGGCCGGAGAGCCTGGCGTACGTCATCTACACTTCCGGCTCCACGGGCCGGCCCAAGGGCACGCTGGTCGAGCACCGGAACGTGGCGCGCCTGTTCGCCGCCACCGACGCCTGGTTCGGCTTCGGCGGGACGGACGTGTGGACGCTCTTCCACTCCTACGCCTTCGACTTCTCCGTGTGGGAGCTCTGGGGCGCGCTCCTCCACGGCGGCCGCGTCGTCGTGGTGCCGCTGGAGACCAGCCGCGACCCCGAGGCGTTCCACGCCCTGGTGCAGCGCGAGGGCGTCACCGTGCTCAACCAGACCCCCTCGGCCTTCCGCCAGTTCATGCGCGCGGATGCCGAGCGCGGCGGCGAGCTGGCGCTGCGCGAGGTGGTCTTCGGCGGCGAGGCGCTGGAGCCGGCCGGCCTGCGCGACTGGGTGGAGCGCCGGGGGGTGGAGCGGCCGCGGCTGGTGAACATGTACGGGATCACCGAGACCACCGTGCACGTCACCTACCGGCCGCTGTCCCGGGACGACGTGCTCGACGCGGCGGGGAGCCCCATCGGCGTGCGCATCCCCGACCTGCGGCTGTACGTGCTGGACCCGGCGCGCAACCCGCTCCCGGTGGGGGTGCCGGGCGAGCTGTACGTGGGCGGCGGCGGCGTGGCGCGCGGCTACCTGAACCGGCCGGAGCTTACGGCGCAGCGCTTCACCCGGAGCCCCTTCGGCGAGGGGCGGCTGTACCGTTCGGGCGACCGGGTGCGCTGGCTGGCGGACGGGACGCTGGAGTACCTGGGCCGGCTGGACGAGCAGGTGAAGATCCGCGGGTTCCGCATCGAGCCGGGCGAGGTCGAGGGCGTGCTGCGGCGCTCCCCGGGCGTGGACGACTGCGCGGTGGTCGTGCGCGAGGACGTGCCCGGCGAGAAGCGGCTGGTGGCGTACATGGTCGGCGAGGCCGGGGCCGAGGCGCTGCGCGCGCACCTGCTGCGGAGCCTGCCGGAGTACATGGTGCCGGGCGCCTTCGTGGCGCTGGACCTCCTGCCGCTCACCGCCAACGGCAAGCTGGACCGGAAGGCGCTCCCGGCGCCGGACTTCGCCCCGGCGGGGGAGCACTACGCCGCTCCGCGGACGCCGACCGAGGAGGTGCTGGCGGGGATCTGGGCCGAGGTGCTGAAGATCGAGCGGGTGGGCGTGCACGACAACTTCTTCGCCCTGGGTGGGCACTCCCTCCTGGCGGTCACCCTCGTCGAGCGCATGCGCCGCGGCGGGCTGCACGCGGACGTGCGCGCCCTTTTCATCACCCCCACCATCGCGGAGATCGCCGCCGCCCTGGGGGACTCCACCGTCGAGGCGCAGGTCCCGCCAAACCGGATCCCGGCCGGCTGCGAGGCCATCACGCCGGACATGCTCCCGCTGGTGGAGCTCACGCATGCGGAGATCGAGCGCATCGTGGGCGGGGTGCCCGGCGGCGCGGCCAACGTGCAGGACGTCTACCCGCTGGCCCCCGTGCAGGAGGGGATGCTCTTCCACCACCTGCTCACCCGGGAGGGAGATCCCTACCTGCTCGCCATGCCGTTCGCCTTCCCGAGCCGGGAGCGGCTGGACGCGCACCTGGCCGCCCTGGAGGCGACCATCGCGCGCCACGACATCCTGCGCACGGCCGTCGTGTGGGAGGGGCTCTCCGAGCCGGTGCAGGTGGTCTGGCGCCACGCCCCGCTGCCGGTCGAGGAGGTGCGGGCCGACCCGGCCGCGGGCGACGCGGGGAAGTGGCTGTACGAGCGCTTCGACACGCGGCGCCACCGCATCGACCTGGGCCGGGCGCCGATGATGCGCGCCTGCGTCGCGCGCGACGCGGCCACGGAGCACTGGGTGCTGCTGCTGCTGCTGCACCACATGGCGAGCGACCACACCACGTGGGAGGTGCTCCAGGCGGAGATCGAGGCGCACCTCGCCGGGCACGCGGACCGGCTCCCGGCTCCACTGCCGTTCCGCAATTTCGTGGCGCAGGCGCGGCTGGGGGTGAGCCGGGCGGAGCACGAGGCGTTCTTTCGCGAGCTGCTGGGGGACGTGGACGAGCCGACGGCGCCGTTCGGGCTGCTGGACGTGCACGGGGACGGCGCGGAGCTGGCGCAGGCGCGGCTGGAGGTGGACGCGGAGCTGGGCGTGCGGCTGCGGGCGCGGACGCGGGCGCTGGGGGTGAGCGTGGCGAGCGTGTGCCACGTGGCGTGGGGGCAGGTGCTGGCGCGGGTCTCGGGGCGGCGGGACGTGGTCTTCGGGACGGTGCTCTTCGGGCGGATGCAGGGAGGCGAGGGGGCGGACCGGGTGCTGGGGCCGTTCATCAACACGCTGCCGGTGCGCATCCGGGTGGGCGCGGAGGGGGCGCTGGCGAGCGTGAGGCGCACGCAGGTGCTGCTGGCGAGCCTGGTGCGCCACGAGCACGCTCCGCTCTCGCTGGCGCAGCAGTGCAGCGGGGTGGAGCCGCCGGCGCCGCTGTTCTCCGCGCTCTTCAACTACCGGCACGGCGTGCGGGATCCGGTCCGGCCGTCCCCCCGCGGAGCCGGCCAGGGCATCCGCCTGGTGGAGCGGTCCAACTATCCGCTCAACTTCGCGGTGGACGACCTGGGAGACGGGTTCCTCCTGACGGCGCAGGTGCAGGGCCCGGTGGGAGCGGAGCGGGTGTGCGCGCTGATGAACCGGGCGCTGGAGGGGCTGGTCGAGGCGCTGGACGCCGCGCCGGAGCGGCCGCTGGAGCGCATCGAGGTGCTCCCGGCGGCGGAGCGCCGGCAGGTCGTGGAGGAGTGGAGCCGGACGCCCGTGGAGTCCCCCGCGGGTGCCTTCATCCACGAGCTGTTCGCGGCGCAGGCGGAGCGCACGCCGGACGCAGTGGCCGTGGTTTCCGGCGAGGACGCGCTCACCTACGCCGAGCTGGACGCGCGCGCCGACCGATTGGCGGGCCGCCTCGCGGAGCTGGGCGCCGGGCCGGAGGTGCGCGTCGGCATCTGCCTGGAGCGCTCGGCCGGGATGGTGGTGGCGCTGCTGGCCGTGCTCAAGGCGGGCGCCGCGTACCTCCCCCTGGACCCCGCCTA
>JBEVLE010000789.1:0-14345 GCA_040509335.1 Longimicrobiaceae bacterium | reverse complement strand
CCCGAACGTGTAGTCGTCAGCGGCCGGCGGCGCCGGCCATGCGAGCGCGGCGAGCGCCTCGCGCCCGCTGCGGAGCGCGCTCCGCAGCGAGGTGCGCTGCGGCAGGGGGCCCAGCGGCGGCGCGCCCACCATCAGCAGGAGGCGGCGCCCGCCCGCGGGGTTCGGATCAGGAAACATCGCCGCCCTCCCCCGCCCCGGCCGCCGCGCCGATGCCGCGCACCGCGCTTTCCAGCGCCCCGGCCGCGCACGCCTGGAAGCTTTCCAGGCGGCGGAAGCGCTCCCCGATGCGCTCGTCCAGCGCCGCCTCGGTGGCCGCCCCCTCCTCCAGCAGCTGGTTGAGCCGGCGGATCCGGTCCAGGTGCCGGTCCAGCAGCCGCGCCGCGATGTCGTGGGGAATGCGGTAGTAGTCGCGCCGGTCGCCCGGGTGGCTGCACCGCTCCAGCACCCCGCCCACCTCCATCTGGCGGGCGTTGGTGCTGACGCTCGCCTTGCTCACCTGCAGGCGCTCCGCGATCTCGTCCAGTGCCAGCTCGCCGGGGGTCAGGAGCATCAGCCCCAGGAGCCTCCCGGCGGTGCGGGGCGCGCCCTCGGCCTCGAAGAAGCGCCCCAGCTTTTCCACGAACTGCTCGTCCGTCGCCCGCATCCGGTTCATCTGCTACGTGTTCTGCGTGCAGTTCGTACAGCATTCACTGAACAAAGTCTGCACGCCCGTCCTTCCGGTCCCTCCCGTCCCGAGCTGCCCCGCCGCTTACCTGCCCGGAGCGCCGCCGCGGACCCGGCCCAGCGCCTCGCCCAGCGCTTCCAGCGTGTTTTCCTGGAAGGCGATCGCCGCGCGGAACCGCTCGCGCACCGCGTCCGAGGCGTCCGGCATGCTGGCCAGCCCCTCGCGGAGCCGCTCGCGCATGCGCACCACGTGCTCCATCTGGCGCTCCAGGATGCGCGACTCCATGTCGTCGGCCAGGTGGTAGTAGTCGCGGCGGTCTCCCGGCCGGGTGACGCGCTCGGCGACGCCCCACTGCTCCAGCATGCGCGAGTTGGAGCTCACGCTGCCCTTGCTCACCCTGAGGCGGTCCGCCATGTCGTCCAGCGAGCAGGGGTCCTCGTTCACCATCAGCAGCCCGAAGAGGCGCCCGGCGATGCGCGGGATGCCTTCTTCCTCGAAGTGCCGGCCCATGGTCTCGATGAACGCGCTGGTTGCGTCGGGCATTCTGCTTGGCTGCTGCGGTTGGTGTTTTTCCTCGGGGTGAAGGATAGCGGGTGGGTATCGTTTAGTCAATACTGAACGTACTGGATAGATTCGAACGACCGTTCGGGTGGGGCAAGTCGTTTTCGGGGGGATGGATCCGGGAAAAACAAAAGGCGGGAACTGCGGATTTCGGGCGTGCCCCCGGCTGGCGCCGGGGTCGGGCTTCGGCTCCGTAGCAAACGATACTACCGTTTGCAACGGAGTCGAGCCCCGGCAAACTGCCGCCGGGTCTCGCCCCTTCGGGCCGAAATCCCTCACGCGGGGTGCGCGCTGGCGTCCGCGAGGGGGGGCGCTTCGCTCGCCGCGGGGGCGCCGGACAGCACCAGCGCGTGCCACAGGCGGCGGAAGCAGGTGCGCACCTCGGAGGGGGAGCCGAACTCCGCCCACGCCGCGGGCCACGCTGCGGCCGCCGCGGCCCAGCCGCTCCGGGGTCCGGGCGGCGCCGGGCGAGCCAGGCGCCGCCGGAGTCGAGCGTGCCGCTCATGGCGCCGCCCGCCACCCGGCCGGCGAAGCGCCGCGGGGCGGAGGCGCCGCCGCCCTCGGGGAGGCGCACCGTGAAGGCGATGCTGTCGCCGCGAAGCACCGGGTCCTCCACCGGGTAGGCCTTTCCTCCCGCGCGGACGGTGGCCTCGAAGCGCTGGAACGACTGGCGCACCTCCAGCGCCAGCGGGCGGCCGGCCACGTCCAGCTCCCACGCTCCCGCGACGCGGGCGGGGACCACCCAGAAGTAGATGCGCGGCCCGAAGTCGCCGCCGGGGCGCTCCACGACCACCACGCTGTCCGGCCGCCACTCCCCCATCCCGAAGGAGTTGCTGACCACGCGCGTCCCGGGGCGCAGCCGCTCCAGGAGCAGCGGCCGCAGGCGCAGGTTGAGGCTGGAAAGCAGGTACAGGGTGACCACCGTCGCCGGGCGCAGGTCGGCCTGGAACAGGTCGCCGCGGACGAAGCGGACGCGGTCGGCGACGCCGGCGGCGCGGGCGTTCTCCTCGGCCAGGCGCACCAGCGCGGGGTCGATGTCGATCCCCATCCCCCGCGCGCCGCGCCGCAGCGCCGCGGCGATGGGGATGCGGCCGTCGCCCGAGCCCAGGTCGAGGACCACGTCGGCGGAGGTGACGGCGGCGAGGTCCAGGATCACCTCCACCGCCTCCATGGGCGTGGGGACGTACGGCACGTCCGCCACCCTGCGCTGCTGCGCCGCCGCTGGGAGGGCGAGCGCGAGCGCGAGGGGAGCCGCCACGAGACGTGCGCATCCGTTCCGGGGAGGTGGCCGCATGGATCTACCTGGGGTGGAAGGGTTCTCTCGCCGCCCGGGCGCACCCGCCCGCCGGCCTACGATGCGACGCCGAGCCCCTCGGCCATGCTGGCGACGGTCGCCGCCAGCGTCAGGTCGAAGACGATCGCGTAGCCGACGAACTCCGCCCGGGGAAGGACCACCTTGGTGAGCGCCGTTCGCCTCACCGGGTCGGCGACGCAGTACCTGGCGATGGGCTTGAGGAGCTGGGGGATCCACTCCAGCGACTCGCCGATCCCCGTCGCGAAGTCCATCCCCACCTTCAGCCACGGCTGCCTCGCCGTGACCTCGAGGATCGAGATCGCGATGTACCCGCAAAGCTGCAGCACCCCGTACGCGCCGGTGAAGATCGGGTCTACGTTCTCGTTCCACCACTTCTCGGCCTGGCTGGTCCCCGCGGCGATGAGGTTGCTGCCGAACGCGAGCAGCCCGCCCCCGTAGATGGCCAGGGTGATCCCGAGGATCGCGGCGGGAGTGTCGTCGCCCAGCGTCCACACGGGGTGCCCGGCGACGATGGTGATGCCCTGCGTGACGAGCTTCCCCAATACGACTACCCTGGACTCGACTCCCGTGTCCTCCAGGTAGCAGCAGACCCCCCACAGCAGCGTGGCTCCCGCGTAGGCGAACCCCATCCCCCACGCCACCTTGTCGAAGGTGGTCGGCGTGGTGGAGGCCGCCGCCGCCTGGCGCTTCGCGCGGCCGCCCCCCGCGGGTGCCTGGCCTCCCGCCGCGTGCTGCACCCACGCCCCCGCCCGCGCGTACCCCGACCACGCCGGGTCGCGGACCGCCGCGAGCTCCTGCTCGCTGAACACCGGGTCCGTGCCCCCCGTGGCGGCGCGGTGGACCACGTTCATGGGGATCGCGGCGAGGAGCGCCACCAGGTTCAGGAGGGTGAGATCGCCCTTGAGCACCACCCTCTCGCAGAGGGGGGTCAGGTAGGGGATCACGATCCGCGTGGTGCAGAGCGTGAACACGTGGTCGATGGCCTCCCTGAGCAGGCCGAAGAGGGCGTCGACCCCCTGCTTCACCAGCCCCACCACGCCGACCGCCACGTCCTTGAGCAGTTCCAGCAGGCGGGCGAGGGCGCCGCTCAGGAGCGCCGCGGGGCTCGCGAAGAGCGCCCCCAGCGCGGGGTCGCTCAGCCCCGTCCGGAGCGGATCGAGCCCGGCCGCGGTGACATGGCGGCCCCACTCCTGGCCGAGCCGGCCCGACAGGGCGGGGTCCAGCGCGAGCGCGGTGTTGGCCGCGTCGGTGGCGGCGGAGGCGTTGTCCGCGAAGAGCGTGGACAGGTACCTGCTCTGCACGCCCTGCGGCGGCTGGTTCCGCACGGGCTCCGTCCGGCTGTTGATGCTCCCGCCCCCCAGCGCGGCGATCCAGTCGTCGAAGTGGGTGGCGATGGAGCGCTGCACCCCTTCCAGGGCGGCGTCGGCCCTCCCCTGCATCGCGTCCAGCGCGCTCTTCGCCGTGGCGGGGAGCTGCGCCAGCACGGCGGCGACGACCCGCTGCGTCCCGAGGATCGCGTCCCAGTCCCAGAGCGCCTTCAGCCCGTGCAGGAGGGCGGAGATGGCGACGCCGAGCCGCTCCAGCAGCGTGGCCACGAAGTGGACCGCCTGCTCCACCGTCCGGATCGCCAGGTTCACGGCGTCCCCCGCCGCGTCGATGGCGTGCGCCACGAGCACCCGGACCGTCTCCCCGGTCTCGCGGATGGTGACCTCCGCGACCGTGAGGACGACCCGGGCGGCGTGCATCAGCGAGCCCCAGAAGTCCGACCCGCCGGAGCGTTTCTGGATGCCCCCCGCCGCCCCCTCGAAGACGACCTCCGAGGCGGTGGCGGCGTCGGAGTGCGCGAGCAGGGCGGCCAGCGGGTCCTCCGGGGCGACGCTCGCCAGGGCGGCGATCCGCTCGCCGCGCTCCTGCGGCGTCAGCGGGGTGAAGCTGGCCGTGCCGGAGCCCAGGCCGCTCAGCTCCAGCTCCCAGTGGGGGGTGGCCGGGTCGGCGGCCAGGCTCCCGGCCGCCACCACGCGCGACACGGCCTGGTCGGCGGCCAGGAAGTGGGTGGCCGTCGCGTTGCTGGAGCGGTCGTAGGGCTCCGCGGGCGTCTGCGTGCTCCCGGCGGCCGGCGCGTACGGCCGGGGGAGCGGCGGCTCCGGCGCGCCCTGGCGCTTGCGGCTGGCGGTGGCGGTGGGATGGGGCTGCACCCCGAAGTCCACGGCCCCGCCCATCACCGAGCGGACCGCCTGCGTCACGGCCTGCGCCGCGGCGTAGCTGGCGGGGGGGACCAGCTGCGCCGTCGCCCCGGAGGGGAGCGGCGCGGCGCCGGTGAGCTGGTCGGCGGTGAGGGCGGCGAGCTCCGCGTGGGCGTGCCGGTCCGGCGAGACCACCAGCCGCTCCGCGGGCGCCATGAACGAGGCGTGCAGCTTGACCACGGGGCAGAGGAGCGGGTTGGCGGCGGGCGCGCCGGCCGGGCGGAGGGCGTCGATGACGAAGGTGACCTCCCCGCTGGCGTTGGTGGCGCGGGACACCGGCACCTGGTCGGTGATCGTCGCCGTCGTCCCGTCCATGAAGTGGACGGTCGCCGGCGCCGCCGCGTCCGCCGCGTAGACGGCGAGCGTCGCCTGCGTGGGGGTGCCGTCGGCGTCGAGGGCGGCCACCACGACCCGGTAGCCGGTGATCTCCACCAGCTCGCCCGGGTGGGCGGGGTCGGGGGCGTAATCCTGCATCAGCAGCGTCTGCGTGACCAGGTACGGCGCCCCCTCCGGCTCGATGTCCACCTCCGAGGGGACGAACGCCACCGGGCCGACCAGGGGGAGCCCCGTGGGCGAGGCGTCCGCCAGCGACCCGTCGTGGAAGCTCCAGAGCCCCACCAGGCCGGGCGCGCTCGCGGGCGGCCCGTGGTGCATGCCGCCGGCGACCTGGGCCGGGGTCCGGGCCACGCTCCAGATCCGCACCTCGTCGATCTCCCCGGTCAGCGTCGTGCCCGCGAGCGGACCCCAGGCACCGCCGCCGATGGAGACCACCATCACCCAGTCCGGGGAAAGGACGCCCGGCCGGCTCCCGGAGACGGCCAGGGGCAGGGGGATCCCGTCCAGGTAGATGGCCGGAGCGCCCGCGGCCCGCACCGCGGCGACGTGGTGCCACTCGCCGTCCAGGAGCCGGGTCGGGCCCGTGGCGGCCGTCGCCGTGACGACGTTCCTGGGGTCGGGGGAGGTGATGTCCGAAACGGCGGCCAGGCTGAAGGCGATGGACCCGTCCGCGGCGGCCGCGAGCGCCACGCTCTCGTACATGAACTGCATGACGGCGTACGACAGGAAGCTGAAGATCGGGCCCGCTCCCTCCGTGCGGACCCAGGCTTCCAGCGTCAGCTCCCCGCCGGCGAAGTGGTACACACCGGCCATGTCGCCGCCGGCGAGGTAGCTTCCCTCCGCCAGCTGCACCGCGTAGTTCCCGGAAGGGAGGAGCAGCACCGGCTGCTCCTCCAGCCAGCTCCTCACCCGGGGCGCGCCGCCGCCGTACTGGTAGACCACGGTGAAGGTCTTCTGCACCCCGGGCCAGCGGTCCCCGAAGGTCGTGTTGCTCGCCTGGAGCTCCAGGCGGCCGTCCCGGACCTTCCCCGCCACGTCGGCCGTGACGTCCGCCAGCCCGTATGCCGCGCCGAGGATCCGCAGCGCGTCGGGGGCGGCGGCGGGGGGCGCGGCGGGCGGCCCCGGCGCGTAGGTGACCTGGAGGCCCTGGTCGTCGGGGACGATCACGGTCCGCGGCTGCTCGCCGCCGTACCGATAGGTCACCACCAGGCTCTTCTTGTGGCCGAACCAGGGATCGGGAAGCCCCGTGCCCACGTTGGCGAGGTGGAGCTCGCCGAGCGCGTCCACCCGGTCGGCGATGGCCCGGGTGTAGTCCGACAGGCCGTAGCTGGCGCCCAGGATCCGCAGCGGCGCCGTGGTCATCGCCCCGTTCTCCTGCACGACCCGGGTGACCGGGGCGCCGTCGACGGAGTAGACCACCACCAGCGTCTTGGTCACGCGGTGCCACCCGTCGCCGAACGTCGCGTTGTCGGCGGTGACGGTCAGCGCGCCGCCCGCGATCCGCCCCCGGGCCGTGGCCGTCACGTCGTCGAGCCCCCACGCGGCGCCGTACACCGTCAGCTCGCCGGGGGGGGTGGGCGCCCACGCCGCCGTCTGCGCGCCGCGGGTGAGGGTGATGGAGTCTCTCTCGGCGGCCACGGCCACCCGCGGGGCCTGGTCGCCGTAGCGGTAGACGACCACCAGGCTCTTGGGGTGGCGGGGCCAGGGGTCCCCGAAGGCGGCGTTGCCCGCGGTGAGCGTCAGCGTGTCGCCGGCGACCATCGCGCGCACCTGCTCGGTGACCACTGCGGGGCCGTAGGCGGCACCCAGGACGACGAGGTCGGGCATGGGGGTAGCTCCTGCGCCAGGGGATGGGCGGAAGCGCCGTGCCGGAGCGGTCGCGGCGGGGGTCGGGCGGCGGAAGGAGAGCCGGGAGGGTCGGAAAGGCCGGGCGGCCCCAGGCGCAAGATAAGCGACGGATGCGCGGCGGAAAGGCTCCCGCGAAAACGAGACGGGCCCGCCCCCGGGGAGGGGAGCGGGCCCGCCGTGGCGCGCGCCGGCCGCCGCTACGCCGCGGCTTTCTCCACCGCGTCGGTGCCGCCCCGGAGCCAGGCGTCGCGCAGGCGGCGCTGCTCGGGCGTGGCGTTGGGGTTGACGACGAAGCCGGTGGGCGTCCCCTGGGCGTTCACCACCACGTCGATGCCGAGCAGCGCATAGTACTCCCTGATGGGCAGCCGCTCGTTGCCCTGCACGTAGCGCGCGAAGAAGTCCAGCACCTCGGGCGAGGTGCGCGCGGCGATGATGCGGAAGAGCGAGTCCTCCGGGAACGGCCGCGACTTGCCATAGTCGTGCGCCAGGTCCACCAGCAGGTTGCGCAGCCCGTCGCGGCCGCCGGAAAGCTGGAGCAGCCGGATGTCGAGCAGGCCGGCGACCACCGCGCCGCGCTGGTAGATGTTGCCGTACTGTTGGGCTCCCTCGGCGGTGAAGGAGGTGGCCGCGAGCCGGGACAGCGAGTAGGTGGTGTCGAAGCGCTCGCGGTCCGTCATGATCTTGCCCGCCACCTCCCCCAGGAAGGTGTCGAGCGTCATGAGCCCGGCCTCCTGCTGCATCTTGTCGGAGGCCCACTCGGTGACGCCCTCGTACAGCCACAGGTGCTCCGAGGGGGTGGGGGTCTCGAAGTCGAAGTGCTCGATGATCTCGGAGTGGATGTTGAGCGGCGTGACCACGTGGAAGAACTCGTGGGCGGCGATGCTGGTGGTGCCGACGCCGACGCCGGTGGTGTCGGGCCGGTCGGGGAGGACGTACTCCGAGCTCTGGCCGTGCTCCCACGCGCCCATCGCCTGCCCCTCCTTCTGCGGGGCGAAGCGGAACAGGAACACGTAGCGGTCCACGGGCAGGCGCCCCAGGAAGCGGCCGGCGGCCAGCAGCGTGCCGCGCATGGCGTCGCGGAGCTGCCCCGCCGACACCCGCTCGCCGGGCGAGTACACGGCGATCCTCACCGGGACGCCGGTGACGTCCAGGCTCGCCGTGGACAGGCTGCGCCCCAGGAGGAAGGGCGAGTCCACGGCGTGGTCGTAGCTTTCCGCCTCGTAGCCCTGCGGCCCCTCGCGCAGCGGGGTCTCCACCGTCCACCCCCGCGGGTGCAGCAGCTTCACGGTGACGCGCGAGCCCTGCATGCTCCGCGGAAAGCCGAGCAGCGCGTGCGCGTTGAGCAGCGCGTGGTCCGGCTCGATCGCCGTGCCGGCCATGGGGTAGATGGGGAACTCGGCGACGGGCGTGTTCCAGGTGTCCAGCACCCGGTACCGCACCTGCCGCACCCGCGACGGCCTGGAGATCACCCACGCGTTGACGGACAGCTGGCGGGTGGGGACCACGCGCCCGCGCGCGTCGGTGGCGCGCAGGTCGCGCACGAACCGCCCGATGTTCATGGTCTGGTACGTCCCCGGCGCCGTGGCGGCGAACTGGAAGACGCTGTCCCGCGCCGGCAGCGAGTCCACCCGCAGCGTGACCCGTGCGCTGTGGCTCGCGGGCTCGCGCACGTCCACGGTGTAGTGGAGCTGCGCCGCGGCGGGCACGCTCCAGAGGCAGGCGAGCGCGAGCGCGGCGCTCCGGAAGTGTTGCATGTTCGGTCGTGTCGGGTGGATGGATGGGTGATGCCGGCCAACGATACGCAAGCGCGGGTCACGGCAGCCGTCGTGGAGGAGCGCAGCATTCTACTTCGCGGGCGGAACGGGCGACAGCGGCGACGGCAACCCCCTCCCCCGACCCCTCCCCGCAAGGGGGAGGGGAGCACGACACGGCGACAACGAGGATCGCAGCGTGGACGCTCCGCGGACGCCAGCGCGAAACCCGCGTGAGGGATTTCGGCCCGAAGGGGCGAGACCCGGCGGCTGTTTGCCGGGGCTCGACTCCGTTGGCGAGCGTTGTTTGCTCGCCTACGGAGCCGAAGCCCGACCCCGGCGCCAGCCGGGGGCACGCCCAAACCTGCAGTTCGAAAAGCTGTTCAACGCTGACGAGAACGCAGCCACGTGAACGCCGGCCGCGGAGTGCCGTCCTCGCGCAGGATCCCGAAGCCCCCCGGGTCGGGCGTCAGCTGGAACCAGTAAAGCCGCTCGTAGCCGAAGCGCGACTCGTCCTCGGTGAGCGCCCGGCGGAGCTGCTCGGCCTGGAACTGGTCCGGGTCGCGCCTGACGTAGCGCGCCTGGGCGTGGTCCGCGCCCAGCTCGGTGGCCCAGATGGGACCCTTCCACCCCGCGCGCCGCGCCGCCCGCCAGCGCGACAGCGGCTCCCCGGTGGGCCCGATGCCGTAGATGTGGATGGCGAGCACGTCGAACCCGCCCTCCTCCACCACGCCGCGCAGCCAGTCGCGCACCCCCTCGCGGTTCCACGCCACCCCCGCGCTGACGAACCTGGCGTCCGGGTCGAAGCGGCGGATGAGCCGGGCGGCGCGCTTCATCTGCGCGCCCCAGCGGCGCCCCTGGGCGTACGGGTCGCCGCCGGGGATGCCGAAGGGGCCGTCGCCGTCCACCTCGTTGTCCAGCTGCACGTAGGGGAAGGGGCCGTACGCGTCGAACAGGGCGCGGTAGCGGGCAGCCATGCGCTCGGCGGCGGTGGCGGGGTCGCCGGGGCCGGCGTAGACCAGCGGCAGCACCTCCACTCCGGCGCGGCGGTAGCGCGGGTACCAGGCCCAGTCCGCGGGCTTGCTCCACGCCCACCACGAGGCGCGGACGTGGCGCACGCCCACCTCCTGCACGCGCGGCAGCAGCCGCCCCGCGCTGGAGGGCTGCACGTTGAAGGCGAGCGCCGGCTCGGCCTGCGCGGCTGCGGGCGCGGGCGCCCCGGCGCCGGCGAGCGCCGCGGCGAGGAGCAGGACGCGGGCGGAGGTCTTCATGGGCGGCGTGGCTGCGCTGCGGGAACCGGGGCCCGGCCGGGACTTCCGGGGGCCGGGACGGGTGCGCCCTGGAGTACCCGCGCCCCGCCCGCCGGGGTCCGGCCGCCCCCCGCGAGGGGTTTCGGAACCCTCCCCGACGGGGTAAGTTAATTGCCGTCACGAGCTGCCCGCCGGCGGGCGGCCCGCGGGGTCCCGAAAGGGACACGAAAGAACGAAACGTGCACCCGTAAACAGATGAGACACCCCCCGATGCAACGATCCGTGCGCGAGAACGCCGGCCGCACGCCGCGCGTGGAGGGGTGATGGAGAACGCGGGCGGCAAGACCGCGGCGCCGGGCGCGTCGGCCACGGCGCTGGACGCGCTCTCCCCCGAGCGCCGCCTCCTGCTGAGGCGGCTGCTGCGCGAGCGTGCCCTGTCGCAGCGCATCCCCCGCAGGGAGGGGGACGGGCCGGCGCCGCTGTCGTTCGCGCAGCAGCGGCTCTGGTTCATCCACCAGCTGGACCCGGCCAGCCAGGCGTACAACATGCCGGCCCGCCGGCGGCTGCGCGGCCCGCTGGACGTGCGGGCGCTCCGCCGCGCCCTGGGCGAGCTGGTGCGCCGCCACGAGGCGGTGCGCACCACGCTGGTGGAGCCCGCCGGGGGCGGCGAGGCCATGCAGGTGGTCCACCCCCCGACGCCGGTCCCCTTTCCCGTGGTGGACGTGTCCCGCCTCCCGCCGGAGGCGCGCGTGCCCGAGGCCCGCCGCCGGGTGGAGGAGGAGGCCGCGCGCCCCTTCGACCTGGTGCGCGGGCCGCTCCTGCGCGCCCTGCTGGTGCGGATGGCCGCGGACGACTGGGCGACGTGCTTCACCATGCACCACGTGGTCAGCGACGGCTGGTCCATGAACGTGCTCACGCGCGAGATCTCGGCGCTGTACGGGGCGTTCTCGCGGGGGGAGCCGTCGCCGCTCCCGGAGCTGGAGATCCAGTACGCGGACTTCGCGGCGTGGCAGCGGCAGTGGCTTTCCGGCGAGGTGCTGGACCGGCAGCTCGACTACTGGCGCGACCGGCTGGGCGGGGCCCCGGCCCTGCTGGAGCTCCCCACCGACCACCCCCGCCGCAGCCCGGTCGGGGTCTCGGAAAAGGGGATCCCCATGGTCCTGTCCCCGGGGACGGCGCGGGCGCTGCGCGACCTGGCCCGCGCGGAGGGCGCGACGCTGTTCATGACGCTGCTGGCGGCGTGGCAGACGCTGCTGGGCCGCTACGCCGGGCAGGACGACGTGGTGGTGGGCACCCCGATCGCCAACCGCACGCGCGCGGAGCTGGAGCCGCTGATCGGCTTCTTCGTCAACACGCTGGTGCTGCGCACGGAGCTGTCGGGCGATCCCACCTTCGGCGAGCTGCTGGGCCGCGTGCGCGAGGGGACGCTGGGCGCCTTCGCGCACCAGGACCTCCCCTTCGAGCGGCTGGTGGAGGAGCTGGCGCCGGAGCGCAGCCTGCTGCACAACCCGCTCTTCCAGGTGATGTTCGCGCTCCAGAACAACGAGCGGGGGGCGCTGGAGCTGGGCGAGGTGGAGGTCGACGTCTTCGGGGGGGGAGAGAGCGGCGCCAAGTTCGACATCGGCGCGACCCTGTGGGACGACGGCGAGCGCGTCTGGGGCGACCTGAACTACCGGGAGGACCTGTTCGAGCCGGCCACCATGCGGCGCATGGCCGAGCACTTCCGCCTCCTGCTGGAGGAGGTGGCGGCCGATCCGGCGCGCCCCGTTTCCACCCTGCGCCTGGTGAGCCCCGCGGAGGAGCGCCAGCTGGTGGCCGGCTGGAACGCGCCGCGCAGCTACCCCGCGGACCTCGTCGCCCCCCGCCTGTTCGCGGAGCAGGCGCGGCGCACGCCCGGCGCGCCCGCCGTGGCGGGGCCCGACGGGCCGCTCGCCTACGCCGAGCTGGACGCGCGCTCCGCCCGCGTCGCCGCGCGCCTGCGCGCCCTGGGCGCGGGGCCGGAAACGCCGGTGGGGGTGTGCCTGGAGCGCGGGCCGGAGCTGCTGGCGGCGGTGCTGGGGTGCTGGAAGGCGGGGGCGGCGTACCTGCCGCTGGACCCGGAGTACCCCGCGGACCGCCTGGCCTACATGCTCGGCGACGCGGCGGTGCCCGTGCTGGTGACGCAGGAGCGCCTGCTCGGGGCGCTGCCGCCGCACGGCGCCGCGGTCCTCCTCCTGGAGGAGATCGACGCTCCCGACTCGGCCCTCACCCCCCGGCCCCCTCTCCCGATGCTGGGAGAGGGGGAGAACACCGACGACTCGCCCAGCGTCGAGGGTCGGGAAACCCTCCCCCAGACTTGGGGGAGGGTGGCGAGCCTGAGCGAGCCGGGTGGGGGCGATCTCGCGGACGCCAGCGAGGTTCCCATCGACCCCGACACCCTGGCGTACGTCATCTACACCTCGGGATCCACGGGCAGGCCCAAGGGGGTGCGGGTGACGCACCGCGCCCTGCTGCACACCGTGGGGGCCGCCCTGGACGCCTTCCGCTTCGGCGGGGACGACGTGGTGCCGTCGCTGGCGAGCTTCGCCTTCGACATCTGGATCTTCGAGGCGGTGCTCCCCCTGCTGGCCGGCGGCTGCGTGCGCGTGGTCCCACGCGACCAGGTGCTGGCGACGGACCGGCTCCCGGACCGGCTGGAGGACGCCACCGCGCTTCACGCCGTCCCCGCGCTGATGCGCGAGCTGGCGGGGGTGCTGCGCGCGGGGGGCCGGGTCCTCCCCCGCCTGCGGCAGGCGTTCGTGGGCGGCGACGCCGTCGCCCCCGAGCTGCTGGAGGAGATGCGCGAGGTCTTCCCCGCGGCCTCCATCCACGTGCTGTACGGCCCCACCGAGGGCACGGTGATCTGCGCCGCGCACGCGGTGCGCGAGGGCGAGCCGCGCCGCCGGTGGGTGGGGCGCCCCCTGGGCAATGCCAGCATGTACGTGCTGGACCACGCCCTCCAGCCGGTGCCGGTGGGGGTCCCGGGGGAGCTGTGCATCGGCGGGGCGAGCGCGGCGCGCGACTACCTGGGCCGGCCGGACGCGACGGCGGAGCGGTGGAGCCCCGACCCGTTCTCGCCGGCGCCGGGCGCGCGCCTGTACCGCACCGGCGACCGGGTCCGCTGGACCGCGGCGGGCGAGCTGGAGTTCCTGGGCCGCGTGGACGCGCAGGTCAAGCTGCGCGGCTTCCGCATCGAGCCCGGCGAGGTGGAGGCGGTGATCGCGGAGCACCCCGGCGTGCGCGCCGCGGTGGTGCAGCTGCGCGAGGACCTTCCCGGCGAGAAGCGGCTGGTGGGGTACGTGGTCCCGGCGGAGGAGGCCCCCGGCGCGGCCCCGCGCGACGCCCTGCAGCGGGAGCACGTGGGCGAGTGGGAGTCGCTGTTCGGCGACACCTACGCGGGCGCGGACGGCGACGACGATCCCGCCTTCAACGTGGTGGGGTGGAACAGCAGCTACACGGGCGAGCCCGTCCCCGCGGCCGAGATGCGGGAGTGGGTGGAGGCCGCGGCCGGGAGCCTCCGCGACCTGCGCCCCCGGCGCGTGCTGGAGATCGGCTGCGGCACGGGGCTCCTCCTGTTCCGCGTGGCCCCGGAGTGCGACGAGTACTGGGGGACGGACTTCGCGGCGCCGGCGCTGGAGCGGCTGCGGCGGGCGGTGTCGCGCCCCGGGCGGGAGCTTCCGCAGGTGACGCTGCTGGAGCGCGCCGCCGACGACTTCGCCGGGATCCCGGCGGGGCACTTCGACCTGGTGGTGATCAACTCGGTGGCGCAGTACTTCCCCGGCGTGGACTACCTGCTGCGGGTGCTGGAGGGGGCGGCCGGCGCGCTCGCGCCGGGCGGGGCGCTGTGGGTGGGCGACGTGCGCAGCCTGCCGCTCCTGGAAGCCTTCCACGCCTCGGTGGAGCTGGCCCGCGCGGAGGGCGCGGCGCCCGCCGCGGCGCTGCGCGCCGGCGTGCGCAGGCGCGCGGCGCGGGAAAAGGAGCTGCTGCTGGACCCGGAGCTGTTCCGCGCGCTCCCGGCGCGCCTGCCGCGCGTGTCGCGGGTGGAGATCCGGCTGAAGCCGGGGGCGCACGCCAACGAGATGACGCGCTTCCGCTACGACGTGCTGCTGCGCGCGGACGCCGCCGCGCCGCCCCCGCCCGCGGAGTGGGTCCGCTGGGACGGGGAATCGACGCTGGACGCCGTGGCGCTGCGCCTGGAGCGGGAGGCGCCGGAGGCGCTGGCGCTCGCCGGGGTGCCGGACGCGCGGGTGGCGGGCGCGCTGGCGCTGCTGGAAGCGCTTGCCGCCGACGGCGAGGCGCGCACCGCCGAGGAGCTGCGCGCGCTCGCGGCGGAGCGCGGGGCCGCGGCCGTGGACCCGG
>JBEVLE010000788.1:0-4951 GCA_040509335.1 Longimicrobiaceae bacterium | reverse complement strand
CCCTCCCCCAATTCTGGGGGAGGGCTTCCCGCAGGTCAGGGCTGTTGCCGTTGCGATCTGCGCCGGGAGGTCGGGGGAGGCTGCGCAGGAGGTGCGTTGTTCGAAGCCAGCGTGATCCCGCCCCCACACGGAGCGTGGGCGAGTGCTCTGACGAGTCCCTTCGGGGTTCGCACCGACGGAGCAGCCGCCCCCGGCCGACCACCAACACCGGAGCCCGCCGGAGCGCCCCGCGGCCCATCTCCCGAGGACGCGAGGTAAGGGCTGCCGGCCCAATGTGAACGGCGCTCGCGGCGGGTGTCAAGCGTTGATGAACCGATGCCGCGGCGAGAGATTGGGGTGGCCCGGGGGCGTGGGCGCGAGCGACAACGGAAGCGGAGGACGATGAGGCACGGACAGAGCAACCCCGCGGATTTTCGCGGGGCCTTCCTGCGGGACCCGGAGGCGCGCGGGCCGTTCGGGACGGCATCGGGGATCCTGCGCATGACGCCGGACGCCGTGGCGACCCCGGAGGACGCGGAGGACCTGGCGGCGCTGGCGCGCTGGGCGGGAAAGACGCGCACGGCGCTGGTGCCGCGCGGCGCGGGGACCGGGATGCCGGGCGGCAACGTGGGGCGCGGGGTGGCGGTGGACCTGGTGGCGCGCTTCCGGGGGGTGGAGGAGGTGGACGCGGAGGGGCGGCTCGCCCGGGTGCGGCCGGGGACCACGCTGGCGGAGCTGAACGCGGCCTGCGGTCCGCACGGGCTGCACTTTCCCGTGGACCCGTCCAGCGGCGCGCGGGCCACGCTGGGGGGGATGATCGCCAACAACTCCGCCGGGTCCCACTCCGTGAAGTACGGGGCCGTGCGGCCGTGGGTGCGGGCGCTGGACGTGGTGCTCGCGGACGGCACGCGGGCCTCCGTGGCGAGGGGGGAGGAGCCGCGGGAGCCGGCGATGCGGCGCATCCTGGACCGGGTGCGGCGCGAGCTGCGCCCGCACCGGGCGCGCATCGAGGCGCGCTGGCCGCGCGTCCGCAAGAACTCGTCGGGGTACGCGCTGCGCGAGTTCCTGGAAAGCGGCGACGCCGTGGACCTGCTGGTGGGGAGCGAGGGAACGCTGGCGATGCTCACCGGGGCGACGCTGCGCCTGGCGCCGCTCCCCGCCGCGCGCGGGCTGGCGCTGCTGGAGTTCACCTCGCTGGAGCGCGCCGGCGAGGCCGTGCGCGAGGTGCTGCGCCACGACCCCGCCACCTGCGAGATGCTGGACCGCACCTTCCTGGACCTGGTGCGCGGCCGCGGCGATCCCGGCTACCCGCTCCGCCCGGGGCTGGAAGCCGTCCTGCTGGTGGAGGTGGAGCGCGACAGCGCGGCGGAGGTGGAGCGGGCGCTCGCCGGGATCGCCGCGGCGCTGGAGGGCGTGGCGGACCGCGTGGTCGCCGCCAGCGACCCGGACGAGCAGGAGCGGCTCTGGCACCTGCGGCACGCCGCCTCCCCGCTGATCGCGGCGAGCGCCGGCGGCCGCGTGTCCATGCAGTTCATCGAGGACGGCGTGGTGCCCGTGGAGCGCCTCCCCGAGTACGTCCGCGCGCTCCGCGGCACGCTGGAGCGGCACGCGCTGCCGGCGGTGATCTTCGGGCACGCGGGGGACGGCAACCTGCACGTGAACCCGCTGGTGGACGTGGCCGCGGCGGGGTGGCAGCGGCGGGTGGAGGGGATCGTCTACGAGATCGCGGACGCCGTGGCGGCGCTGGGCGGCACCATGGCCGGCGAGCACGGCGACGGGCGGCTGCGCGCCCCGGTGCTGGGAATCATCTGGGGCGCGGAGATGGTGGCGCTCTTCCGGCGCGTCAAGGAGGCCTTCGACCCGGCGGGGATCCTGAACCCGGGGGTGATCCTCCCCCTCCCCGGACAGCGCCCGCTGGACGCCATCGGCGAGTACCCGGCGCCGGCCTGACGCGCGCCCGGAGGCGCGGCGAAGCCGCTCGTGGCCGGCAGGTTGCAGGCGGAGCGCGGGGCGGCTCCCGGAAACGGGGGCCGCCCCCTTGCGTTATGCGGGGGTGGCGCATACCTTGCTTGCGATTGAAGGCGAGTAATCGAATTCACCTGCTTTTTGAAAGCGTACGTTCCAAAGTGGCTCGAATCGACAGCATCGACCTGCGCCTGCTGACCCTGCTCCAGGAGCACGGGCGCACCTCGCAGCAGGAGCTCGCCCACGCGGTCGGGCTTTCCGGGCCCGCCGTGGGCGACCGGCTCCGCAAGCTGGAGGAGGGCGGGGTCATCCGCCACTTCAGCGTCGTGCTGGATCCCAAGAAGCTGGGGCGCGACGTCACCGCGTTCATGGCGGTGGGGATCGCCGGGTCGCAGCACTACGCCGACTTCCTGGAGCGCGTCGACGCGCACCCGGAGATCCTGGAGTGCCACTCGGTGACCGGGCAGGGCTCGCACCTGCTCAAGGTCCGCACCGAGAGCACCTCCACGCTGGAGCGCCTCCTGGCCGAGATCCAGGCCTGGGACGGCGTCCAGTGGACGCAGACCAGCATCGTCCTTTCGACCATCAAGGAGACCAGCCGCCTGTCGCTGGACTCGCCACCCCGCACCTGATAGGACCACCGCCCATGCCCAAGCCTTCGCCCCGCTTCGACACCCTGGCCGCGGCCACCGGGTGGACCCCGGCCGCCCGCAACGGCCCGGCCGTGGACCGCCGCAAGAGCGAGCTGACGGACATCGAGTCCATCTTCGGCACCAACATCTTCGGCCTGGCGGAGATGCGCTCGCGCCTCCCCAAGCAGGTCTACCGGGCCGTGGTGTCCACGCTGGAGCAGGGGCAGCCGCTGGACCCCGCCTTCGCCGATGCCGTCGCCATCGCCATGAAGGAGTGGGCGCTGGAGCGCGGGGCGTCGCACTTCACCCACTGGTTCCAGCCGCTCACCGGCCTCACCGCCGAAAAGCACGACTCCTTCATCACGCCCAACGTGGGCGGCGGCGCGGTGGCGGAGTTCAACGGCAAGGAGCTCATCCAGGGCGAGCCGGACGCCTCGTCGTTCCCCTCGGGGGGGCTGCGCGCCACCTTCGAGGCGCGCGGCTACACGGCGTGGGACCCCACCTCCCCCGCCTTCATCGTGGAGTCGGCGGCGGGGTGCTACCTGTCCATCCCCACCGCCTTCGCCTCGTGGACGGGCGACGCGCTGGACACCAAGATCCCGCTGCTGCGCTCGGTGAGCGCGCTGGACCAGCAGGCGCGCCGCGCCCTCAAGCTGTTCGGCGTCGAGGGCGTCCGGGTCAACGCCACCTGCGGGCCGGAGCAGGAGTTCTTCCTCATCGACCAGGAGTTCTACTACCGGCGGCCCGACCTGGTGACCACCGGGCGCACCCTGTTCGGGGCGAAGCCGCCGCGCGGGCAGGAGCTGGAGGACCACTACTTCGGCTCCATCCCCGACCGGGTGCTGGCCTTCATGACCGAGGTGGAGCGCGACCTGTACCGGCTGGGCGTGCCGGTGAAGACGCGGCACAACGAGGTGGCGCCCGGGCAGTTCGAGATGGCGCCCATCTACGAGAACGCCAACCTGGCGGCCGACCACCAGCAGCTGATGATGCTGACGCTGCGCGGGGTCGCGCGGAAGTACGGCATGGCGTGCCTGCTGGCGGAAAAGCCCTTCGCCGGGGTGAACGGGAGCGGCAAGCACCTCAACTGGTCGCTGGGGACCGAGTCCGCCAACCTGCTGGAGCCGGGCGACACGCCGCACGACAACATGCAGTTCCTGTTCTTCTGCGTGGCCGTGCTGCGGGCGGTGGACCGGCACCAGGACCTGATCCGCGCCTCGGTGGCCTTCGCGGGGAACGACCACCGCCTGGGCGCCAACGAGGCCCCGCCGGCGATCATCTCGGTGTTCCTGGGCGACCAGCTCACGGACGTGCTGGAGCAGCTGGTGGAGAGCGGCAGCGCCACCTCCAGCAAGCAGAGCGGGCTGCTGGGGCTGGGCGCGCAGGTGCTTCCCACGCTGCCGCAGCACGCGGGCGACCGCAACCGCACCTCGCCCTTCGCCTTCACCGGCAACAAGTTCGAGTTCCGGGCGCTGGGCGCGTCGCAGTCCGTTTCCTTCCCGGCCACGGTGCTCAACACCATCATGGCCGAGTCGCTGGACGAGATGTGCGCCCTGATGGAGGGCGAGCTCCAGGGCGGCGCCGACTTCGAGGAGGCGCTCCGCCGGCTCCTGTCCACCGAGATGCGCCGGGTGCGCCGCATCGTGTTCAACGGCGACGGCTACAACGAGGAGTGGCACCGCGAGGCGGAGGAGCGCGGCCTCCTCAACCTGCGCACCACGCTGGACGCGCTGGAGATGCTGGCCACCGACAAGAACCGCGAATTGTTCGCCAAGTACGGCGTCCTGTCGCACCGGGAGCTGGAGTCGCGGCACGAGGTGGCGCTGGACCAGTACTTCAAGACCATCAACATCGAGGGCGAGACCACGGCGGACATCGCCAGCACCATGATCCTCCCGGCGGCGGTGCGCTACCTCAACGACCTGCTCGCCGCCACCGACCGCTCGCGCGGGCTGGGGCTGGAGGCCGGCGGCCTGCGGCGCACGGTGGAGAAGGTGAACGCCCTGGTGGACGAGCTGCGCGACGCGCTGGACCGGCTCATCGAGCAGAACGAGGAGCTGGGCGGCGAGGAGGTGCACAGCAAGGCGTACCACATGCGCGACCACGTGGTCCCGGCGATGCTGGCGGTGCGCGGCGTCGCGGACCGGCTGGAAAAGGTGGTGCCGGACGACTACTGGCCGCTTCCCACCTACCGGGACATGCTGTTCGTGAAGTAGCCGGTCCGGACGGAACGGAAGGGTTTGGGCGTGCCCCCGGCTGGCGCCGGGGTCGGGCTTCGGCTCCGTAGCAGACGAAACGACCGTCTGCAACGGAGTCGAGCCCCGGCGGAAACAGCCCCGCCGGGTCTCGCCCCTTCGGGCCGAAATCCCTCACGC
>JBEVLE010000787.1:0-7765 GCA_040509335.1 Longimicrobiaceae bacterium | reverse complement strand
GGGCGTGCCCCCGGCTGGCGCCGGGGTCGGGCTTCGGCTCCGTAGCAGACGAAACAACCGTCTGCAACGGAGTCGAGCCCGCGCAAACAGCCGCGCGGTCTCGCCCCTTCGGGCCGAAATCCCTCACGCAACGGCAGGCCCCCTCCCCCCGGCCCCCTCCCCCGCAAGCGGGAGAGGGGGAGCACTACACCGGACCCGCAGTTGGCCCCCTCTCCCAGAATTGGGAGAGGGTGGCGAGCCTCAAGCGAGCCGGGTGAGGGCCGCCGGCCCGGCCACCAAACGGGAGGGGACCCTCAGCGGGTCCCCTCCTCCTTCTTGGGCGTCTCGGCCGGCGGGTTGCGGACGGCCTCGGCGGCTCCCTGCGGCTGCGGTACAGGGGGCACCGGGGGCGTGGCGGGGGCGGCCTGGGCCGCGGCCGCGCGGGCGGCGAGCGAGTCCAGGGCGGTGCTGTCCGGCTGCGTGCGTCCCCACTCCCAGCGGTGCTGCACGTCCAGCGTCCACTGGTGGTCGGGCCCGCTGTAGAAGGGGCGCGTGAACACGTCGCGGCGAACCGCCTCGCGGGCCAGCCGGGCGCGGGTGCGCTCGTTGATCTGGTAGTCCAGGCCGATGCCGAAGAGCGGGCTCTGCTCCAGAGCCGGGAAGCCGATCTCGGCGGTGAGGAACAGGTCGTTGCTCAGCTCCCAGCCGAACTCGAAGGTGGGCGCGCTGAGCCCCACCGCGCCCAGCGCGCCGCCGAACCCGAAGGGCGTGGTGGCCTCGCCCGGGCGGGAGCGGACGCGGACGTAGTCCACCAGGCCGGAGCGCGACAGCTCCTGCTCCAGCTCCGCCGCCACCAGCCCGCCGAACAGTTCCTGCGCCAGGATCTGCTGGGCGAGCGCCCCGGTGCTCCCGCCCAGCCCCGCCGTGGAGCGCCCGAAGATCAGGTAGCTGAGCAGTTCCGACTCGGGGAGCGGCGGCCGGGTGTTGGAGCTGAGCCGGAGCGTGGGGGCCTGGAGCGTGCCGCCCACCTGCACCTGCACCTCCAGCACCGACCCGCTCGCCCCCGGGTCCAGCGTGCGGACCTGGTTGACCGCCACGATGTCCAGCGTGGGGTTGAGGTCCGGCGTCCCGTAGAACTGCACCAGGCCGCGCTCGATGTCGAACTCCCGCCGCAGCGGGCCCACCCGCAGCGCGTAGGAGCCGCGCACCACCTCCAGGTCGCCGTAGATGCGGGGCTCGGCCCCGGCCCGCGTCACCAGCATGTCGCCGCGGATCTGGAGCCGCGCGTCCTCCGATTCCAGCCACACCCCCTCGTCCACCACCACCTGCAGCGCGGACACCCGCAGCCCGCCGAACATTGCCGCCGCCGACGCGCCGGACAGCGCCTCCGGGATGGTGTCCGCCCCGATCTCCCCCACCTCCGCGTCCACGATCGCCACCTCGCCGCGCTCCCCCAGCGTGGGGATGCGGATGGTCCCCTCGTCCAGCGTCAGCCGGCCGGAAAGCGTCGCCTCGGGGAGGCGCCCGGACAGGGTGAGGTCGGACGACACCTTGAGGCTCGCCAGGTCCTCCCGGTCGATGACGTCGAAGCCGTCCGCCACCAGCCGGAGGAGCACCCGCGGCTCGCCGGGCTCGTCCAGGAGGACGCTCCCGGTGAGGCTGGCCGTGCCGTCGCTGCGGGCGGAGAGCGTGTCGATGCGGATCTCCTCGCCGCGGAGCGCCAGGCGCGCGTCGATCTCGGTGAAGCGCCGGCCCAGCGGGATCACGGTGACCGCCGCCTGGTGGAGGTGCGCCCCCCCGTTCACGGTGGGGTCGTTCAGCGTCCCGGTCACCGTGGCGTCCGCGGAGAACGCGCCCTCGGCGTTCTCCGCCACGGTGGGGAAGGAGGCGGCCACCAGCCCCAGCGGGAGCGAGTCGGCCACCAGGCGGGCGCGCAGCGGCTCGTCGCGCAGCAGCTCGAAGCCGGGAACCGTGCCGCCCAGCGAGATCAGCATGGGGAGCGCGGCCTCCACCGTGAGGATGTCCTCCCCGGCCATGCGCAGCCGGGCGTTCCCCACCAGCTGCCGCCCGGTGTAGCGCCCGTCGATCGCCACCCGCTCCGTGACGACCCCGCCGTAGCTCAGCGAGTCCACCGAGCCCGTGATGGTCATCTCCGGCGAGCCCACCGGGCCGGCGAGCACGGCGCTCAGGTTGAGCACGCCGCCCACGTCCGGCGCGGCCGTGGTGATGCGGCGCAGGTCGGCCAGCTCCACCCCGGCCAGGTTGAGCCGCAGGTCGGTGTTCCCGGTGGGGGGGAGGCGGCCGTCCAGCTCGATGACCCCGCCCCGCCCGCCGGTGCGGCGCAGCGCAAGCCGCTCCACCTCGATCCCCTGCACCCCGCCCCACACGATGCGCGAGGGCTGCATCAGCTGCCACGAGGCGTCGCCCAATCGCATGGCGAGCGACTGTAGCTCCACCCCGCGCAGCTCGCGCCCCTCCAGCGCCAGCGTCCCCGCCGCCGCCAGGTCGCTGGTCCCGTCGCGCCGGGCGAACACCCCGAAGGTGGCCAGCCCCGGGGCGGCGTTCAGCTCCAGGCGCAGGTTCTGGAACTCCTCGCGCCCGGCCAGGAGCACCTCGTCCGCCTGCAGGTTGCCGAAGCCGCGCCACCCCTGCGGCCCCAGCGAGCCCTGCGCCTTCAGGGCCAGCGTCCCGGCGCGCCAGGTGCCGTAGCGCAGCCCGCTCCCGCTCCCCGACAGGTCGAAGGCGGGGCTGCGGAAGGTGCCGGAGACCGTGCCGTCCAGCGCCACCGAGCCGGCCAGGTCGGGCGGGGCCACCCCGGCGCGGGCCAGCATCGGCGCGAAGGTAGCCAGGTCGCGCGCCGCGAGCGAGATGCGCAGCGGCTCCGCCGCGGGACGGGTGAGCCCCCACGCCCCCGACGCGGCCACCCGCGCGCCGCGGAAGCTGGCCTCCAGCGTGTCCACCTGCAGGATCCCGCCGCGCGCGGCCAGGCGCACCGTGGCCGCGTCCAGCGGCTGCCCCGCCAGCGTGGAGGACTGCGCCACCAGGTCCACGCTCCCCTCGAACGTTTCCGGCGTGGTCCCCCGCCCCTCCACCCGCAGCGCCGCGGTCAGGTTCCCCGCCGGCATCCCCCGCCCCCCGGGGAGCTCCTGCGGGTTCACCCCCGCCACGCGCCCGGTGACGAAGTAGGAGGGGACCTCGCCGGGGCGGAACCACCCTTCCAGGTCCAGCAGCCCCACCGGGCCGCGCAGGTCCACGTCGAAGCGGTACGGCTGCCGCCCGCCCCCGCCGAGCGCGATGGGCCCCGTGAGCGGCGAGTTGAACAGCCCCGGCCGCCCCAGCACCGTGCCCAGGCGGAAGTCCGCCACCCGGCCGGCCACGTCGAACTGCATCCCGTCGCCGGGGTCGCGCACCCGCCCGCCCAGGTCGAAGGTCCCGCCCTGGTGCGCCAGGTCCACGTCGAAGCGGAAGTCCGCGGCGCTCCCGCGCGCCGCGAAGGTGCCGCTGAGCGGCCCCTGCACCGGGTTGGACGCCGCGAGGAGCACCCCGGAGCGGAACGCCTCCACCTGGCCCGTCACGTCGAAGCGGAGGGTTTCGCCGGGGAGCACGGTGCCGCGCGCGGCCAGGCGCCCGGCGGAGCCCTGGAAGTCCAGGTCGAAGGCGGCGCGCGCGGCGGTGCCGGACACGCGGAAGGGGCCGCTCAGCGTCGCCGCCCGGAAGGGGAGCTGCGGGAACAGCTCCGTGAGCGTGGCGAGTGCCAGCGGCGCGGCGCGCCCGGTGACCTCGTAGCGCAGCGCCGGGCTGGTGGCGAAGCGCGCTTCCAGGTCGGTGACACGCGTGGGCGGGGCGTCGCCCACCTCGTACGCCAGCGTGCCGCCCGTCACCCGCAGGTCGGCCGGGGTGCCGCTGGCCGTCGCGGTGCCGCGCAGCGTCCCCCGCAGCAGCCCGGCCTGCGCCGTGTCGCCCATCATGGGCGCGAGCGCGGCCAGGTACACCGGCCGCGCCTCGACGCGCACCCCGTCCAGCCGGAAGGGCGCCGCGCCCCCCACCGTCACGTTCCCCGCGGCCGCCACCACCGAGGGCTCGCCCGTGGCGCCGCGCGGGCGGAAGCTGGCCGCCAGGTCGATGCGCAGCGCGCCGGGGCGCCCCTGCTCCAGCACGTCCAGGCTGGCCACCGTGCCGCGTACCGTGCCGTCGTACGGGATCTCCGCGAAGCCCAGCTGGTCGACGGTGGCGAAGTCCAGCGGGTCCAGCACGAGCCGCGTGTCCGAGAACGCCCAGGGGCGCCCGCCGCCCCCCGTCGCCGCGAAGCGCCCGGAGACGCGCGACTCCCGGGTGGTGACGGTCGCGTCCGGCGAGCGCAGCGACGTGCGCCCGTCGGGGAGCGACCTCACGTCCAGCGTGAACGCGGCGCGTCCCCCCTCCGGGATGCCGAAGCCCAGCCCGCGCAGGTCGCGGAAGTCCAGCGGGGCGGCGCGCACCCGCGCGTCCCACAGGATGCCGCTTTCCGCCAGCCGGAAGGCGCCCTCCCCGGCGAAGGTGGAAAAGGGGGTGCGCAGCGTTTCCAGGTCGAAGCGGTAGCGGTCCGCCGCCACCTGCTCGATCCAGCCGCGCAGCTGCGCCACCCGCATGTCCGGGTTGGACACCTCCGCCGTCAGCTCCGACACGTCCGCGCGCCACCCCTGCGTGCCTCCCACCCGCAGCGACGACAGGCGCGCGTCCACGTCGCGCGCCCGGCGCACCAGCATCGTCCGCCCGCCCATGCGCACCAGCGGCGGCCCCCCGCGCGAGGCGAAGACCGCCGGGAGCGAATCGCCCGGCTGCACCCCGGTGGCGACCATCACCCGGCCGTCCGTGAGCCGCACGTCGCGGAACAGGAGCGGGCGGGACGCGTCCTCCAGCGTGTCCGCCCCCGCGGCGAAGCGCACCTCGCTCCCGTCCGCCTCCACCCGCAGCGCCTGCGTCAGGTTCCACTCCCCGTCCGGCCGCTCCACCAGCCGCAGGTACGGCTCCTCCACGTCCAGCCGGTCGAAGCGGATGGGCCCGGTGCCGCCCAGCGCGTCGGCGCGGAAGGTGAGGCGCGCGGTGGGGGCGTACAGGATGGTGTCGCGGGCGGGATCCAGCACGGCCAGGCGCCGCAGCAGCACGCGCATGGTCCCGTCTTCCGACACCTCCTCCAGCTCGAAGGCCGAGCGGGGGAGGCGGAGCCGGTTCTGCACCTGGAGCGCCGCCTCGTCCAGCGCCGCCTCGCGCACGTACACCCGGAACCCCACCCACAGCAGGAGGAGCCCGATCAGGGCGCCCGCGAGGGCGAGCCCGGCACGCTGCGGAGGCGTGAGCCGCGCCATCAGAACGCCTGTCCCACCGCGATGTAGAACACGAACCGCCGCAGGAACTTGTCCCCGGGGTCGTACTCCCTTTCCAGCGTCACCGGGTCGCCCTCCTCCGTGAAGCGGATCAGGGGGCCCACCGGGTCCGGGTACGGGTTGTAGGCGGCGTCCAGGCGGATGGGGCCCACCGGCGTCTGGATGCGCAGCCCCGCGCCCGGGGTGAAGCGGAAGCGCGACTCGCCCACCAGCGTGTCGCTGGGGCTGGTCCACACCCGCCCGCCGTCCACGAACGCGGCGATGCGCAGGTTCTCGCTGAAGAACGGCGAGGGCATGCGCAGCTCCAGCGAGGTCACCAGCATCCGCGTCCCCCCGATCCCCGCGGGCGTGGTGTCGCGGGCGACCACGCCCAGGCTGTCCGGCTCGTCGCCCAGCTCGGGGGTGTCCAGGTACACGCGCGGCCCCAGCCCGTTGCGGCGGAAGCCGCGCACGCTGTTGGGCCCGCCCGCGTAGAACTTGCGGTCCGGCGGGATGTACCCCTGGCTCCCCACCACCCCCTCCAGGAAGGTCCCCGCCTGGAGCCGCCCGGCGAGGACCCACCCCTCGCGCACCTGCCGGTACGCCGTGGCGTCGCCGAACAGGCGCAGGTAGCGGTCGTCCGAGGCCAGGAACTGCGTCGCCCAGTCCGCGCTGCCGCGCACCTGGTATCCGCCCACCGGGTACACGTCCGAGCGGGTGCGGTCGCGCACCATGGAAAGCGTGAAGAAGTTGGACCAGCGGCTCTCCTGCAGGGTGTCGATCGCTTCCCGCGTGCACACCTCCAGCGAGAAGCAGAAGAAGATGGGCTCGGCCAGCGTGGATCCGCGGTTCACGTTGACCGCCGCGGTGGCGAGCGTCTGGTTGGCGATCTCGCGGATCACCGCCAGCCGCCCGCCGCTGGAGGTGCGCAGGTAGGTTTCCAGCTCGGAGATGCGCTCGGTGTACAGGTTGAGCGTGGTGCTGGTCTGCGTCCCGAACAGGCGCGGCTGCACGAAGTCCGCGGCCACGCGGTAGTTGAGCACGTTGCCCAGCGTGTCGTCCTGGAGCGCCTTGCACAGGCTGTTCTGGAAGCCGGCGTCCAGCGGCTCCCCCGCGCCCACCTTGGACACCGACCCAGACAGCTCCAGGGTGCGACCGCCCCCCAGGAAGTTGCGGTCCAGGCGCCGTGCCTCCGTCCGCAGGCAGTCGATGGTGCCGTATCCTCCCGCCACCTCCGCCAGGTACTGCGGAGCCTCCACCACGCGCACCAGCACGGTGGCGCTCGCGCTGTCCGGGTTGAGCTGCAGCGAGTCCGGGGCGAGCTCCACCGCGGCGAAGTTCACGATCTGGAAGTCGTACAGGTTGCGCTGGCTCCGGGTCAGCTCCGAGGGGCGGAGCACGTCACCCGCCTTGATGCTGAGCTGGCGCCGCGCCGTGCGCTGGCTCAGCCGCGCCGCGCCCACGACCACCACCGTGTCCACGTGCACCAGCGGCCCCGGCACCGCCTCGTAGCGCACGCGGGCCACGTCGGCGATGGTGTCCAGGTCGTAGTTGCGGAGCACCTGCGAGTAGGCGTAGCCGCTTTCCAGCAGCCGGCCGCGGATGGTGTCGGCGGCGGCCAGGAAGCCGTTGCGCCGGAAGGGTCCGCCGCGCTCCAGGGGGAGGCGGGGGACCAGCACGTCCGCCCCGATGATCCCCTCCGTCCCCACCACCTCCAGCGAGTCCACCCTCACCAGGTCGCCCGGCACGATGCCGAAGCGCACCGCCACCGCGTCCTCCCCCACGTTCTCCACCGTGGGGGTGACCCGCGTCCCGTAGTAGCCGTGGTCGCGGTGCACCAGCTGGATGCGGGCGACGTCCTGCTGCAGGTCGTTCAGGTCCAGCCGGTGGGTCTGCCGCCCGATCCCGAACAGGCACACGGGGAGCCCCAGCGACTCGCAGCTGCTGGGCCGGGTGGAGAGCACCGCGTGCAGGGTGTCGCGGGGGACCGCCTGCTCCCCGGCGAAGTCCACGCTCCGCACCTCCTTGCCCGCGAACTCGGCGAGCCCCGGGTACGGCCCGGTCTGCGGCACGCTGGGCGCGCACGCGGCGAGCGCCGCCGCCGCGCACGCGGCTGCGAGGCGCGCGGCGCAGCGGAGGCGCGCGGAAAAACTCGGCTCGGGACGGTTCGGCATGCGCGAAGGAACGCGTGGATCGGGCGCGGCGCCACGCCGCGGCGCGCCGGGAGGCGGCGGAAACGGATGCCAGCCGAAATCACCCGTGCCCGCGCAGCTAGCGTGCCAGGTGACGACGGACCGGGTTTTTACTGCCGGGTTCGGGCGTGCCCCCGGCTGGCGCCGGGGTCGGGCTTCGGCTCCGTAGCAGACGAAACGACCGTCTGCAACGGAGTCGAGCCCCGGCGGAAACAGCCCCGCCGGGTCTCGCCCCTTCGGGCCGTAATCCCT
>JBEVLE010000786.1:0-3492 GCA_040509335.1 Longimicrobiaceae bacterium | reverse complement strand
CATGCGGAGGGAAACTCACGCGGCCGTTTGCGTGAGGTTCCCGGAGCCGGAGCGGAGACAGCGGGGCAGTTTCCGCTGGCTCCGCGACCCGCGCAGGAGACGGACGGCAGTATCGTCCGGCTCCGGAGCGGCCCCGCCTCACCAAGCGGATCCAGCCCTTACGGCTGTCCGAAGTCCACGTTGGGCGCCTGCTCCGACCCCGCGGGCGGCTGGAACGGCTCCTTGCGCTGCGCCCCCGTCACCCGCGCCGTGACCACCTGCGGAAACGAGCGGATGTACGCGTTGTACTCCCGCACCCCCGCGTTGTAGTCCCGGCGCGCCACGCTGATCCGGTTCTCGCTCTCGGTGAGCTGGTCCTGGAGCATGGTGAAGTTCTGCGTGGCCTTGAGCTGCGGGTACGCCTCCACCGCCAGGTTCAGGTAGGTGCCGATGGAGCGCGTCACCGCCTGGTCCGCCTGCGACAGCCGGTTCACGTCGCCGCTCTGCACCGCCTGCGCCACCTGCTGCTGCGACTGGGTGAGCTGTGCCTCGGCGCCCCGCAGCCCGGCGCGGGCCTCGGCCACGCCGGTGTACGTGTCCTTTTCGAACGCCGCCGCCCCCTTGACCGTCGCCACCAGGTTGGGGATCAGCTGGTTCCGGTTGGTCAGCTCCACCCCCACGTTGGACTTGAGCTCCTCGGTCCGCTCGTCCAGCTCCTGGATCCGGTTGTACCCGCACCCCGGGAGCACCGCCGCAGCCACCAGGAGCACCGCCAGTCTGACACGCCGCATCGTCGTTCCTCCGAATGTTCGAGATTGTCCAGGGCACGATCGCCAGCCCGATCCGCGACCGCCGGGCGGTTTGCAGGCTGTTCCCTGTTCCCTATTCCCTGTTCCCTAAGCCGTCCACGAACTCCACCACCCGCCCCACCGCCTCCAGGTACCCCGTGACCACCGGGGAGTCGGGGTCGGGACGGAACTCCCCGCCGGCCTGCCGGGCGCGGAGGATCTCCAGCAGCGGCGCCGGGTCGAACCCGGCGCGCTCGGCCGTGCGCCGGATCACCGCCTCCGGCTCGCGCACGCCCTCCTCCCCGGTGAGCCGCAGAACCGCGCGGAAGAGCACCAGGAAGGTGGAAAGCGACTTCCTCAGCACGGCCCCCAGCTCCTCCGGCGCGCCGGAGGAGAACAGGTAGCGCTCGCGGAGCTGGATGTGCTTTCCCTTGAGCTCGTGCTCGCACTGCAGCCGCAGGTCGGCGGGGTCGATTGCGATCCCCGCGAACGGGTCGCCGCCGTGCAGCACGCGGTGCGCGTCGCGGATGTCGGAAAGCTCGATGGGGAACACGTCCGCCGAGCGCCGCCACTCCTCCTCCCCCATCACCAGCGGCGGGGGGTTCCCCTCCCCCACCCAGGCGCGCGCCAGCTCGGTGCCGCGCCGGAGCGTGGCGGGCGCGGTGTCGCGCAGCAGCACCAGCACGTTGAGGTCGGAGAGCCCCTCCACGTACTCGCCGCGCGCGGCGGAGCCGTACAGCACCACCGACACCAGCTCCCCGCCGTAGGTGCGTGCCAGGTCCCTGGCGAGCTGCTCCGCCCGGCCCGTCTCTTTGCCCATCTCTCCTCTCCGTGTTCCGGTCGCCCGCCTCACCACCCCCGCCCGGCCCCGCCGCCGCCGCCGCTCCCCCCCCCGAAGCCGCCGAACCCGCCGCCCCCGAAGCCGCCCCCGCCCCCGAAGCCGCCGCCTCCGCCCCACCCTCCGCCGCCCATGGGAAAGGGGAGGATGACGGGCCCGCCGTAGCGGCGCCTGCGCCCGCCGCGCCCCCCGCCCCCGCCGCCCCGGAACATGTTGAACAGGAAGATGGCGACGATGATGTAGAAGATCAGCTTTCCCATCCCGCCGCCGCCGGAGACCGGGCGCTGCACCGGCGCCCGCGGGTCCGCGGCGCGGGGCACCTCGCCGGTGAGCTGGAAGCCGAAGCGGCCGGCGTACTGCTGCGCGACCGCGCGCACGCCCTCCAGCGTCCCCGTGCCGTAGTCGCCCGCGCGGAACTGCGGGACCATGTACTGGTCCAGGATCCGCCCGGCCTCGGCCGCGGTGATGAAGGTGTTGGTGCCGTAGCCGGTGGCGACGTACGCCCGGCGCTCCGTGGGCGCGACCAGCACCACGGTGCCGGTGTTGGCCAGCGTGTCCCCCGCGGTGGTCCCGCGCGCCACGCCCCCCACCTTCCAGTCGCGCAGGACCTGGAGCGCCACCTGGTCCACCGGGCGGCCCTCCAGCGAGGGGAGCGTCACCACCGCGATCTCGCCGCCGGACCGGGTGCGCACCTCCTGCACCACGGCGTCGATGGCGGCCTCCTGCTCGGCCGGGATCACATTGGCGAAGTCGTTGACGTACCCCGTGGGGCGCGGCAGCCGGAGCTGCGCGCCCGCGGGGAGCGCCCACAGCGCGCCCAGGAGGAGCGCGAGGAGCGCCGCCCGCCACGGGAGCACGCTTCTCGCTTGTTGCCGGTTCCGTATTTCCGTACGTTGCTTCACGTTTCGTTTCGTTTCCACAGCCGGAGCCGCCGATGAGATCTCGTCCCGTCCCGCACGCCGTCCTGCTCGTGTCGCTCGCGCTCGCCGCCTGCGGCGACGGCGGCCCGCGCGTGGCCGTCCGCACCGACCTGGACGGCGCGCCGGTCGCGGACCTCCCGGTCCGCCTGCTCCCCTACGACCGCGACGAGGTCCTGGATTCACTCGCCGAGGCGGCCGACGCGCCCGAGCCCGCCATTCCCCCGGAGCTGCTTCAGCAATTGCAGGGCCTCGCCGCCGAGGAGCGCGCCGTGCGACAGCGCGGGGACACCGCGGTGGCGCGCTTCCAGGCGGTCCGGCGCGCGGTGTTCGCGCGGGCGGACTCGCTGCGCGCCGCCCGCCGCGCCTGGGCGCAGGACACCTACGCCCCCTTCGACTCGCTGGCCGCGGGGCGGGCCCTGAACGCGGACCGCGAGGAGCTCGCCGACACCACCGACGCCTCGGGGACCGTCACCTTCACCGCCGAGCCGGGGCGCTGGTGGGTGTACGCCCGGTACACGCTCCCCTATAGCGAGCTGTACTGGAACTTTCCCGTGCAGGTGACGGACGACAGCACCGTCGTACGCCTGTCGCGTGCCAACGCCAAGGAGAGGCCGTTCCTGTAAACAAAAAAGAGCGGGGTTTGGGCGTGTCCCCGGCTGGCGCCGGGGTCGGGCTTCGGCTCCGTAGCAGACGAAACTACCGTCTGCAACGGAGTCGAGCCCGCGCAAACAGCCGCGCGGTCTCGCCCCTTCGGGCCGAAATCCCTCACGCGGGGGTGGCGCTGGCGTCCGCGGAGGGCCCCCTCTCCCCCCGACCCCCTCTCCCCCGCAAGCGGGGGCCAGGGGCAGACCGGCAGAAACAAAAGCCCCGCCCCTGCTTGCGGGGGAGGGGTTGGGGAGGGGGCCTGCCGAGGCTCGCCCGAACCCCGCCTCCACCCCGCCGTCCTCCCCCTCCCCCCTTGCGGGGG
>JBEVLE010000785.1:0-10299 GCA_040509335.1 Longimicrobiaceae bacterium | reverse complement strand
AGGGGCGAGACCCGGCGGGGCTGTTTCCGCCGGGGCTCGACTCCGTTAGCCCGCGTTGTTTGCGGGCTTACGGAGCCGAAGCCCGACCCCGGCGCCAGCCGGGGGCACGCCCGAACCCGCAGTTCAAAGCCGTTGCAGGCGGATCCGCATCCCAGCCACGACATGAGCCGAACGCCGCTCCTCCTCCTCGCCGCAGCCCTCCTCGCCGCCCCGGCGCTCCACGCGCAGGAGGCCGCCCCGCGCGAGCCCGGGTGGGACGACGCGCGGGTGCTGGAGCTGGTGCGGCGCGCCCAGGCGCGCCGCGCCGAGACCAACGCCGACACCGCGCTGGCCAGCTACCAGGCGGACGCGCGCGGCTACGTGTACTTCTACCTGGACCGGCGCGACACCGGCGACCGCACGCTGGTGAAGACCGACCAGGTGGCGCTGGACGTGTACTGGAAGGCGCCGGCCTTTTCCAAGCAGCGCATCGTGGGGCTGCGCGACGAAAAGAAGCTCCCCACCAACATCAACTACCACCTGGACCACCTGAGCGTGGTGCAGGACAACTTCGGCGAGCGCATTCGCCTGGGCGACGGCGACGAGGTGCGCGACGTGCTGCACCCGGCGGCGCGGGGCTCGGAGGCGTTCTACCGCTTCCGCGTGGCGGATTCGCTGTCGATCCGCCTCCCGGGCGCGGCGGAGCCGGTGCGCGTGTACGAGGTGCGGGTGCGCCCGCGCGACATGGACCAGCCGGCGTTCCTGGGCTCGGTGTTCGTGGACCAGCGGCGCGGCGACCTGGTGAGGATGGACTTCACCTTCACGCCCTCGTCGTACGTGGACCGGTACCTGGACTACATCAACATCTCGCTGGACAACGGGCTGTGGAAGGAGCGCTTCTGGCTCCCCAACCAGCAGCAGGTGGAGATCCGCCGCCAGCTCCCGGAGCTGGACTTTCCCGCGGGCGGGGTGATCCGCGCCACCATGCGGGTGTCCAACTACCGCTTCAACCAGCCCATCGCGGACGACTTCTTCCGCGGCCCCAAGGTGGTGGCGGTGCCGCAGACGCAGCGCGAGGAGTTCGCCTTCGAGCAGGGGTTGTACGAGGAGCTGCGGGAGCAGGGGATCGGGCCGGACACGGAGCTGGCGGAGGTGCGGCGCCAGGCGATGGAGCTGGCCCGCGCGCGCGTGCTGAGCGGGCTGCCGGCGTCGCGGCTGGACGTGGGGACGGCGTCGGAAACGCTGCGCTACGGTCGCGCGGAGGGGGCGGTGGTGGGGGCGGGGCTCGCCTTCCGCCCCTCGGAGGGGCTGGCGGCGCGCGTCCGCGGGGGGTACGCGTTCGGCGCGGAGCACGCGCTGGCGGAGGTGGGGGCGAGCTGGACCCGTGGCGCCGCGGCGCTGGACGCCACGGCGTACTACAACCTGCCGCGCGACGTGGGCATCGCCCCGGCGGCGTCGGGCGTGGTGAACACGCTCTCGGCGCTGCTGGCCGGCGAGGACTACACGGATCCCTACTACGCGCGCGGCGGCGAGCTGCGCCTGCGCGCCCCCCTGGCGCCGGGGTGGACGTTTTCGGCGGCGGGGCGGGCGGAGGCTCACCGGTCGGCGGCGCTGACCACGGACTTCTCGCTCCTGGGCGACGGCTTCCGGCGCGTGGCGGGGATCGACCGGGGGACGCTGCTGGGGGCGACGCTCGCGGCGCGGCGCGCCATCCCCTCGGACGTGGCGGCGGGGTGGGGCGCGGGCGTGACGCTGGACGCGGGCCGCCTGGACGGCGACGACGCGGTCCGCGGCTTCCTCCGCCCCGTGGCGGACGCGCAGTGGCTGCGGCGCTGGCCGGCACGCGACGCGCTGCTGGAGCTGGACGCCGCCGCCGGCATGGCGCTGGGCGACCTGCCCCGCCAGGGCCTGTTCCTGCTCGGCGGCCGCGGCACCGTCCCCGGCTTCCGCTTCCGCTCCTTCGGCGGCGACCGCTTCGCCCTGGCGCGCGCCGCCGCCTCCGCCGACCTGGCCGCCCCCTGGCTGCGCGGCCGCCTCCTGGGGGCGGCGGGGTGGACGGACGCGGGCGGCGCCGGCGAGGACGCCCTCGCCGCCTGGCCGTCGCGGACCACGGACGGCGTGCGCGCCAGCATCGGCGCGGGGCTGGGGATCTTCTACGACATCGTGCGCGTGGACCTGGCCCGCGGCCTGGGCCGCGGCGGCCGCTGGGAGGTGGTCGTGGAGACCCGCCCGACGTTCTGGGACTTTTTATAGGGAACAGGGAACAGGGAACAGGGAACAGGGAACAGCCTGCAACGGCGACGGCGGTCCGGGATCTTAGCCTCTCCCCCGATTCGGGGGAGGGGCTTCTGTTTTTGCCGTTCCGTGGTTTTCGTTGTATCCCCCGCATGCTGTGCGGGGGGAGACAGCCGGGCTGTTTCGGCTGGCTCACCCCGGCGGAGGGAAACCCGCCGGCTGTTTGGCGGGGTTCCCGGAGCCCGCGGAGGAGACCGGCGGGGCAGTTTCCGCCGGGCTCCGCAGCGGCCCGCCCCGACACGACGAAGCAACACTCACGCAGCAGGAAAGCAGTGAAGATCGACGCGTTCCACCTCCCCGCGCTCCCGGACCCGCCGACCTCGATCTGGCCCTACGGCCAGGGCGACACGGCGATGGAGCTGCGCGTGCCCATGGTGGACGCCCCCCTGCTGAGGAAGCAGGTGGAAGCCCTGGGGGAGGCGCGCGACCGCTACCTGGCCGACCGCCCGGTGCACGACGTGGTGCGCGTGGTGGACCGGGTCGCGGCCCGGCTCCAGGACGCGAAGGACCCGCTGCGGAAGCTGGCGGAGGCGGCGCTCCCGCGCATCACCGGCTACTCGCCGCCCATGGTGCGCCTGGTGCTGGACCGCATGACGCCGGAGTGGCGGGCGGACCGGCTGCGGGCGCTGCTGCGCTCGGAGCTGGAGGACCCGGCGGTGCTGGACGGCTTCCGCCCGCGCCGCCACGCCCCGGGAAAGACGCGCGCGTTCGGGCCGCGGGTGGCGACGCACGTGTTCAGCGGCAACGTCCCGGGGGTGGCGGTGACGTCGCTGGTGCGCTCGCTGCTGGTGAAGTCGGCGGCGCTGGGGAAGCCGGCGGTGGGGGAGCCGCTGCTGGCGGCGCTCTTCGCGCGGGGCGTGGCGGAGGAGGACCCGGAGCTGGGCGAGTGCCTTGCGGTGTCGTACTGGCACGGCGGGGACGACGCCCTGGAGGCGGTGGCGCTGGGGATGGCGGACGCGGTGGTGGTGTACGGCGGTGCGGAGGCGGTGGCGGCGGTGCGCGGGGCGACGCCGGCGGGGACGCGGGTGCTGGCGTACGGGCCGAAGCTGTCGTTCGGGGTGGTGGGGCGGGAGGCGCTGGCGGACGCGGAGGCGGCGGCGGGGGTGGCGGCGGCGGCGGCGCTGGAAGTGGCCACCTTCGACCAGCAGGGGTGCGTGTCGCCGCACCTGTTCTACGTGGAGGAGGGCGGCGCGGCCGACCCGCGGGCGTGGGCGCGCCTGCTGGCGGCGGCCATGGCGGACACGGAGCGGGAGCTCCCCCGAGGCGCCGTGGCCCGCAGCGAGGCCTCGGCGATCCGCCAGCTCCGCGGCGAGGCGGAGTTCGCGCAGCTCGCCGGGGGCGGGGTGGAGCTGCACGCTTCGGCGCGGGGGACCGCCTGGACGGTGGTCTACGAGGCGGATCCCGCCTTCGCGCCCTCGTGCCTGAACCGCGTGGTGCGGGTCAAGCCGGTGCCCTCGCTGGACGCCGTCCCCGCGCTGGCCGCCGGGACGGCGTCGCTCCTCCAGACCGTGGGCGTGGCCGCGTCCCCGGAGCGCACGGAGCGGCTCGCCGCCGCGCTGGGCCGCGCCGGCGCCAGCCGGGTGGCGCCGCTGGGGAAGATGGCGTGGCCCCCCGGCACCTGGCACCACGACGGCCACCCGCCGCTGGGGGAGATGCTGCGGTGGTGCGACCTGGAGGAGTAGACACGGAAGTGCGAACGTGCGAAAGTGCGGGAGCGCGAAAGCAGGGGAGGGCGGGAGTGCGGGGTGATGCGGGGTGGGGCGTTCGCGGAAAGTGGCCGGGGATGGGCTCGCTGGCACCCGATTTGCCGTCAACTGTTTTCCCTATTTCCCACGGTTCGGACGGACACCCCCCACGTCCGGGAGTCACCATGGCCGCCCACCCCCGGCCCGACGCGGAGCCCCTCCACGCCCTCGCGGAGGCCGCCCCGGGAGAGCTCGTCGAAGTGGTCCACATCCTGTTCGGAAGTCTGCGCCAGCGCTTCGAGGACGTCGGGATCCGGGTGGGATCCCGGGTGCGCGTCCGCGAGCGCGGCGCCCACGGGCTGACCGTGGAGCTGGCCGGCGGCGCGACCCTGGCCGTGGACGCGGTGCACGCCGCGTTCGTGGAGGTCCGCCCGCCGCTTGCCGACGCCCCGCACGGCCCCGCCGTCCCGCCGTCCCGCCACCTCACCGCCGGCACCTTCCCGGACCGCTCCCGGACCGGGGACCCGGCGCCCAACCCCCACATGGCATGAACCCGACCCGCCAGTCCGCCCTCCCCTCCCCGCGCCGCGTCCGCGCCTCCTGGCGCAGCTTCGAGCTCCGCGACGGCCGCGAGATCGACCGGCAGCTCCGCGAGGGGCGCGACCCCGGCTGTCCCTGCTGCGGCGAGCTGCTGGAAGCCCGCCCGGGGACGCGGCTGACGCGCTACCTCCCGCTGGACGCCACCGGCTTCGACCTGGAGTGCCGCGGCTGCCGCCGCTTCCGCTGCGTGGTGCGCCACACCTTCCGCTCGCTGCGCCTGGTGCGCATGCGCCGCCTCGCCGCCGCCGTCCGCGCGGCGGGCGGGCGCGGCGGATCGTGGCGCGACGACGCCCTGCTGGCGTAGACGCGCCGCGGCCGGCGGCCGCCGGTCGCACGAACCCGGACAGGGGCGATGCCTGGCACGCCCGTTGCTCCGTCCACCGGCGTCGGTGCGGACGGGCGGCGGGCGCCGCTCCGTCGCGCCCGTTCCCCGGAATCGCGCGCGAGTCAGATGAGCATGCACCTCTTCAGCACCCCGGTCCAGTGCACCAGCTGCGGGACCGTGGTGGACGATCCCCGGGTGGACCACTGCCCCAACTGCCACGCCCTGCTGCGGGAGCGGCGCACCCCCGCGCGTCTCGCCGGGGTGGAGCAGCGCTACGGCGGGCTGCGCTTTCTCATGGGGTTCCTGCGCTTCCTGGGGATCGCCACCCTGCTGGTGGGCGGGCTGATGTTCGCCTACGGCATCGGCGGCGACGACATGAGCGTGCAGGCGGGGGCGCTCACCCTGCTGGGGACGGTGCTCACCGCCGTGGTGATGTTCGCGGTGGCGGCGTTCTTCGAGGTGACGCTGGACATGGAGGAGAACTCGCGCGCCTCCTTCCGCGTGCAGCAGATGATGCTGGAGCAGCTGCACGAGATGAACGGCGGGCAATCGAGCCCGCAGCCGGAGGCGCCGGCCTCCACCCCGCACCCCCTGTGACGGGCGGCGCGCGGCGAGGCCCGGCCGGGAAACACCGAAGCACCACACCGGAGACGATGAGACGCACCACCTTCAGGCGGCGGGCCCTCGGGCTCGCCGCTTTCGCCGCCGCCCTGGCGCTGCCGGGGACCGTGGAGTCGCGCCAGGCGGCGCAGCCCCCGCTGCAGGCCACCGTGCAGGGGCTGCTCGGCGGCAGCGCCGACGAGTGGAGCGTGTTCGCCTGGTCCATGGACCGGAAGCGGCCCCTGTTCGCGGTGAACGCCGACTCGGTCATGATCCCGGCCTCCAACAACAAGGTGTTCACCGCCATCTGGGCGCTGTCCACCATGGGGCCGGACTTCCGCTTCCCCACGGACGTCCTCGTCCCCGGCGGGATCCCCGCCGACGGCGTGGTGCAGGGGCCGGTGTACCTGCGCGGCTCGGGCGACCCGGCCTTCGGCTACCCGGAGTTCGACAAGGACCCCATGGAGCGGCTGCGCATCATGGCGCGGCAGCTCCGGGCGCGCGGCGTGCGCGCGGTGCAGGGCGGCGTGATCGCCGACGCCACCGTCTTCGACACCCTCTTCTACGGCCCGCACTGGCCGGCGGACACCGGCAACGGCGCCGCCTACTACGCCCCCACCGTCACCGGCCTCCCCTTCCAGCGCAACATGCTCTGGCTCAACGTCAGCCCGGGGCCGGGGGGGACCACCTTCGTGCGCGAGCCGGACGTGCCGGAGATCCCGGTGATCAACCGCTCCAGCAACGGCGGAGGGCGCGGCTTCGCGGTGAGGAACCCGGGGCAGGACACCATCATCATCAAGGGCGGGGTGGCCGGCCGCGGCCCGCACCGCTACCCGGTGGGCGCGGCGGACCCGTCGCTCCTGGCCGCCGGGGCGCTCCGGCAGGCCATGCGCGAGGAGGGGATCCAGGTGGCCGGCGCGGTCCGGCGCGGCAAGACGCCGCAGGGCGCGAAGCTGATCCACCGCCACCTGTCCATGCCGCTGGGGCAGATGGTCCCCAAGCTGAACCGCGACTCCGACAACTTCTTCGCGGAGCACTTCTGGAAGGCGGCGTCGGCGCACAGCATCGGGGTGGGGAGCTACGTGATGGGCGGGCCGGCGTCGGCGCGGTTCTTCATCCAGCACGCCGGGGTGCCGTACGGGCAGCTGTACCAGGCGGACGGGTCGGGGCTCTCGGCGCTGAACCGCACCAGCTCCAAGGCGCTGGTGGACGCGCTGGTGTACGCGGACCGGCAGCCGTGGAGCCGGGTGTTCCACGAGTCGCTGGCGGTGGGCGGCGACCGCGAGGGAACTCTGGCGCGGCTCTTCAACGGGGGGCGGGCAAAGGGAAACCTGCACGCCAAGACCGGCTACATCCGCGGGGTGCGGACGCTGTCCGGCTACGTCAAGACGGCGAGCGGCGAGAACGTGGCGTTCTCGTTCCTGTACAACGGGCGCAACACGTCCGGGGCGCGGGGGGTGCAGCAGCAGCTGGGGAATCTTCTGGCGGAGTACGCGGGGCCGTGAGGTCCTGAGGTTTTTTACGGTTCGTCGGGCTTCGGGGGGCCGCTACGGAGCCGGACGATACTGCCGTCCGTCTCCTCCGCGGGCTCCGGGAGCCCCGGGAAACTGCCCCCGGGTCTCCCTGCGCCGGAGTGAGCCAGCCGAAACTGCCCGGCTGTCTCCCTCCGAACAGATCGATATGGGTACTGCGGAACGGCAACGGCGGTCCGCTTGTCCTCCCGTGTCGCCGCGTCTATATCTCCCGCCGCCCGATCCGCCCAGCCGCGACACCCCAGCTTTCCTGATCCCGTGACCGACGCGCCCGACCCCGCCGAGCTCCGCGACCGCCTCCTCCGGCGCATCCGCGCGGGGACGGGCGTGGCCATGCCGGACGACGAGTTCGACGCGCTGGCGCG
Organism: Longimicrobiaceae bacterium; assembly: GCA_040509335.1. Taxonomy (GTDB): domain Bacteria; phylum Gemmatimonadota; class Gemmatimonadetes; order Longimicrobiales; family Longimicrobiaceae; genus JAFAYN01. The sequence continues at coordinate 2,918 of JBEVLE010000785.1, read as the reverse complement.
GGCGGTGTTCGCGCACCAGTTCGCCCGCAACCGGCCGTACCGGCTGTTCTGCGAGCGGCGGGGCGCGTCGCCGGACACGGTGCGGCACTGGACGGAGGTGCCCGCCGTGCCCACGGACGCGTTCAAGGCGGCGCCGCTGGTGTGCGCGGACCCGGCCACGGTGCGCACCGTGTTCCGCACCAGCGGCACCACCGCGGGACCCGAGCGGCGCGGCGAGCACTGGCTCCCCGACCTGGCGCTCTACGACGCGGCGCTCCGCGCCGGCTTCGCGGCGCACCTGCTCCCGGAGGGCGGGGCCGTGCGGATGCTTGCCCTGATCCGCCCGCCGGAGGAGGTGCCGGACTCGTCGCTCTCGCACATGGTGGGCGAGGTGGTGCGGGAGCTGGGGGCGGAGGGGAGCGGGTACTTCGTGGGCGGGGCGGGGATCGATCCCGCCGGCTTCGGGGCGGCGCTGCGGCGCGCCGAGGCGGAGGGCGCGCCGGTGTGCATCCTGGGCACCAGCTTCGCCCTGGTGCACTGGCTGGACGCGGCGGCGGAGGGCGGCGCCCGCTTCGCGCTCCCGCCCGGCTCGCGGGTGATGGACACCGGCGGGTTCAAGGGGCGCTCGCGGGAGGTCACCCGCGAGGAACTGTACGCCGCGCTCGGCGAGCGGCTGGGGATGGGGACGGAGTGGTGCGTCAACGAGTACGGCATGACCGAGATGAGCTCCCAGTTCTACGACGGCGTGGCCGGCGTGCCGGGGCCGCGCCTGCACGCCGGACCGCCCTGGGTGCGCTCCCTCGCCGTGGACCCCGAGACGCTGGAGCCCGTCCCCGACGGCGAGACCGGCGTCCTGCGCCACTGGGACCTCGCCAACCTCCACTCGGTCATGGCCATCCAGACCGCCGACCTGGGCTTCGTCGCGCCCGGCGGGATCCGCGTCCTCGGCCGCGCGCGGGGCGCCGAGGCGCGCGGCTGCTCCATCGCCATGGACCAGTTCCTCGCCGCCTCGCGGGGCGGATAGCTTTCCGACCCCGGACGCGGACGCCCCCGCCGGGAGATCCCGGCGGAGGCGTCTTCGCGCACCTCGTACTCCGTACCGCCGTTCAGCGCCCCGGCCGCTCCGGCCCGCTCCCCGCCCCGCTCGTCCGGATCGCCTCCGCGATCTCGTCCAGGTCCGCGGCGGTCAGCTCCAGCGTCGCGGCGGCGAGCCAGCCGTCCACCTGCTCCGGGCTGCGCGCCCCCACGATGGCGCCCGTCACGCCGCGCCAGGCCAGCGTCCACGCCACCGCCACCGCCGCGGGGGAAACGCCGTGCCGCTCCGCGGCCGGCTCCAGCGCCGCAGCGAGCCGCAAGTTGCGCTCCAGCCCATCGCCGGAAAAGTCCGGCGAGCGCGAGCGCCAGTCGTCGTCCGGGAGCTCCGCCGCGCGCTCCCGGGTGAAGGCGCCCGTCAGCAGCCCCGACTGCATGGGGCTGTAGACGATCACCCCCGTGTCGTGGTCCGCGCACCACCCCAGCTCCGCCGCCGCCGCGTCCCGGCGCACCGCCGAGAACGGCGGCTGGAGCGAGTCCACGTGGCCGATCGTCTCCGCCCTCGCCAGCTGCGCCGCGTCGTGGTTGGAAAGCCCCACCGCGCGCACCTTGCCCTCGTCGCGCAGCCGCACCAGCTCGCCCCAGTACTCCTCCAGCGGCGTTCCGTCCTCCGCCGGCCAGTGCATCTGGTACAGGTCGATGCGCTCCACCCCCAGCCGGCGCAGCGACGCTTCCAGCTCGCGGCGGATGCTCGCCGGGTCGCCCGCGCGGCGGGGCGGCGCCTCCCGGTCGCCCTCGTCCCACACCAGCCCGCACTTGGTGAACACGAAGGGGCGGTCGCCCTCCGGGATGTCGCGCAGCGCCCGCGCCACCACCTCCTCCGAGTGTCCCAGCCCGTACACCGCCGCCGTGTCGATCCAGTTGATCCCGCGCTCCACCGCGTGCCGGATCGCGGCGACCGAGTCCTCGTCCTCCTGCGTCCCCCAGCCGAAGGCGTACCCCGCCCCGCCGATCGCCCACGCGCCGAAGCCGACGCGGGTGATGTCCATTCCCGAGGTGCCGAGCGGCATCGTCGGTAGTCCGGTCGTCGATCGTCCAGCCATCTGCGTCCTTTGTGTATCGTTGTGTGCTGCAAGGTCGTACAGAGACAACCGCGGGGTCGGGCGTGCCCCCGGCTGCGCCGGGGTCGGGCTTCGGCTCCGTAAGGCAGCAAACAACGCTGCCTAACGGAGTCGAGCCCCGGCGGAAACTGCCCCGCCGGGTCTCGCCCCTTCGGGCCGAAATCCCTCACGCGGGATCTCGCGAGGGGCCGGGGAACCGCAACATCCACGCCCCCGTTCTGCGTGTGTAAATCTCCGCGCTGAGACATATCCCCGAACGGCACGGCGCCTCCCCCCCGGGGAAAGCGCCCGGATCCCGACCCGCAGCGGCAGGCTGTCCCCTGTCACCTTCAGTCCGCGCGCAGCGCCACCATGGGGTCCACGCGGGCGGCGCGGCGGGCGGGGGCCCAGCTCCCGGCGAGCGACACCGCGGCGAGCAGCGCCGCGACGGCCGCGTACACCGGCAGGTCGAGCGAGTCCACCCCGCGGAACTTCACCTCCAGCAGGCGCGCCACGCTGAGGGCGCCCCACAGCCCCACCACCGCCCCGATGGCGGTGAGGCGCATCCCCGCGCCCACCACCAGCCGCATCACGTCCGCCACGCGCGCGCCCAGCGCCATGCGCACCCCCACCTCGCGCGTGCGCCGGGCCACGTTGTACGACATCACCCCGTACACGCCCATCACGGCGAGCAGCGTCGCCGCCGCGGCGAGCACCCCGAAGAGCGCGCCGAACCAGCGCATGGGCGCCGCGAAGCGCGACAGCTCCGCGGCCATGGTCCCCACCCCGGAGATCCCGGAGCCGGGG
>JBEVLE010000784.1:0-3399 GCA_040509335.1 Longimicrobiaceae bacterium | reverse complement strand
GGTCTCCTGCGCGCGCCACGCGTCGCCGCGCAGGCCGGGCTCCACGATCCAGGCGTCGTCCGGGCGCCAGCGGAGCTGGGCGTAGGCGGCGCCCAGCACCCCGTCGTCCTCGGCGAAGAAGAAGTCGGTTCCCCCGGCCGTGCTGCGGTTGCGGTAGTCCAGGCGGTTCCCTTCCGCGCCCAGCCGCACGCCCAGGCGCGGCGACAGCTCGCGGGCCAGGTCGCTGCGCAGGGTGAGCTGCTGGATGCGCGAGGAAAAGCGCGTGTCCGCGAAGTCCACGAAGCCCAGCGTCTCGCCGAAGCTGGAAAAGCCCAACCGCGTGTCCGCCACCCAGGCCCCGAGCGGCTGGCTCCAGCGGAGGCCCGCCACGTCGTTTCCCCAGTTCCACCGCACGCGCAGCACGTCGCCCGCGTCGTCGTCGTCGCCGGGCGGGTCGAAGTCGCTGAGGTCCAGCACGTCGCGCCCGGTGTAGCCGGTGAAGCGCAGCGTGCCCCCGCCCGGCGTCCCCATCACCGCGCCGGCCTGGAGGTCGGTGAGGTGGTAGGGGAAGCGGACCGGCTCGGGGAGGACGACGTCGAAGTAGGAGCGGCGCGCGGACACGTACGCCATCCCCCCGTCGCCGCCGAGGAGCGCGGGGAGCGGGGAGCGCAGCGCGAGCCGCGAGGCCAGCAGGGAGACGCCCGCCTCGCCGGTGATCCCGGGCGCGGCGTCGTCGCGGGTCTCCACGCCCAGCACGGAGGAAACGCGCCCGCCGTACTCGACCCCGAAGCCGCCGGCGAGGAGCTCGGCGCGGGCGACCACGTCCGAGTTGAAGACGCTGAACAGCCCGCCCAGGTGGAAGGGGTTGAAGACGGGGAAGCCGTCCAGGAGGATCAGGTTCTGGTCGGCGGAGCCGCCGCGGACGTGGAAGGCGCTGGAAAAGTCGGAGGTGGAAACGACGCCGGGGAGCACCTCGATGGCGCGCAGGACGTCCGCCTCGGCGAGGCCGGGGAGCACCTTGAGCTCGCGCCCGGTGATGACGCGCGCGGTGACGCCGGCCTCGGTCTCGAAGCGCGCCCGCTCGCGCCGGGTGTCGCGGGTGCTGCGCACCTCGATCCCCTCCACCTCCACCGCCGCCCCGCCGGACAGCCGCAGCTCCACGTCGCGGCTCTCGCCGCCGGCCAGCCGCACCTCCGCCTCCGCGGCGGCGAAGCCGATGCGCTCCGCCCGCACCCGCCACAGCCCCGCCGGCACCCCCTCGAAGCGGAAGGCGCCCTCCGCGTCGCTGGGCCCCGCCCGCAGCTGCGCCCCCTCCGCGCGGAACAGCCGCACCGTGGCCCCGGCCACCGGCGCCCCCTCGGGATCCAGCACCCGCCCCGCGACGACGCCCCCCGCCCCCTGCGCGCGCGACCCCCCCGCGAGCGCCAGCAGGAGACCAAGGAGGAGCGCCGCCCGGAGGCGGCCGGCGTGTCCGGGTGCTGCGGTCATCGCGTCTCGCTGCGGGGCTGGGCGTGGCGTGCGCGCGCCGTACGGGCGCACGCGAGCCGAGTACCCCGGGTGCGGGGGGAAGGGTTCACGGACGGACAGGGGACAGGGGACAGGGGACAGGGGACAGGGGACAGGGGACAGCCTGCAACGGCGACGGCGGCCGTCGCGGGCGCCAGCGTGGAGCCGCGTGAGGGATTTCGGCCCGGAGGGGCGAGACCGCGCGGCCGTTTGCGCGGGCTCGACTCCGTTAGGCAGCGTTGTTTGCTGCCTAACGGAGCCGAAGCCCGACCCCGCGCCAGCGGGGGCACGCCCAAACCTGCAGTTCAACCGTCGTAAAATCGTGACTTGACGCGGCACCGGCCCGGGGAGAGGTTTGAGGCCTGCCGCCCGAGGGGGCGGAACTCGTGCCACCCCGGAGCCCGGATGAAGGCGGACACCTACGCGAAGCTGGTCATCCTGGAGGCGCTGATCGACGCCGAGATCGGCCACTTCCTGGAGCACCGCCCGGCGGCGGCGGACCGCTTCCGGGAGGGGATCGTCGCGCGCGTGAGCGACCTGGTGGACCAGATCGACGCGCTGGACGCGGTGGCCGCGGCCCGGGTGTACGACGCCATCGTGGACTTCCTGGCCGAGCTCCCGGAGGACGACGACGGGGTGGTGGAGGCCACGCTGCGCTTCAAGCGCGCGGTGGACCGCATCGTGGCACGGGGGATGGAGGCGCGCGAGCTGGGCCAGCCCTCCACCTGGGCCGTGGTGCTGGACGAGCTGTTGGAGGAGCTGGCGGACGAGTACCACGACGCGGTGCGGACGGGGGGCGAGGTGAGGCCCCGGGAGTACCTGCGCGCGCAGTTCCTGCTGGACCGCGCCCGCGAGGCGGCGGAGCGTATCGCGTGGACCGGCGACCGCAAGGCGACGGCGGAGCTGCGCGACGGGATGGACCGCCTGCACTTCGCCGTGCGCAACCGCCGGCTCCACCCCACGGAGGTGGACCTGCTGATCCGCGGGCCGCAGCGCTTCGCCGCGCGGCTCCGGCCGTCGCCGCTGTCGCGGGTGGGGGCGTTCGTGATCGGGCAGCTCCTCCGCCGGCCCAGACCCCGCAGGGAGGGACGCCAGCCGTGAGCACACCCCAGCGCGAGCGGCGCCTGGTCAGCATCCGCCGCTCGGTGACGCCGGAGCGGCGCGACGACTACGATGCGGCCTGGGGGCTGCTGCACGCGGCGGCGACGTCGCGCGGCGCCCACGCCTGGCGCTTCCGCGCGGCCGCGGTGCCGGACCTGTTCCTGGAGTTCCTGGAGTTCGGCGCGGACGCGGACCTGCGCGAGGACCCGGCGGCGCTGGCCGCGATCATGGCGCTGCACGAGAACTTCGGCGACCCGTACCCGCTGCCCAAGACGCTGGAAGAGTGGATCGAGATCCCCACCCCCGACCCGGAAGCCCCGTGACCGACCGCGACCGACTGCTGCGCCTGCTCGTGGAGCGCTCCCTCCGCCTGGGCGACTTCGTCCTGGCTTCGGGCGCGCGCAGCAGCTACTACATCGACTGCCGCACCACCACCACCCACGCCGAGGGGCAGTTCCGGGTGGGGCGGCTGGGGCTGGAGGCGCTGGAGCGCGAGGGGCTGGCGCCGGCGGCGGTGGGGGGGCTCACCATGGGCGCGGACCCGGTGGCGTACGCGGTGGCCCACGCGTCGTGGCTGGCGGGGCGCCCGGTGAACGCGTTCTCGGTGCGCAAGGAGGCCAAGGACCACGGCACCGGGCGGCGCATCGAGGGGTGCTTCGCGGCAGGGGACCGGGTGGTGGTGGTGGAGGACGTGATCACCAGCGGCGGGAGCGCGCTGCGGGCGTGCGAGGCGGTGCGGGCGGAGGGGGGCGAGGTGCTGGGGGTGCTGGCGCTGGTGGACCGGGAGGGGGGAGGGCGGGAGGCGATCGAGGC
>JBEVLE010000783.1:0-8979 GCA_040509335.1 Longimicrobiaceae bacterium | reverse complement strand
AGGGGCGAGACCGCGCGGCTGTTTGCGCGGGCTCGACTCCGTTGGGCTGCGTTGTTTGCAGCCCTACGGAGTCGCAGCCCGACCCCGGCGCCAGCCGGGGGCACGCCCGAACCCGCAGTCGACGTTCCAAAGTTGCCCCCCCCAACCCGTTCGTACATATTTCCCAGCTCCGCCTGTCCTCCTCGCCACGCCGCGGTCCGGCGCTCCCAGAGTGAAGCTCCTCGTCGTCGCCTACTGGTACCCGCCCTCCGTTTCGCCGCGCGCCTTCCGCTGGTCGGCGCTGGCGGAGCACTGGGCGGCGCGCGGGTGGGAGGTGCACGTGGTGGCCGGGTGGAGCCCGGAGCTGGCGCGCCGCGAGCGCGTGGGCGGCGTGGAGGTGTACCGGCCGGGCGTCCACGTCCGCGGCACGGCGCGGCGCCTCCTGGGGCGATGGCGGGGCGGGGCGCCCGCCCGCGGCGGCGCGGCCGCCGTGAGCCCGCCGCCGCTCGCCCGCGCCGCGCGCTGGCTGTACGAGCGGAGCTGGGGGCGCGTGTGCTGGCCGGACGACGCGGGGCTGTGGATCCCCGCCGCGGCCCGCCTGGCGGCGCGGCTGGCACGGGCGCACGAGTTCGACGCGCTGGTCACCGTGTCGCACCCGTTCAGCGCGCACCTGGTGGGCGCCCTGGTGCACGGGCGCATGGGCGGCGTGCCGTGGGTGGCCGACGTGGGCGACCCCTTCGCCTTTCTCGCGGACACCCCGGTCAACAACCACGCGCTGTACGGCGCCCTCAACCGCGCCGCCGAGGCCGCCGTCCTGCGCCGCTGCACCGCGGCGGCCGTGACGGTGGAGGGCGCGCGCGCGGCGTACGCGCGCCACTTCCCCGGGTCCGCGGCGAAGCTGCGGGTGATCCCCCCGCTCCTCGCCCCCGCGCGGCTCGACCCGGCGCCGATGTTCCCCGCGGACGGCGCGCTGCGGCTGGTGTTTTCCGGCAACCTGTACTCGCGGGTGCGGACCCCGGACTTCGCGCTCCGCCTGGCGGCCGCGCTCCGCGAGCGGGTGCCGGGGCGGCGGGTGGAGCTGCACTTCTTCGGCAACGTGCGGCAGTGCGCGGCCAGCTTCGCGCCGTGGCGGGCGGAGCTGGGGCGCACCCTGTTCCTGCACGGCGTGGTGGACCGCGCGGACGCCCTGCGCGCCCTTCGCGACGCCGACGTGCTGGTGAACCTGGGGAACCGCACCGCCTACCAGCTCCCCAGCAAGACGGTGGAGTACGTCGCCGCCGGCAGGCCCGTGCTCAACCTGGTGCCCGGCGGCGGCGACACCTCGGCGGCCTTCTTCGAGGGATACCCGGCCGCGCTCACCGTGGCCGAGGAGCCCGACGGGCCCGCCGCCGCCACCGTGGACCGCGTGGCGGCGTGGATCGCTGGCGTGGCCCCGCTCCCGCCCCGCGAGGTGGAGCGCTGGACCGCGGCCCACCTGCCGGCGGCGGTGGCCGCGGCGTACGAGGCGCTGCTGCGGGGCGGCGTCCGCGCGCCCCGCCCCGGGGTGCTCGCCGCGGCGGGGGAGGGGGCGCAGTGAAGGTGCTGCACCTCCCCTTCGGCTACGCGCCGGACCCGCCGGGCGGGACCGAGGCGTACGTGCGCGGGCTGTGCGCCGCGCTGCGCGCGCGCGGGGTGGAGTGCGCCGTCGCCGCGCCCGCCACCGGCGAGCCGGGGCGCTACGAGGTGGACGGGGTGAGCGTGCACCGCTTCGGCTTCGACCCCACCGACGACCCGCGCGAGCTGCACGGGCCCGGGTGCGCGCGCGCGGTGCGCGAGGCGATGGAGGTGGTGCGCGCGGAGGGCGCGGACGTGGTGCACCTGCACGCGTACACGCGCGCCGTGTCTCCCGCGCTGGCGCACGCGGCGCGCGCGGCGGGGGTCCGCGTGGTCTTCACCTACCACACCCCGCAGGCCACCTGCGGGCGCGGCTCGCTGCTGGAGTGGGGGCGCACCCCCTGCGACGGGCGCATGGACGCCGCGCGCTGCGCCGCCTGCGTGCTCCACGGGCGCGGGCTGTCCGCGGGCGCCAGCCGCGTGGTCGCCCGCACCCCCGCCGCCGTGGGCGCGGCGATCGGGGCCGCGGGCGCGCGCGGCCGGGTGTGGACGGCGCTGAGGATGGCCGAGCTGACCCGCCACCACGCGCGGATGTTCCGGCGGCTGGTGGACGCCGCGGACGCCGTGGTGGTGCTCGCCCGGTGGAGCGAGGCCGTGGTGCGCGCCAACGGCGTCCCCGCCGGCAAGGTCGTGGTGTCGCGCCCCGCGCTCGCGTGCGAGCTCCCCGCCGCACCCCCGCCGCCCCGCGCCGCGGGGGCGCCGCTGCGGGTGTGCTTCGTGGGGCGGGTGGACCGGGTCAAGGGGCTCGCCGGGCTCGTCGCCGCGGTCCGCGCCGCGCCCGGCGCGCCGCTGCGGCTGGACGTGTACGCCGCCGCCGCCCCGGGCGCCGAAGCGCTGGAGGCCGAGCTGCGCGCCGCCGCGGCCCCCGACCCGCGGATCCGCTTCGCGGGCCCGCTCCCCCCGGAGCGGGTGCTGGCGACGATCGCGGAGCACGACCTGCTCGCGGTTCCGTCCGAGGTGCTGGAGACCGGCCCGCTGGTGGTGCTGGAAGCGTTCGCGGCCGGCGTCCCCGTGCTGGGGAGCGACCTGGGCGGGATCGCCGAGCTGGTCCGCCCGGGGGTGGACGGGGTGCTCGCCGCGCCCGGCTCACTCGGCGCGTGGCGCGGCGCGCTCGCGCGCCTCGCGGGGGACCCCGCCGAGGTGGCCCGCCTGCGCGCCGGGGTGCGTCCCCCGCGGACCATGGCCGCCGCGGCGGCGGAGATGGAGGCGCTCTACCGCCGCCTGACGGGGCGCGCCGCCGCCGGGGCATCGCTGGAGGAGGCGGCGCGATGAGCGGCCCCCGGGTCCTCCACCTCCAGTACGCCAACCCGGCGTCGTACCCGCCGCTGGAGCACGCCGCCCGCATCCTCGCCGGCCGCGGCGCGCGCGTCCGCTTCCTGGGGGTGCACGTGGCCGAGGTGAGCGCGCTGCGCTTCGCCGAGCGGGACGGCGTGGAGGTCCGCCTCCTCCCCGAGTGCCCGCCCGGCCCGCGGCAGAAGCTGCACTACCTGTGGTTCGCGGCGTGGGCGCTCTGGCACGTGCTGCGCTGGCGGCCGGACGCCGTGTACGTGTCGGACGTGACGGCGGCGCCGGCCGGGCTGCTCGTGCAGCGCGTGGCCGGGGTGCCGGTGGTGTACCACGAGCACGACGCGCCCTCCGCCGCGCTGGGGCGGCGGCGCTGGGGCCGGGTGTGCCTGGACGCGCGCGGCCTGCTGGCCGGCCGCGCCGCGATGGTCGTGGTCCCCAACGCCGAGCGCGCCCGGCTCCTCGCCGGGGAGAGCGGGGGCGCCCCCGCGGTGCACGTGGCGTGGAACTGCCCCGAGCGCGCCGAGGCGGCGCGGCCCCGGGCGGCGGCGGACGGGCCGCTGCGGCTGGTCTTCCACGGCTCCATCGTCCCGGAGCGGCTCCCGCTCGCGGTGCTGGACGCCATGGCGCGCGCCGGGAGCCCCGTGGAGCTGAGCGTCGCCGGCTACGAGCCCGCCGGAGCCCGGGGGTACTGCGACGCGCTGCGGGCGCGCGCCGCGGAGCTGGGGATGGCGGAGCGGGTCCGCTTCGCCGGGCCCGTCCGCCACCGCGCCGACCTGCTCCGCCTGTGCGCCGAGCACGACGCCGGCTTCGCGCTGATGCCCGCGGTGTCCGACGACGTCAACCTGCGCTGGATGGCCGGCGCCTCCAACAAGCCCTTCGACTACCTGGCCTGCGGCGTGTGCCCCATCGTGTCCGACCTCCCCGAGTGGCGGCTCGCGTTCGTGGAGCCGGGGTACGCGCTCGCCTGCGACCCCGCCGACGCGGACAGCATCGCGGCGGCGCTGCGCTGGGCCGCCGCCCACCGCCCGGAGCTGCGCGCCATGGCCGAGGCCGGCCGGCGCCGCGTGCTGGAGGACTGGAACTACGAGCACCAGTTCCGCCCCGTGGCCGACGTGCTGTGCGCCGCCCCGGCGCGCCGCCGCGCGGAGGCGGGCGCGTGAAGGTGGCGATGGTGGTGGGGGGGCGCTACTTCGCCTTCGACATCGCGCGCGAGCTGCAGGCGCGCGGCGCGCTGGGCGGCGTGGCGTCGTCGTACGCCCTGGCCCCGCGCGAGGGGATCGCCCGGCGGCTGCTGCGCTGGAACCCGGCGCCCGACCTGCTGCGGCGCGCCGAAAGCCGCGTCTTCAGCACCCCGGACACCGTGCTCGACCTGCGCTCCGCCACGCGCTTCGGGCGGTGGGCGGCGCGCCACGTCCCCCCGGGCGACGTGGTGCACGCGTGGACCGGCTCGGCGCTGGAAGCGCTGGCGGTCGCGCGCGAGCGCGGCTCGCTGGGGGTGGCGGTGCGGGCCAGCGCGCACGTCCGCGCCCAGGCGGCGATCCTGGAGGACGAGTTCGGGCGCTTCGGGTGGGACGCGCCCACGGTGGACCCCGCCATGGTCGAGCGCGAGTGCGCCGAGTACGACCGCGCGGACGCGGTGCACGTCTTTTCCACCTTCGCGCTGCGCACCTTTCTGGAGCAGGGATTCCCCCCAGGGCGGCTGGTGATGACTCCAATCGGGGTGGATGCCGGCGAGGTGTCCGCCGAGGGCGGTCCGCCGCCGCCGCGCCCCGGCCCGCTGCGGGTGCTCGCGCTGGGGCACGTGGGGGTGCGCAAGGGGACGCACTACCTGCTGCGCGCGGCGCGGATGGTGGGCGCGCGCGGGGTGGCGGTGTCGCTGGTGGGGGGGCTCGCCCCGGAGGGCGGGGAGATCCTGCGCCGCTACGGTCGCTCCGGCGAATGGCGCGGCGGGGTGCCGCGCAGCGCCCTGCGGCGCGTCTTCGCCGAGCACGACGTCCTCGTCCTCGCCTCGGTGGAGGACGGCTTCGGCGCGGTGGTCTGCGAGGCGATGGCCGCCGGGATCCCGGTGGTGGCGACGCACAACACCGGCGCGCCCGACGTGGTGCGCGAGGGCGAGACGGGGCTGCTGGTCCCCGCCGGCTCGGCCGAAGCGCTCGCCGCGGCGCTCGCCACCCTCGCCGCCGACCGCGAGCGCTGCCGCGCCATGGGGCGCGCCGCCGCCGAGGCGATGCGCGCGCAGCGCACCTGGGGCCACATGGTGGACGACATGCTCGCCGCGTACGGCGCGCTCGCCGGGCGGCGGGAGGAGGCGGCGTGCGCGTCCTGATCGTGGGCGAGGAGGCGCCGGGCGCCCTGGCGGACTCCTACGCGCGCGCCTTTTGCTCGCTGGGGGCGGAGGTCGCGCGCCTGTGCACGCGGCGGGGGGCGCGGCTGGGCGTCCCCGGCGCCGGGACCCGGGCCGGGCGGCGGCTCCTGGCCCCGCTGGCCGCGCGGGCGCTCAACCGGCGCGTGCGCCGGGCGACGGCCGACGGCGCCGACCTGGTGCTGGTGGTCAAGGGCGCGGAGCTGGAAGCGGCCACCGTCGCCGCGCTGCGGCGGGAAACGGGCGCCCCGGTGGTCAACGTGTACCCGGACGACCCGTTCTCCACCCTGCGCTCCAACCGGCTGCGCCACGGTCCGGCCGTGCTGCGGGAGTACACCCGCTGCTTCACCTTCGCGCGCCACCTGGTGGACGCGTACGCCCGCGCCGGCGCCGCCGTGTCGTACCTCCCCTTCGCCTGGGACGAGCAGCTGCACTCCCCGCGCCCCGCCCCGGAGGGCGCCGAGACCCTGGACGCCGTGTTCGTGGGCAACCTGAACGCGGAGCGCATCCGCTGGCTGGAGGCCGTGGACCCGGCGCGCCTGGCCGTGTTCGGCGAGCACACGCGCGCCGCCCTCCCCCGCGGGAGCCGCCTGGCGCGCGCCCGCTTCTTCCCCGCCGTGTACGGGCCCGACATGGCCGCGCTCCTGGCGCGCTCCCGCATCTCGCTCAACGTGATGCGGGCGCAGAACGCGGCCAGCCACAACATGCGCAGCTGGGAGTCGCCCGCGTGCGGCGCCTTCACGCTGAGCCAGCGCACCGCGGAGCTGGCGGAATTGTTCCGCGACGGCGAGGAGGTGGCGCTCGCCGCCACCCCCGCCGAGCTGGGCGATGCCGTGGAGCACTGGCTGGCCCGCCCGGAAGAGCGCGCCCGCATCGCCGCGGGCGGGCTGCGGCGCGTCGCCGGGGAAAGCTACGCCGCCCGCGCCGCCGCCATCCTGCGCGCGGTGGGGCTCGCCGCGGGCGGGCCCGCCCCCGCAATGCCCGGGAGCGCCGCGTGAGCACCGCCGCGAGCCCCAGGCGTGCCCCCGCGCCGCCGTCGGCGCGTGGCCCGCTGCGGCTGGCGGTGTTCACCAGCCACCCCATCCAGTACCAGGCCCCGCTCTTCCGCGCCCTGGCCTCGCGCCCCGGGGTGGAGCCCACGGTGTACTTCGGCTCGCGGCACGGGCTGGACGAGGCGGCGGACCGGGAGTTCGGGACCGCCTTCCGCTGGGACGTCCCCCTGGTGGACGGGTACGACCACGTCTTCCTGTCCAACCGGGCGCGGCGCCCCGACGTCAGCCGCTTCGGGGGGATCCGGGTGCCGGACGTGGCGCGCCACTGGGCGGCCGGGCGCTTCGACGCGGCGCTGGTGCTGGGGTGGCAGAGCGTGGGGCACCTCCAGGCCATGCGCGCCGCCCACGCCGCCGGCATCCCGCTGCTGGTCCGCGGCGAGTCGCACCTGGGGACGGGGGAGGGGAGCGGGGTCCGCGCGCGTCTGCGCCGGGCGCTCTGGCACCCGGTGCGGGAGCGCGTCTACCGCCGCATGCTCGCGCGCGCGGCCGGGGTGGTCGCCATCGGCACGCGCAACGCGGACTTCTACCGGCACTTCGGCGTGGCCGAGGACCGCCTGCACCTGGCGACGTACTGCGTGGACAACCGCTGGTTCGCGCTGGACGACGGGGAGCGCGCCCGCGCGCGCGCCGGGCTCCGCGCCGGGTGGGGCGTCGGCGAGGGCGCGACGGTGTTCGTGGCCTCGGGGAAGCTGGTCCCCAGGAAGCGGCCGCTGGACGTCGTTGCCGCCGCGGCGCTCGCCGCCTCCGCCGGGCACGACGTGCACGTGGTGTTCGTGGGCGACGGCGGGGAGCGCGAAGCGCTCCTCGCCAGCGCGGCCACGCTGGGGATCGCCGGCCGGGTGCGCGTCGCCGGCTTCGTGAACCAGCGGGAGCTCCCCCGCTGGTACGCCGCCGCGGACGCCCTGGTGCTGGCGTCGGAGGCGAGCGAGACGTGGGGGCTGGTGGTCAACGAGGCGATGGCCGCGGGGCTCCCCGTGCTGGTGAGCGCCGCCGCGGGGTGCGCGCCGGACCTGGTGCGCGAGGGCGTCAACGGGTGGACCTTCCCCGTGGGCGGCGCGGAGGCGCTGGCGGGGCGCATGGGCGCGCTCGCCGCGCTCCCGGCGGAGGCCCGCGCGGCGATGGGCGCCGTCTCGCGCGCCGTGGTGGGCGAGGCCACCGTGGAGCGCGCCGCCGAGGTGGTGGAGCGCGCGGCGCGCGGCGCCGCGGCGCGGAGGGGCGCGTGAGCGGCCCGTCGCGGCGGACCGGCCCCGGCGGGTTCGTGCTCCTCGCCCTGGCGACGATCCTCCCGGCGCTGCTCATCGCCGGCCACGACCCGCGCATCCCCACGGCCACCCGCACCTGGGCCGCGCTGCTGTGGGTGCTGTGCGCCCTCCCCGCCTGGGCGCGCGCGCTGGCCCCGCCGCCGCGCCGCCCCTTTCCCTTCCTGCCGGTGGTGGGCTTCCTGTTCGGGGGGTACTACGCGCTCCCCGTGTCCTCGCCGGTGGGGGTGATGGTGCAGGGCTTCGTGACGCTGAACCCCACCCGCGACTACGACCGCCCGGTGGTGCTGGCGCTGGCGGGGTGGGCCGCGCTGCTGGCGGGGTACTTCGTCGCGGGGACGGTCCTGGGGCGGGAGCGGCGCCCGGTCCCCCACGCGCCGCTGGACCCCGCGGTCCTGGCGGGGTGGGGGCTCACCCTGCTGTGGGGGAGCGTGGCGGTGGAGCTGGCCCGGAGCACCGGGCGGGTGCCCGGCGTGCTGGGCGGCTTCCTCAACCTGTTCACCTCCATGGGGTGGTTCGGCGGGGGGCTGCTGGTGATCCTGGCCATGCGCGGGCAGCTCCCCGGGTGGCGGAAGTGGGCCATGGCGGCCGGGATCGCCGTCGCCATGGCGCTCCAGCTGGCGGGCGGCGCCGCGGCCGGCCTGGTCGTGTGGGGGATGGTGGTGTTCCTGTCCGTGGCGCTGGTGCGCGGGTACCCCGGGCACCGGTGGACGGCGGCGCTGGTGGTGCTGGGGTGCTGCGCGCTCCTGTACCGCGGCGTCAAGGGCGAGTACACCAAGGTGGCGTGGTACGGCGTGGAGCAGATGTCGCCGGCGCAGAAGGTGGGGGTGGCCGCCGCGCTGGTGTCCGCCAGCGTGCGCGAGCACGGGGCGGGGAAGGCGGTGCTGCTGGGGCTGGAGCGCTCCGGGCGCTGGGGGACGATCGACGTGTTCGCCGACGTGGTCCGCAGCACGCCGCAGCGGGTGCCGTACTGGGAGGGCGCCACCTACCGCTCGCTGGTGGGGGCGCTCGTCCCCCGGGTCCTGTGGCCGGGGAAGCCGGAGAAGCGCCTGGGGAACGACTTCGGCCACCGCTACGGCTACCTGACCCCGGACGACCTGAGCACCTCGGTGAACTTTCCCTTCCTGGTGGAGTTCTTCGCCAACTTCGCGGCGGCGGGGGTGGTGCTGGGGATGATGGGGGTGGGGGTGCTGTACCAGGCGCTGGAGCGCCGCATCAACCGCCCCGGGCAGGACCCGCTGGTGTCCATCCTGGCGGTGAGCGTGTTCGTGCCGCTGTTCAACATCGAATCGGACTTTTCCCTGATCTTCGGGGGGATCATCATGGCCGGCGCGGCGCAGTGGATGCTACTGCGCGCCATCCGCGCGCACGCCCGGGCGCCGCTGCC
>JBEVLE010000782.1:0-14297 GCA_040509335.1 Longimicrobiaceae bacterium | reverse complement strand
GTGGGCTGTCGGGGGGCCGCCGGCGCCGCCCCCCCCGCCGCTCCCGGGGCAGATGCTCGGCCTGCCGCTCCCGGGGGCCGCTCTGTACGTGTGCGACGACGCGGGCGAGCCGGTCCCGCTGGGCGTCCCGGGCGAGGTGCGGGTGGGGGGAGGCGGCGTCGCCCGCGGCTTCGGCGGCCGCCCCGACACGACCGCCGCGGCGTTCGTCCCCGACCCGTTCTCGGGGGTAGCCGGCGCGCGCCTGTACCGGACCGGCGACCGGGCCCGGCGGCTCCCGGACGGACGCCTGGAGTTCATGGGACGCGGGGACCGGCAGGTCAAGGTGCGCGGCCACCGTATCGAGCCCGGCGAGGTGGAGTCTGCCCTCTGCGAGCACCCCGCCGTGCGGGACGCGCTGGTGACGGTCCGGGAGGACGGCGCCGGCGAGCGGCGGCTGGTGGCGTACCTGATCCCCGCGGAGGGGGAGGTGGACGGGGACGCGCTGCGCGCCCGGCTGCGGCGCACCCTGCCGGAGTACATGCTCCCCTCCGCCTTGGTGCCGCTGGCGGCGTTCCCGCTCACCCCCACCGGCAAGGTGGACCGGCGCGCGCTCCCCGCCCCGGAGATCGCGGCCCGGGCGGCGCACGCCGCGCCGCGCGGCGCGACGCAGGAGGCGGTGGCGCGCATCTGGGCGGAGGTGCTGGGGACCGAGCGGGTGGGCGCCGACGAGGACTTCTTCGCGCTGGGCGGGCACTCCCTCCTCGCCACCCGCGTGGTGTCGCGGATCCGCCGGGCACTGGGGGTGGAGCTGCCGCTGCGCGCGCTCTTCGAGGCGCCCACCGTCGCCGGGGTGGCGGCGCGCGTGGACGCCCTGGAGCCGGCGGACGACGGCGACGGGGCCGCGCTCCTCCCGCTGCCGCGGGGAGGGCCGCTGCCGCTCTCGTTCGCGCAGCAGCGGCTCTGGTTCCTGGACCGGATGGATCCCGGCGCCGCCACCTACAACATGGCCTTCCCGCTGCGGCTACGCGGCCCGCTGGACGCCGCGGCGCTCCGCCGGGCCCTCGGCGAGGTGGTCCGGCGGCACGAGGGGCTCCGCGCCCGCTTTCCCGAGCTGGAGGGCGCGCCCGTGCTGGAGCTGGACCCGGCCGCCGCGCCCGCCTTCCCCCGCGTGGAGCTCGCGCGCCTGGCGGACGCCGACCGCGCCCGCGAGCTCGCGCGCCTGGCCGACGCCCACGCGTCCGCCCCCTTCCGCCTGGCCGCCGGCCCGCTGCTGCGCGCCGCGCTCGTCCGACTGGGGGATGCGGACCACGCCCTCCTGCTGGCCGTGCACCACGCCGTGTCCGACGGGTGGAGCACGGGGATCCTGTTCCGCGAGCTGTCGGCGCTGTACGGGGCATACGCGGCCGGCCGGCCCTCGCCGCTCCCCGAGCTCCCCGTGCAGTACGCCGACTTCGCGGCGTGGCAGCGCGCCTGGCTGGCCGGGCCCCGGCTGGAGCGGCAGCTCCGCTGGTGGACCGAGCGCCTGGCCGGGGCGCCCCCGCTCCTGGAGCTCCCCACGGACCGCCCGCGCAGCTCCCTGCGCGCCCCGCGCTCCGGCCGCGAGCCGCTGCGGGTGCCGCCCGGCGTCGCCGCGGCGCTCCGGGGGCTCGCCGCGCGCGAGGGGGCAACCCCCTTCATGGTGCTCCTCGCCGCCTGGCAGGCGCTGCTCGGCCGCCGCGCCGCGCAGGACGACGTGGTGGTCGGCACCCCCGTCGCGGGGCGCATCCGCGCCGAGACCGAAGGGCTGATCGGCCTGTTCGTCAACACCCTCGCGCTGCGCGCCGACCTGTCGGGCGACCCCGCGTTCGTCCGGCTGCTGGCGCGCGTCCGGGAAACGGCGCTCGGCGCCTTCGCCCACCAGGAGCTTCCCTTCGAGCGGCTGGTGGACGCGGTCGCGGCCGGCCGCTCGCTGACGCACGCCCCCGTGGTGCAGGCCAGCTTCAGCCTCCAGAACCTGGAAGCGGGGGAGCTGCGCCTCCCCGGCGTGGACGCCGAGCCCGTGGGGGGCACCCGCGGCCCCGCGAAGTTCGACGTCGCCCTGGTCCTGGCGGACGGCGACGACGGCTCGCTCCACGGCGCGGTGGACTACGAGCCCGCCCTGTTCGATCCGGCCACCGTCCGGCGCCTGGCGCGCCACCTGGAAGTCTCGCTGGAGCGCGTCGCCGCCGATCCCTCCGCCCGCCTCGCGGCGCTGTTCGCCCCGCCCGCGGACGAGCTGCGCCAGGTGGTCGCGGCGTGCAACGCCACCGCCGCGCCCTCCTCGCCGCGTCCCGTCCACGAGATGATCGTGGAGCGCGCCGTGGCCGCCCCCGGCGCCCCCGCCGTCCTGTGCGGCGGCGAGATGCTCACGTTCGGCGAGCTGGAGGCGCGCTCCGCCCGCCTCGCGCGCCTCCTCGCCCGCCGCGGCGTGGGGCCGGAGACGCCGGTCGCCCTGTGCCTGGAGCGCACCCCCGACCTCCTGGTGGCCGCGCTCGCCGTGCTGCGCGCCGGCGGCGCCTACGTTCCCCTGGACCCCTCGTATCCCGCCGAGCGCCTGGCGCTGGTGCTGGAAGACACGGCCGCGCCGCTCGTCCTGGCGCACTCCTCCGCCCGCGCCGCTCTCCCCCGGCACGGCGCGGAGGTGGTGCTGGTGGACGGGGAGAACGATGGCATGGACGAGCCGGGTGCCGTCGCAGGCTGTTCCCTGTTCCCTGTTCCCTGTTCCCTTTCCCTGGCGTACGTCGTCCACACCTCCGGCTCCACCGGCCGCCCCCGGGGCGTGGGCGTGCAGCACGGCTCCCTCGCCAACCTCGCCTTCGCCGCGCGCCGGGCGTTCGGCTTCGGCGCGGGCGACGTGGTGGCGTGCCTCGCCTCCTGCGCCTTCGACATCTGGGTGTTCGAGACGCTGGTGCCGCTCGCCTGGGGCGCGGCGGTGCGCCTGGTGCCCCGCGAGCGGGTGGCGGCGGCCGAGCCGCTGCTGGAGGAGGTCGCGGACGCCACCGTGCTGCACGCCGTCCCCGCGCTGATGCGGCAGGTGGCCGCGGCTGCGCGGGCCCGCGGCGGCGCCGCCGGGGTGCGGCGCGCGTTCGTGGGCGGCGACGCCGTCCCGCCCGACCTGGTGGAGGAGATGCGGGCCGCCTTCCCCCGCGCCGAGCTGCACGTGCTGTACGGCCCCACGGAGGCCACGGTGCTCGCCGCCTCGCGCCACGCCGGCCCGGAAGCGCTCCGCGGGCGGGAGATCGGCCGGCCGCTCCCCAACGTGCGCGCCCTGGTGCTGGACGGGGCGGGGGAGCCGGCGCCGGCCGGCACCCCCGGCGAGCTGTACCTGGGGGGCGCCGGCGTCGCCCGCGGCTACCTGGGGCTGCCGGGGACGACGGCGCAGCGCTGGCTCCCCGACCCGTTCTCCGGGGAGGCCGGCGCGCGGCTGTACCGCACCGGCGACCGCGCCCGCTGGCGCGCGGACGGCACGCTGGAGTTCCTGGGCCGCACCGACCGGCAGGTCAAGGTGCGGGGCTTCCGCATCGAGCCGGGCGAGGTGGAGGGCGTGCTGCGAGCGCAGCCCGGGGTGCGCGACGCCGTGGTCGTAGCGCGGGAGGACGCGCCGGGCGACGCGCGGCTGGTGGCGTACGTGGTCCCGGAGCCCGGGGCCGCGCCCGCGACCCGGGAGCTGCGGGACGCGCTCCGCGCCGTGCTCCCCGGGCACATGGTGCCGGGCGCGGTGGCGACGCTGGACGCGCTGCCGCTCACCCCGTCCGGCAAGGTGGACGTGGCGGCGCTCCCCCCGCCCGGCGCCCCGGAGGGCGAGTACGCCGCCCCGCGAACCGCGGTGGAGGAGGTGCTGGCGCGCGACTGGGCCGCGGTGCTGGGGGTGGAGCGCGTGGGGATCCACGACGACTTCTTCGCGCTGGGCGGGCACTCGCTGCTCGCCGCGCAGCTGGTCGCGCGGCTGCGGCTGCTGCGGGTGGAGGTGCCGGTGCGCCTGGTCTTCGAGGCGCCCACGGTGGAGCGCATGGCCGAGCACGTCGTCCGCGCCGGCGCCCGGCCGGGCGCCGTGGAGGCCGTCGCCGCGGTGCTCCTGCGGGTGCAGGGGATGTCGGCGGGGGAAAAGCAGGCGGCGCTGCGCGAGCGCGGGGGTGGCCGCGCGACGGAGCCGGCGCGGCCCGTCGGCGCGGGCGAGTGACCCGGGGCGCCGGGCGTCGTCAGCAAGGCGAGCGGGGGAGCGAGTTCCCGCGGAATCCACCGTCGCCCGTCCACGCCGAGGATCCAGGATGTTCACGCACCCCCACCGCCGCCGCGCCCGTTCGGGCAGGCCGGCCCTCGTCCTCGCCGCCCTGCTCGCGCTGCCTGTCGCCGGCTGCGACGACCCGTTCGGCGCCGACGCCGGCGGCTCCGCGCCCACGCTCGCCCTCGCCTCGCCGGCGGCCGGGCAGGTCATCGACACGGACAGCCTGGTCGTGGAGGGCACCGCCGCCGACGACCGCTCCGTCGCGCGCGTCACCTTCCGCGTCAACGGCGGCGCCGAGCTGGCGGCGGAGATCGTCCCGGGCAAGCAAGTCGCCTTCCGCTTCGTGGCGCGCGGGCTCCGGCTGGGCGCCAACGAGCTGGAGGTGCTGGCCTACGACGAGGGCGAGCGCGTGGGAGTGCACAGGGTCGCCCTGCCGCCCGCGACGCCGCCGCGCCCACCGTGCAGGTGCGCACCCCCACCGACAACGAGCTGGTCCCGCGCGACTCCGTGGTGATCACCGGCGCCGCCGCCGACGACCGGCAGGTCGTGTCGATGGCCTACGCGCTGGACGGCGGCGCCGAGCAGCCCGTGGCCGTGGCGCCCGGCCGGGAGGCGGCCTTCGCCCTGGTCCTCCGGGACGCCTCCCCGGGCGAGCACCTGCTGGTGGTGAGGGCAAAGGACGAGGCCGGCAACACCGGCACGGGGACGGTGCGCTTCACCACCTCGGTGGTGGGAGTCACCATCAACCTGCCGCGGCCCGACACCACGGTGACCGCCTTCGCGCTGTACTTTGCCGGGCAGATGCGGGGCCCCGTCCTGCCGCACCACGTGTCCTACTCCGTGAACGGCGGCCCGGAGGTGAGGTCGCGCTGGATGTCGGCCGTCCCCGCCACCACGGGCGTCCCCGGCGTGTACCAGTGGTCGGGCGTGGTGGACAGCCTGCCGCGCGGCCCGGTCACCGTGCGGGTGTTCGCCAACGACGCGCAGGGGCGCGAGCTGGGCGTGGGCTCCGTCACGGTGGACGTGAGCGTGCCCGTGAAGCGGTACGACCTCGCCTACCTGGGCACGCTGCGGGGGAGCGACAGCCGCGGCGCGGCGCTCAACGAGAAGGGGCAGGCGGTGGGGACGTGGTCGGTCGGGGCGGACAGCGCGCACGCCTGGGCGTGGGACGGCGCGCGGATGATCGACCTGGAGGCGGAGACCGGCTGGACGGCGAGCTCCGCCGCGGGGATCAACGAGGGTGGCGAGGTGGTGGGCACCTTCCGCGAGGACGCGGGCGCGTGCACGCGCTCCTTCCGCTTCCGCATCGGGCAGGACGGCCGGGCGCGGCGCCTGGTGGAGGACTGCGACCACAGGGCGCTGGACGTCAACGACGCGGGCCGGGTGCTCGTCGCCGCGCCTATCGTGGACCTTGCCGCCGGCCCGGAAGGATACCTGCTCGACGGGTCCACCCGCCGGCGCCTCCTCCCCCATCCCAACACGTTCACCCACTACTTCCTCCGCCTCAACAACCGCGACGAGGCGCTGGGAGCCGTCCACCACAGCTTCTACACCATCGCCCCGGCGCTCTTCACCACCACCGCGGCGCCCGTCCTCACCGAGGTATGCATCCCCGTGGACCTGGACGACGCGGCCCGGGTGGCGACGGTCAGCGGGTGCAGGAGCACCCAGCTCCTCGGCAACGGCACGGTCGCGGGGCTGCAGCTCGCCAACCTGGGCGCGCCGAACCCCTACGGGCAGGTGAACCCGTCCGGGATGAACAACCGGGGCGAGGCGGTGGGGATGTACCTGCTGTCCTCGCGCGTCGACGCGGCGGGCCAGAGCCGCGACGTCCGCCGCCCCTTCTTCTGGGACGGCGCGCGGTCGCACGACGTGAGCGTGGCCGACTCCGACTGGTGGGTGGACGGCGTGGTCGACGTCAACGACGCCGGGGTCATCCTGGCCCACGCCACCCACACGCGCACCGGGCAGAAGGGCGCCGTGCTGCTGACGCCCCGGGATTGAGCGGAAGCGGCGTGTAGCACCGCCCGCGCTACGCGCCGGCCGGGAAAGCCCACGAAAGCCTTGCCTTTTGCGGGCTCTCCCCACTACAGTGTAGCGGGCGCGAACGATTCCCACCCGGAGGACGCATGGCGGCCAGGAAGAAGCCGGATCCCGCGGAAGGCGGCCCTGCCGGGGGCGGAGCCCGGCCGCGCCGCATGGTGCGCGAGCTGAAGGAGGGATACATGACCGACGTGGACGCCACGCTCCGGGCATTCCAGCCCGACCGCGGGATCGCCGTCATCGAGTACGGGCGCGAGCGGCAGCGCTTCACCCGCGAAAGGACCCCCGAACAGGTGATCGCCATGGCCGACTACCACCGCGCCCGCCACGGCTTCGCGAGCGACCAGGAGCTCGCCGGCGTGCTGGGCGTTCACCGCACCCGGCTCGCCGCGTGGAAGCAGGGCAGCGAGGTGCCCCGCCCGGAGAACTCGCAGCTCCTTTCCCACCTCGCCGTTGTGGTGCAGGAGCTGGAGCGCTTCCTCGACCCCGAGGTGGTGGGCGACTGGCTCCTGGGCGAGCAGCTCGCCCTGGGCGGGCGGACCCCGGTGGAGGCGCTGCGCGACGGCCGCCTCGCCGAGGTCCTCCAGCTCGCCAACGCGACGGAGCACGGCGCGTACGCCTGATGGCGGCGCCCGCCCCGGGCCTTCGCGGGCCGTTCTGGAGGGTGTTTCCCTGGGACGCTTCCGCGCCGCCCGGGAACCCGTACACTCCGCAGTACGTTCTCCCCGCCGGCGTCCAGACCGGCGGCCGCTTCGATCTGGGCGACCCCTCGGTGCTCTACCTGGCGCTCGACGACCCCGCGCACGCGCTCGCCGAGGTCCTGCAGTACCTGCGCGGCCGCCGCGAGGTGCGCGCCGCCCACCTCGCCCGCCGGGACCGCGGGGGCGCCGTGCATCCGCTGGCCCTGGTGGAGACCTGGCTCCCCGCCGGGCTGTACGACGGCCTCCCCGACCTGGGCGACCCGGCCGTCCTGCTGCGCCTGGGCGTGCGGGCCGACGAGCCGGCCTCGCGCGACCGCGCCGTGACGCAGCGCATCTCCCGCGCGCTGCACGATGCCCACGGCGTCCCCGGCTTCCGCTGGTGGTCGGCGTTCCGCGGCGACTGGCACGTGGCCACCCTGTTCATGGACCGGGTGGACCCGTTCGCGGTCCACTACGGCGCCCCCGATCCGCTGCACCTGCGGCACCCGGTGGTCCACGCCGCCGCGCGCGAGCTGAAGCTGCACGTGCACGGGCGCGCGCCTTCCGCGGCCGCCGCCGCGCTTTCCTGACCCCCGGGTACCCGCTCGGTCCCGCCGCCGCGCCGAAGCCCGACCCCGGCGCCAGCCGGGGGCACGCCCGAACCTTTCCGCTCAACCCGCCGGATCCCCCATGAGAACACTCATCGCCGTGCTCCTGGCCGTGCTCCTCGCCCCAGCCGCGCGGGCGCAGGGCTCCGCCACCCTCACCCTGGACCGCATCTTTTCCGGCGAGCTCGCCCCCGACTACCCGGGCCGGGCGCGCTGGATGGCGGACGGCGCCGCCTACACCATGCTGGAGCCCTCCCCGCGCGTGGCGGGCGCGGACGAGCTGGTGCGCTACGAGGCGGCCGGCGGCGCGCGCAGCGTGCTGGTTCCCGCGGAGCGGCTGGTCCCCCCCGGCGGGGAACGGCCGATGTCCGTGGAGGACTACCAGTGGTCTCCGGACGGGCGGCGCCTGCTGGTGTTCACCAACACGGCGCGCGTGTGGCGCGCCGACACCCGCGGCGACTACTGGGTGCTGGACGTGCGGGGCGGAGCGCTCCGCAGGCTGGGCGGCGACGCGGCCCCCTCCACGCTGATGTTCGCCAAGTTCTCCCCCGACGGCGGACGCGTGGCCTACGTGCGCGAGAACGACCTGTACGTGGAGGACCTGTCCAGCGGAATCGTCACCCGGCTCACGCGCGACGGCTCGCGCACCACCATCAACGGCACCTTCGACTGGCTGTACGAGGAGGAGTTCGGCCTGCGGGACGGCTTCCGCTGGAGCCCGGACGGGCGGAGCATCGCCTTCTGGCAGCTGGACGCGTCCGGCGTGCGCGACTTCTACCTGGTCAACAACACCGATTCGCTGTACTCGCGCGTCATTCCCGTGCAGTACCCGAAGGCGGGGACCACCAACTCCGCCGTGCGCGTGGGCGTGGTGGACGCCGCGGGCGGGCCCGCCCGCTGGCTGGAGCTCCCCGGCGACCCGCGCAACGTGTACGTGGCGCGGATGGAGTGGGCCGCCGGCTCCGGCGAGGTGGTCCTCCAGCACCTCAACCGCCGCCAGAACACCCTCCAGGTGATGCTGGGCGACGCGCGCACCGGCCGGGTGCGCACCGTGCTCGCGGAGCGCGACAGCGCCTGGGTGGACGTGGTGGACGACCTGCGCTGGCTGGGCGGCGGCGAGCGATTCACCTGGACGAGCGAGCGCGACGGGTGGCGCCGCGTCTACCTGGTGTCGCGCGACGGCCGGACCGCCCTGCCGGTGTCGCCCGCCGGTGTGGACGTGATGTCGGTGGCGGGGGTGGACGAGCGCGGCGGGTGGCTGTACTACGTGGCCTCGCCGGACGACGCCACGCAGCGCTTCCTGTTCCGCGCGCGGCTGGACGGCCGCGGCGCCCCGGAGCGCATCACGCCCGCCGGCGCGGGCGGGACGCACGAGTACGACGTGGCGCCCGGCTTCCGCTGGGCGCTCCACGCGGGCTCCGCCATGGGCGATCCGCCGCGCGTGGACCTGCTGCGGCTCCCCGGGCACCGGGTGGAGCGCACGCTGGTCTCCAACGACTCGCTGCGGGCGCGGATGGCGGGGCTCGCCGGCGGGCGGGGCGAGTTCTTCCGGGTGGACGTGGGCGGGGGGGTGGAGCTGGACGGGTGGATGCTCAAGCCCCCCGGCTTCGACCCGTCGCGGCGCTACCCGGTGCTCTTCCACGTGTACGGCGAGCCGTGGTCGGTCACGGTGACCGACGCGTGGGGCGGGCGCGACTACCTGTGGCACCGCATGCTGGCGCAGCGGGGCTACGTGGTGGTCAGCGTCGACAACCGCGGCACCCCCGCTCCCCGGGGGCGGGCATGGCGCAAGGTGGTCTACCGCCGGGTGGGCGAGCTGTCGTCCGCCGACCAGGCGGGAGCCGCGCGGGCGGTCCGCGGCTGGCCGTTCGTGGACTCCACGCGGGTGGGCATCTGGGGGTGGAGCGGCGGCGGGTCGCAGACGCTCAACGCCCTGTTCCGCTACCCGGAGCTGTACCGCGCCGGGATCGCCGTGGCGCCCGTGCCCGACATGCGCTACTACGACACCGCGTACCAGGAGCGCTACATGGGGCTCCCGCAGGAGAACCCCGAGGCGTACCGCATGGGCTCGCCCATCACCTTCGCCGACCGGCTGCGCGGCGACCTCCTCCTGGTGCACGGCACCGGCGACGACAACGTGCACTACCAGGGCACCGAGGCGCTGATCAACGCGCTTGTGGCGGCGGGGAAGCCGTTCGAGATGATGGCGTACCCGAACCGGACCCACGGGATCTACGAAGGCCAGGGGACGTCGCGGCACCTGTACGAGCTGTTCACCCGGTGGTTGGCCGAGCATCTTCCGGCGGGTCCAGTTAACTGAACTGCTACGGCTACGGCGGGTTCGGGCGTGTCCCCGGCTGGCGCCGGGGTCGGGCTTCGGCTCCGTAACGCACGAAACAACCGTGCGTAACGGAGTCGAGCCCCGGCGGAAACGGCCCCGCCGGGTCTCGCCCCTTCGGGCCGAAATCCCTCACGCGGGTGTAGTGCTGGCGTCCGCCGGGGGCGTGTTCGGGCTCGCGAAAGCAACGGCTTTCGCGGGTCCTCTGTTTCGCGGAATGCCCATCTCCCGCGCGGGGCGAAGGTGGCGTAGATTGGCGCGATGGACAACCTGACGCACACGCTGGTGGGGGCCGCGCTGGGCGAGGCGGGGCTGAAGCGGCGCACGGCGCTCGCCACGCCCACGCTGCTGGTGGGCGCGAACCTCCCGGACGTGGACGCCGCGGCGTACCTGTGGGGCGGGCTGGCCGCGCTGGAATGGCGCCGGGGGTGGACGCACGGGGTGCTCGCGTGGGCGGTGCTGCCGCTGCTCCTGGCGGGGGCGGTGCTGGGGGTGGCGCGGGTGGCGGAGCGGCGCGGGTGGCGGCCGGAGCGGCCCGTCCGCCCGCGCCAGCTCCTCCTCCTCGCCTGCCTGGCCGTGTGGTCGCACCCGTTCCTGGACTGGCTGAACAGCTACGGCGTGCGCCTGCTGATGCCGTTCTCGCGGCGCTGGTACTACGGCGACACGCTCTTCATCGTGGACCCCTGGCTCCTGCTGGTGCTGGGGCTGGGCGTGGCGCTGGCGCGGCGGCGGGCGGTGCGGGGAAGCCCCGCCCCCGCGCGCCCGGCCCGCCTGGCGCTCGCCGCCGCGGCCGCGTACGTCGTGCTCGGCTTCGCGGGCACGCAGGTGGCCCGGCGCACCGTGGAGGCCGCGGTGCCCGGCGCCGCGCGCGTCCTCGCCGGCCCGGTGATGCTCGACCCGCTCCGCCGCGAGCTGCTGGTGGAGGAGGCCGCGGCGTACCGCCCGGGGAGCTTCGGGCTGCTCCCCGGCCGCGGCTGGTCGCTGGACGCCGCCACCCTCGCCACCGCGGCCGACGGCCCCGCCGCCCGCCTCGCCCGCGCCACGCCCGAGGGGAGCGCCTTCCTCCGCTGGGCGCGCTTCCCCTACTTCCGCGCCGACGGCGATACCCTGCGCATCTTCGACGCCCGCTACCTCGGCCCGCGCGGCGCCTGGGCCAGCGTGGCGATCCCGTTCGGGAACGGCAGGGAATAGGGGACCAACGACGGACCCCCTCCCCCGGCCCCTCCCCGCAAGGGGGAGGGGAGCACGGCGCGACAGCGGCGAGGACCGCCAATGTGGAAATTCCCCTCCCCCGGAACGGGGGAGGGTGGCGGCTCTCAGGCCGCCGGGTGAGGCCCCCGCGGACGCCAGCGCAAAACCCGCGTGAGGGATTTCGGCCCGGAGGGGCGAGCCCCGGCGGGGCGAGCCCCGGCGGGGCTGTTTCCGCCGGGGCTCGACTCCGTTAGGCAGCGTCGTTTGCTGCCTTACGGAGCCGAAGCCCGACCCCGGCGCCAGCCGGGGGCACGCCCAAACCCGCCGTTGCCGTCGAACGACGTCACTCGGCGATCCCGCCCTCGTCGCGCGGGTCCAGCTCCGCGCCCTGCGTCGCCTTCACCGGCCGGCCGTCGTCCGCCTCGGCCTCCGGGAAACGCTCCCGGTCCGGGGAATCCCGCCGCATGGCCGGGCTCACGGCACGCTTCTCGTCCCGCTCGTCCTCCTTCACGGCAGCCTCCAGGCTCCGGGTAACAGGCGAAACGTCTACTCGTCGTCGCCCTCGGCGTCGTCCTCGTCCTCGTCCGGCTCGCGGAAGCGGATCACCACCCGGTCGCCGAAGCGCTGCTCCACCACGCCGCCGTCCTGCGGGTCGGCCACCAGCCAGCCGTGCCCGTGCTGCCGCAGCGTGTCCTCGGCGAGCGCCGCCACGTCCACCATGCCGGCGAGCACCTGGTTGGCCTCGTCCTCGGGGCGCTTCTGCGCGTCGGAAAGGATGTCCACCGCGCCGTCCGGGAGCGTGGTGTACTGCAGGAGCACCTGCGGCTCCTCGCGGTGCAGCCCCCAGGAGACGCGGTCCACGGCGATCTGCAGCGCGTCCGAGTCGGTGAGCGCCACGTAGGTGTCCTCGCCCTGCCGGAAGTACAGCTCGGACGACGGGCCCACCCCCGCGAAGTGCACGCTGTTGGAGCGGTCCTCCAGGAAGCGCGTGAGGATCCCCTTCTGCTCGTCGATGCGGGCGCGGTAGGTGGCCAGCCACTCCACCGCCGACGACACGAACGCCTGCACGCGAGGATCGTTGGCGTACTCCACCGGGTGCGTCGCGGTCCACTCCCGCAGCTCCGCCGGGGTCGCCACCGCGTCCTCCTCCGCCCGCGCGATCACGTAGCGCACGTACTCCTCGGCCTCGGCCGCCAGGGGGAGCTCGCCCGCGGGATCGTCGCGCAGGGCGTCCACGGTGTCGAGCACGAACTGCACGGCGGCGTCGCGCGACACCTGGATGGACTCGGCCAGCTTGGACGGCGCCAGCGTGCCGGCGGGGACGACGAGGAGGCGGAGGCTCTCCGCGTTGCAGAGGACGCACATATGTTGAGTCGCGGGACTGGGAAACGGTTTCGGGGGAGCGTGACGGCTCCGGTACAATGTAACGCGGGCGGGCCGCCGCGCTAACCTCCCCGTGTACACCGGATTCGGCATTCGGTGCGGCGCTCGGATCCGGGATTAGGTTAACGGAAGGGTTGGGGCGTGCCCCCGGCTGGCGCCGGCTTCGGGCTTCGCGCGGTGCGGAGCTTCGTCCTCCGACCGCCGCTACCCGTCCTGCCCGGAGCGCGACCCGCGCGAGCGAGCGAGGCCCGCGGCGAGCAGCAGCGGGGCGAGCAGGCCGCCGCTCGCGCCGATCCACAGGGTGGCGGGGATGCCCAGCGCCCCGGCGAGCGGGCCGGCGAGGAGCGCCCCGGCGGGGAGCAGCAGCCCGGTGGCGACGTGGAAGGCGGCGTTGGCGCGGCCCAGCACGGAGCCGGGGAGCTCGCGCTGGCGCAGGCTGACGGAGTGGACGCCGTACGCGGCCAGGAAGGCGTCGCCCACCAGCTGCTGCGCCACCAGCAGCGGGACGGCGAGCCCGCCGGCGTGGGCCGCCAGGGGGATCAGCAGGCAGGAGGCCTGCCCGACGGCGAGGGAAACGGCCAGGGTGCGGCCGGTCCCCAGGGCGCGGCCCAGCGGCGCGGCGAGCAGCGCGCCCGCGAAGGCCCCCGCCCCGCCCACGCTGATCACCAGCCCGGCGGCGGCGGGCGACAGGCCCAGCGTTTCCAGGGCGAGCACCATGTAGAGCGCGAGGAAGAAGCCGCCGAACAGGTAGGTGACGGCCTCGGCGAGGAGCACCGGGCCCACCCGCGGATGCGCCAGGCAGGCGCGGAAGCCGGCCCGCGCGTCGTCCCACACGGACGGGGCCGGGCCGGCCGGGGCGGGGGGCGCCTCCACCGCGCGGATGCTCCCGAGCAGCAGCGCCGACCACAGGTAGGTGAGCGCGTCCACCACGAGCGCCACGGGCGCGGTCAGCAGCTGCACCAGCACCCCGGCGATCCCCGGGCCCGCCGCCTCGGCGACGGAGTCGGTGGCCTCCAGGCGGGCGTTGCCCTCCACCAGCAGGCCGGGGCCCACCAGCGCGGGGAGGAAGCTGTTGTCGGCGATCTGGAAGAGGGTGGTGGCGGCGCCCACCGCGGCCGCCACCGCGTACAGCTGCGCCATGGAGAGCGCACCCAGCCACGCCGCGGCGGGGATGGTGAGGATCAGCAGCGCCCGCGCGAGGTCCGCACCCACCAGCAGCGGACGCCGCGCGGTGCGGTCCACGCGCCCCCCGGCCAGCAGCCCCACGAGCACGCCGGGCGCCACCCCCAGCGCCGACAGCACGGCCACCTCGCCGGGCGTCGCCCGCAGGGTGAGGATGGCGAGGATGGGGAGGGCGGTGCGCGTGATCCGGCTGCCGAAGGCGCTGGCGGCCTGCGCGGCCCACAGCCGCAGGAAGTCCGGGTGGCGCCAGAGTCCGCCCGTCGGCCACCATCGGGTTGGCATCGGGTTTATCGAAAAGAACGGAATGGACGGCGGGATCCGGGCATGCCCCCCGCGGGGCGCGGGGGTCGGGCTTCGGCTCCGTAGCAGACGAGACTACCGTCTGCAACGGAGTCGAGCCCCGACGATACTACTGTCGGGTCTCGCCCCTTCGGGCCGAAATCCCTCACGCGGGGTGGCGCTGGCGTCCGTGGCCCCCCACCCCGGCGCTGCGCGCCACCCCTCCCCCGCAAGCGAGGGAGGGGACAGCTGCACGGTCTCTCGTAGTTTGCCCCCTCTCCCAGGATGGCGCTTCACGCTGCGCGTGAACCGGATGAAGGGAGAGGGGGGCGAGCCTCAAGCGAGCCGGGTGAGGGCCGCCGCCGTTGCAG
>JBEVLE010000781.1:0-5749 GCA_040509335.1 Longimicrobiaceae bacterium | reverse complement strand
CTGCAACGGCGGCGGCCCTCACCCGGCTCGCTTGAGGCTCGCCCCCCTCTCCCTTCATCCGGTTCACGCGCAGCGTGAAGCGCCATCCTGGGAGAGGGGGCAACTGCTGGATCTGGAGTGCGGGCAGGCAGTTGCGTGAGGGATTACGGCCCGAAGGGGCGAGACCCCGCGGGCAGTTTCGCGGGGGCTCGACTCCGTTGCAGACGGTTGTTTCGTCTGCTACGGAGCCGAAGCCCGACCCCGGCGCCAGCCGGGGGCACGCCCGAACCCGCCGTTGCCGTTCAGCCTACAGCTTCCAGATCCGCTCCGCGTACTCCCGCACCGACCGGTCGCTGGAAAAGAACCCGCAGCGCGCCACGTTGAGGATCGCGCTCCGGGTCCATGCCTCCCGGTCGCGGTACGCCGCGTCCACCGCGTCCTGCGCCGCCACGTACGCGTCGAAGTCGGCGAGGAGCATGAAGCGGTCGTCGTTCAGCAGCGAGTCCAGCAGCGGGCGGAAGAGCCCCGGGTTCTCGGCCGACAGCGCCCCGGAGGAGATGAAGTCCAGCACCCGGCGCAGCCGCGGGCTGGCCTCCACGAAGCGGCGCGGATCGTACCCCGCCGCCTTGGAGGCCGCGACCTGCTCCGCCGTGAGCCCGAAGATGAACACGTTGTCCGGCCCCACCGCCTCGGCGATCTCCACGTTGGCGCCGTCCAGCGTGCCGATGGTGAGCGCCCCGTTGAGCGCGAACTTCATGTTCCCCGTCCCCGACGCCTCGTACCCCGCCGTGGAGATCTGCTCCGACAGGTCGCTCCCGGGAAAGATCCGCTCGGCCAGCGACACCCGGTAGTCGGGGAGGAAGGCCACCTGCAGCCTGGGGCTCACCGCCGGGTCGGCGTTGGCCTTCGCCGCGACGGCGTTGATCAGCTGGATGATCAGCTTCGCCGTCCAGTAGGTGGGCGCCGCCTTGCCGCCGAAGAGCACCGCGCGCGGCACCACGTCCAGCGCCGGGTCGTCGCGCAGGCGCAGGTACAGGTCCACCAGGCGCAGCGCGTTGAGGAGCTGGCGCTTGTACTCGTGCATGCGCTTCACCTGCACGTCCACCAGCGCGTGCGGGTCCATCTTCACCCCCGCCTCGGCGAGGACCACCTTCGCCAGCGCGGCCTTGTTCGCCGCCTTGATGGCGCGCCAGCGCTCGCGGAACACCGTGTCGTCGGCGTGCGCCTCCAGCCCCTTGAGCAGCGGGAGGTCCACGATCCACCCGTCGCCCACCGTTTCGGTGATCAGCTCCGAGAGCCCGGGGTTGGAGCGGAGGAGCCAGCGCCGCTGCGTCACCCCGTTGGTCACCGAGGTGATGCGGTCCGGGTACAGCTCGTCGAACTCGTGGAAGATGCGCTCGCGCAGGATCTGCGTGTGCAGCGCCGCCACGCCGTTGACGGTGTGGCTCCCCACGATGGCCAGGTGCGCCATCCGCACCTGCCCGCCCGAGATGATCGCCATGCGCTCCACCCGCGCCGGGTCCTCGGGGAAGGCGCCCGCCACCCGCTCGCGGAAGCGCCGGTCGATCTCGCGCACCAGGTCGTAGTGCCGGGGGAGGAGCCGCGAGAACAGGTCCACCCCCCACGCCTCCAGCGCCTCGGGGAGCACGGTGTGGTTGGTGTACGCGAAGGTGCGGCGGGCGATGTCGAAGGCGTCGTCCCACTCCAGCCCCTCCTCGTCCATCAGCAGCCGCATCAGCTCGGGGATCGCCACCGCCGGGTGGGTGTCGTTGAGCTGCACCTGCACCTTGTCGGGGAAGTCCGTGAAGGTCTTCCGCTCGCGCTTGTAGCGCAGGAGGATGTCCTGCAGCGTGGCCGACACGAAGAAGTACTGCTGCTTGAGGCGCAGCTCCTTGCCCGCCCCGGTGTCGTCCGGCGGGTACAGCACCTTGGAGATGGTCTCCGTCTGCGTCTTCGCCTCCACCGCGGCGATGTAGTTGCCGCGGATGAAGCCCTCCAGGTCGAACTCCTCGGTGGCCTTGGCCGCCCAGAGCCGCAGGGTGTTGACGGTGTGGTTGCAGTAGCCGGGGATGGGCGTGTCGTAGGCCATGGCGAGCACGTCGCTGGTGTCCACCCAGCTGAAGTGCACCCGCCCCTCCGCGTCCTTTTCGCCCACCACCCGCCCGTAGAACTTCACCGGGTAGGTGCGGTCCGGCCGGGCGATCTCCCAGGGGTTGTCGTCGCGCAGCCAGTTGTCCGGCATCTCCACCTGGCGCCCGTCCGCGTCGATGCGCTGCCGGAAGATGCCGTGCTCGTAGCGGATCCCGTAGCCGTAGCCTGGGATCTCCAGCGTCGCCATGGAGTCCAGGTAGCACGCCGCCAGCCGCCCCAGGCCGCCGTTGCCCAGCCCGGCGTCCGGCTCGCGCTCCTCCAGCACCTCCAGGTCGTAGCCCAGCTCGGCCACGGCCTCGGCGGTGGCGCCGTCGAGCCCCAGGTTGATCAGGGCGTTCCCCAGGGCCCGGCCCATGAGGAACTCCAGCGACAGGTAGTAGACGCGCTTGACGTCGTCGCGCCGGTAGGCGGACTGGGTGGCCGCCCAGCGCTCGGCGAGCCGGTCGCGGACGCTCCACGCCGTGCTCATGTAGACGTCGCGCTCGTTGGCGCTGGTCCCGTCCAGCGCGAGCGTGTAGGTGACGTGGTCGGTGATGGCGCGCTTCAGGGCATCGATGCGCGTCGACCTGCGTCCCGTGTCGGGCCGTGGGCTCTGGAGCATGGGCGTGTTTCGGGGAAAGCTCGGCCGGTGACATCCCGGCCCGCCGCTGCGGGCGGACTGCAGGAAACTGGAAGAGGGCACAAAGATAAGGGCGCCCGCGAGCGCCCGAAAGGTTCAACCCCCGTCCACCCTCGACTGTTCCGCAGCGGCGCGCTCCCCGCCGCGCCGGCAAGGAAAGGCCAGCGCGAACACCGAGCCCTCCTCGCCGAACTCCGCCCAGGTGCGCCCGCCCATCCCCTCCACCGTTTCGCGGACGATGCTGAGCCCCAGCCCCGTCCCCTCCACCCCGGTGACGGTGCCGTGCGCCCGGAAGAAGCGCTGGAACAGCCTGGAGCGCGCCTCCTCCGGCACCCCGATGCCGTTGTCGCGCACCTCCACCACCAGCTCGCACCCCCCGGTGCCCTGCGCGCCCTCCAGGAAGGCGCGCACCTGCACGCGGCGGCTGGGCTTGGACGGGTCCGAGTACTTGATGGCGTTGGACACGTAGTTGGACAGGCTCAGCTCCACCGCCGCCGCGTTGACCTCGATGCAGGGGAGCTCCCCCTCCACCCGCACC
The DNA here is from genome assembly GCA_040509335.1 of Longimicrobiaceae bacterium. Lineage (GTDB taxonomy): Bacteria > Gemmatimonadota > Gemmatimonadetes > Longimicrobiales > Longimicrobiaceae > JAFAYN01. Next base: position 2,462 of record JBEVLE010000781.1, on the reverse strand, counting down.
TCCACCCCGCGCGCCTGCGCCATCTCGCGGAGCTGGCGGACCACCTCGCCCACCGCCTCGGGGAGGAGCACGTTGCGCTGCCGGCGGACGTCGCTGTCCAGCCGCGACAGCTCCATCAGGTTCTGCAGGATGTCCTGCATGGCCTCGGTGTTCTGCGCCGCCATCTGCGCGAAGCGGGCGCGCTTCTGCGGGTTTTCCGCGATCCAGTCCTCCTGGAGCATCTGCGCCGCCCCCAGCACCGTCCCGATGCGGTTCTTGAGCTCGTGCGACACCATGCGGTTGAAGCTGCGCAGCCGGTTCTCGCGCTCGCGCACCTGCTCGGCGGAAAGGCGCAGGTAGTGCCCGGTGGTGTGCTGCTGGATGATGGACACGGCGCGGAACAGGCGGTGCGCGCACGCCAGCAGCTCGGAGCGGGTGCACGGCTCGTCCACGTCGTCCACCGTGCGCACCAGGAAGGCGAAGAGCACGCCGCCCAGGATCTCGTACTCCTTGAGGATCTCGTGGGCGTCGAAGCCCTGCGTGTAGCGCAGCTCGCCCAGCTCGATGGCCTTCGCCACCACCGGCACGTCGGCGGTGATCTCCTGCGCGGGGTCCTCCAGGTAGTCGGCGATCCCCACCATCAGCAGCGGCACGTGGTCCAGCAGCTCGTCGGTGGGAAAGACGCGCATGGGATCCAGGGCCACGCGGGCGGCGATGCGGTCCAGCCAGCGGCGGGTGAGGTCCTCCCGCGCGTCGCGGATCGCCTTCGCCAGCGCCACGGCGAGCCTGCAGTTTACGGTGATCTCCATGGGTCTGCCTGGCCGGGCGCGCTCGTTCGCCGCGCGTCGTGGAAGCGGTAGCCGCGTCGGTTGAGCAGGATGCGGGCCACGCGCGGCTCGTGGGGGACGGCGGGTTTGGGCGTGCCCCCGGCTGGCGCCGGGGTCGGGCTTCGGCTCCGTTGGGCTGCAAACAACGCAGCCCAACGGAGTCGAGCCCCGGCGGAAACAGCCCCGCCGGGTCTCGCCCCTCCGGGCCGAAATCCCTCACGCGGGTGGCGCGCTGGCGTCCGCTGAAGGCCCTGCTGCGATCCTCGCCGTTGCCGTGTCGTGCTCCCCTCCCCCTTGCGGGGAGGGGCCGGGGGAGGGGGTCGCCGTTGTCGTACTCCGTACTGCCGTTCTACTTTCGCACTCCCGCACTTTCGCACTATCATCCCCTCTCGTCCCGTCGGCAGGCACCCGTTTTCCGGAGGTCGCAGGATGATCCACAGGCTCTTCGCGCGCGCGCTCCCCGTGCTCGCGCTGCTGCTCCTGGCACCGCTCGCGGCGGGGGCGCAGCAGCGTCCGGTCGCCAGCCCGCGCGACACCGCCAGCATGCGGCTGGGCGGCGCGACGGTTTCCGTGGACTACGGGCGGCCGTACGCGCGCGGCCGCAAGATCATGGGCGGGCTGGTGCCCTTCGGGCAGGTGTGGCGCACCGGCGCCAACGCGGCCACCACGCTGGTGGCCGGCGCGGACCTGCGCATCGGCGGGGTGGACGTGCCCCGGGGAACGTACACGCTCTACACGGTGCCGGCGGCGGGGCGCTGGCTCCTGGTGGTCAACCGCCAGACCGGGCAGTGGGGGACGGAGTACGACGCCGGGCAGGACCTGGCGCGCATTCCCATGCGCGTGAGCGCGCTGCGCTCGCCGGTGGAGCAGTTCACCATCACCCTGACGCCGGGGCAGAACGGGCGCGGCGAGCTGGCGCTGGCCTGGGAGAACACCCGCGCCAGCGTGCCGGTGGAGCTCAAGCGCCCCGCCGCGCGCGGCAACTGAGCGGGGCGCCGTGAGCGACGTCCCCTCCCCGGCGCAGGCGCCGCCGGACCCGTTCGCGCGCTTCGGCGAGCTGCTGGAGCGCGCCCGGGCCACCGACCTCCCCGAGCCCACGGCGATGGCGCTTTCCACGGTGGGGCCGGAGGGGCGCCCCTCCTCGCGGATGGTGCTCCTCAAGGGCTTCGACGAGCACGGCTTCGTGTTCTACACCAACCTGGGGAGCCGCAAGGCGCGCGAGATCGCCGCCAACCCCTGGGTGGCGCTCTGCTTCCACTGGCAGCCGCTGGAGGTGCAGGTGCGCGTGGAGGGCCGCGCCGGGCCCGTCACCGCCGCAGAGGCGGACGCCTACTACGCCTCCCGCGCGCGCGGCAGCCGCATCGGCGCGTGGGCCTCGCGCCAGAGCGAGGAGCTCCCCGCGCGCGAGACGCTGGAAGCGCGCATCGCCGAGGTGGAGGCGCGCTTCCCCGGCGAGGACGTCCCCCGCCCCCCCTTCTGGTCCGGCTTCCGCGTGGTCCCGGACCGCATGGAGCTGTGGTTCGGCCGGCCCAGCCGCCTGCACGACCGCGACGTCTACACCCGCGACCCCGCCGCGCCCGGCGGCTGGTCGCTGCGGCACCTGTATCCCTGACCCTCCCCGACGGGCGGCACGAAACGCCCTCGGGCCCCGGCGCT
>JBEVLE010000780.1:0-4415 GCA_040509335.1 Longimicrobiaceae bacterium | reverse complement strand
AGCGCTTTTCACCGACCGGACCGCCCGAGGACGCCAGCACGAGCCCCGCGTGAGGGATTTCGGCCCGAAGGGTCGAGACCGCGCGGCTGTTTGCGCGGGCTCGACTCCGTTACGCAGCGTTGTTTGCTGCGTTACGGAGCCGAAGCCCGACCCCGGCGCCAGCCGGGGGCACGCCCGAATCCGCTGTTCAGTTACAAGCCCATCTCCGCCGCGACGAGATCGTCCAGCGTTTCGCGGCGCCGGGCCAGCCTCGCATCCGAGCCCTCCACGATCACCTCGGCGGGGCGCGGCCGCTGGTTGTAGGTGCTGCTCATGGAAAACCCGTACGCCCCCACGGTGCGGATCGCCAGCAGCTCTCCCGGCTCCGGCCGCTCCATCTCGCGGTCCAGCGCGAGGAAGTCGCCGGTCTCGCAGATGGGGCCCACCACGTCGCCGCGGACGGGAGCGCGGCCGTGGAGCTGCACCGCGTCCACCGCGTGCCACCCGGCGTAGTGGCTGGGGCGGAGGAGGTCGTTCATCCCGGCGTCGGTGATGAAGAAGCGCTTGCCGCCCCCCTCCTTGACGTACAGGACGCGCGTCACCAGCGTCCCGGCGTGCCCGACGATGAAGCGCCCCGGCTCCACCACCAGCCGCAGCCCCGACTCCAGCAGCTCGGGGACCACGACCTCCGCGAACTCGGCCGGGGAGATCCCCTCCTCGCCCGTGTACGAGATCCCGAAGCCGCCGCCCAGGTCCACGAACTCCAGCGGCAGCCCCTCCTGCTTGAGCGAGTGCGCCAGGTCCAGCACGTGCTGGAGGGCGCGCCGGTACGGCTCCACCTCCAGGATCTGCGAGCCGATGTGCACGTCCACCCCGCGCACCCACACGCCGGGGAGCTTTGCCGCCACGCAGTACAGGTCGCGCGCCCGCTCCGCCGCGATGCCGAACTTGGTGGCCGCGTGCCCGGTGCGCGTGTACGCGTGCGGCGTGGGCGACTCGATGTCGGGGTTCACGCGCAGCGCCACCGGCGCCCGCCGCCCCGTGGCCTTCGCCAGCTCGGAGAGGGCGCACAGCTCCCCCTCGGACTCCACGTTGAAGGCGTAGATCCCGGCGTCCAGCGCCGCCGCCAGCTCGCGCACCGTCTTCCCCACCCCGCTGAACAGGATGCGCTCGCTGGGGATGCCGGCCAGGCGCGCCCGGTGAAGCTCCCCCGCCGACACGATGTCCGCGCCCGCGCCCATCTCCGCCAGCGTGCGCAGCACCGCCAGGTTGCCGTTTGCCTTGACGGAGTAGGCGATCAGGTGGGGCACCGGCGCCAGCGCCGCCTGCAGCTCGCGGAAGCGCTCGCGGATGGCGGAGCGGGAGTACACGTACAGGGGGGTGCCCCAGCGGGCGACCAGCTCCGGGATGGAAACGTCCTCGCAGAACAGGACCCCGTTCCTGCGGGGGAACGCTTCGGTACGCGACTGCGGGGGAGCGGAAAGTGTTTCCATGCTGTGGCCGGGTGCGTATTATGGACGGACCGGATCGCCCGTGAAGATAAGCACTTTGCCGCCCATGGGGCCAGTGTCCGCGCCCCTTTCCCCGCTTCCGCCCAGGAGGTCCCGCATGCGCTTTCCGAGACGAACCCTCGCCGCGGTGCTCCCCGCCCTGGCCCTCGCCGCCACCGCCGCCGCCGCGCCGGCCCAGCGCGGCCAGGTGGTGGTGGACGCCGCCGCGGTGCGCGGGCTGGAGACCCGCCTCGATTCGCTCGCGGCCACCCTGCCGCCCGAGCAGCGGCAGCTCCTGACCGACCTGCTTCTCCGCGCCGCCGCCGCCCCCGCCGACAACCCCGCGGGCACGACGGTCCGCCCCGTCTTCTACTCGCCCGGCGGGAGGGGGATCGTCGTCCAGGGCGGGCGCACCGCCATCGTCGTGCAGGGCGGCCGCGCCGCCGCGGGAACGGCCAACCCGCGCCCCGCCGATCCCAACGCCCCGCGCCCGGGGAACGGCGCCGTGGCGATCGGGCCCAAGCAGGACGATCCGCGCGCCCCCGGCAACGGCGCCGTGGCCATCGGCCCGAAGCAGGACGATCCCGGGGCGCCGCGCCCCACGAACATCCTGGCGATCGGCCCCAAGCAGGACGACCCGCGCTCGCCGCAGGGCGCCCTGGTGGCGCGCCTGACGGAGCTGGGCGCGACGCTCCCCGAGGCACAGCGCGGGGCGCTGGACTGGATGCTCCAGCGCGCCGCCGGCTCCCCCGGCACCCCGGGCGGGCTGCCGCCCGGCCGGAAGCCGTCGCTGGCGCAGTCGCTGGGGATCCTCGCCATCGGTCCCAAGCAGGACGACCCCGCCCCGCCGCCCCCCGCGAACACGCGCTGGGTGCTCCAGTTCTGACCCGCGGCCCGTCGCCGCGGCAAGAACGAGGGGGCGCCCGCGCGATGCGGACGCCCCCGGAGGCCCCCTCCCCACGACCTTGCCCCCTCCAGATCCCCCGCAAGCAGGGGAGGGGCTTTTTCTCGTGCGTGAACAGGCGGCGATCTGCGTCGGCGGGAGGGCCCCCACCCGGCGGCCTGAGAGCCGCCACCCTCCCCCAATTCTGGGGAGGGCTTCCTGACCCTCGGGAGGCGGCGTGTCGTCCTCCCCCTTTCCCCCGCTTGCGGGGGAGAGGGGGCCGGGGGGTGAGGGGGCCCACACTCGCGGACGCCAGCGCGACACCCGCGTGAGGGATTTCGGCCCGGAGGGGCGAGACCCGGCGGCAGTTTGCCGGGGCTCGACTCCGTTACGCAGCGTTGTTTGCTGCGTTACGGAGCCGAAGCCCGACCCCGGCGCCAGCCGGGGACACGCCCAAGCCCGCAGTAAAGATCAGTACGCCTTCGCCCAGACCGCCTCGACGACGGACCCGCCGCCGCACACGATGCAGGCTGAAGGAGCCGGATCGGACTGGAACTCCTCGAACGGCAGGCACCGGATCGTGGCCTTGGTCTCGTCCTTGACGCGCGCCTCGCACTCGGCCGACCCGCACCACCCGGTGTACACGAACCCGCCCTCGCCGTCCAGGATCTCCCGGAACCGCGCGTAGTCCGCGACGTCCCGGTACGAGTTTGCCTCGCGCCGCGCCCGGGCCCGCTCCAGCAGGAACGCCTGGAACTCGTCCAGCCGCCGCTGCATGGAGCCGAGCACCTCCGCCTCGGGGAGGAACTGCTTGCGCTCCTCGCCCTCGCCCACCACGCGCCGCGCCACCACCACCTGCTGCTTGGCGATGTCCTTGGGCCCCACCTCGATGCGGAAGGGGACGCCCTTGGTCTCCCACTCGTAGAACTTGGCCCCGGGCGTGAGGTTGTCGCGGTCGTCCACGTGCGTGCGGATGCCGTCCAGCGCCGCGACGATCTCGCGCGCCTTGCCCAGCACCAGGTCGCGCTCCTCGGCCTTGCGGTAGATGGGGACCACCACCACCTGGATGGGCGCCACCTGGGGAGGCATCACCAGCCCCTGGTCGTCGCCGTGCGTCATCACCAGCCCGCCCACCATGCGGGTGGACACGCCCCAGCTGGTGTTCCAGGCGTACTCCTCGGTCCCCGCCTCGCTGGCGAACTTGAGCTCGAACTGGCGCGCGAAGTTCTGCCCCAGGTTGTGCGAGGTGCCGTTCTGGAGCGCCCGGTTGTCCTGCATCATCGCCTCGCACGTGTAGGTGCGCAGCGCCCCGGCGAACTTCTCCGATTCCGACTTGCGCCCGGTGACCACGGGCATGGCCAGCCACTCCTCCATGAACTCGCGGTACACGCCCAGCATGCGCAGCGACTCCTCCTCCGCCTCCGCCTCGGTGGCGTGGGCGGTGTGCCCCTCCTGCCACAGGAACTCGGTGGTGCGCAGGAACAGGCGGGTCCTCATCTCCCAGCGGACCACGTTGGCCCACTGGTTGTAGAGCAGCGGCAGGTCGCGGTAGCTCTGCACCCACTTGGAGAACATCTCGTAGATGATGGTCTCGGAGGTGGGGCGCACGATCAGCGGCTCCTCCAGCTTGCTGTCGGGGTCGGGGATGAGGCCGCCGCCCTCCACCGCCTTGAGGCGGGTGTGGGTGACGATGGCCGCCTCCTTGGCGAACCCCTCCACGTGCTCGGCCTCGCGGGCCAGGAACGACTGGGGGATGAAGAGCGGGAAGTAGGCGTTCTGGTGCCCCGTTTCCCGGAAGCGGGTGTCCAGCCGGTCGCGCATCAGCTCCCACAGGCGGTAGCCGTAGGGGCGGATGACCATGCAGCCGCGCACCGGGGAGTAGTCCGCCAGCTCCGCGCGGAGCACGATCTCGTTGTACCAGGCGCTGAAGTCGTCGGCGCGCGTGGTAAGTGCCTTGTCGTTGGCCATTTCGGTATCTGGAAAGAAAGAGGTCCGGTTCGTCGTCCCGTGGGATGCGGGTCCTATCCGTGCACGTCGCCCGCGCCGGCCCGCCGCGTGGGGGC
>JBEVLE010000779.1:0-6153 GCA_040509335.1 Longimicrobiaceae bacterium | reverse complement strand
GGCCGGCGTCCGGGTCGGCGGCCGGCGCGAAGGCGGCCGGGTCGGCGCGCAGGGCGCGGGCGCCCGCCTCCAGCACGGCGCGGAGGGCGTCGTCGGGCTCCAGAGCGGCGGCGCGCGCGAGCTCCCGCAGCGCGCGGTCGAGCGCCTGCGCCGGGGTGTCGGGGGAGGACTGCGTCGGCATGGTGCGGCGGGGGGGAGGCAGGTTCCCTGGGGGTGGGCCGCACGCCGGGCGTTGCACCCGTTCCGCGGCTCCCGGGACGAAGCTACCCTCGGGCGCGGCGGGGAACAAGAAGCGCGCGAGGGGGCCGGACGCAGGCCGCCCCGCGCCTGGCGGGACCGGGACGCGGGGCGCGGCATCGTCGCCATCTATCGTCGACCTCCACCCTCCCTCCACCCGCGGACAAGATCTAACGGAAGTATGTACTTGACGAAAATTCGCCGGGAGGGGCGAATCTCGTGGAGGCGTAGAGGGGGGGGACAGATAGGGTAAACCGGCCCTGCGCCCATCGTTGGGGAAGGGCCGGTTTACTGCACTGAAGCGCCTCATTCCAGACAGTAGGGGTAAGGGCACGCCATTCCCGCCGGAACACAGGATTGATGTATGGTGCCCGGGCAGCACGTGGTCTCGTATATGGCGCAACGGATCTGGCGAGCCGAGACAGTCTGGGGCTCCGCGAACGCCTGTTTGGCCCCGAAGCCGAACACGACGGCGCAGGAGACGCCGAACAGGGCACGGCGCAGGCGGATGAACGAACGGCTCATGACGTCCTCCGTTGAAGCGATTGGCCCGCGAGCGATGCGGGCGTGAGAGGTGAGAGCATGTTAAGCGACAATCGGTTGGAGGGCAACGATCCCGGCAGGCTTCCGGATGGCCGGGCGGCGTCAGCCATCTTCGCGTCCGCAGCGGAGGAAACGGTGAAGGCCGGCCCCGCCGTGGGGCCGGCCCTCTGCCTCGCCTGTTTTTCCCTTTCCCGGCCGTTCAGCCGGCGCCGGGGAGCGGGGCGAGTCGGGTCTCGCGGACCTCCGCGAGCTTTCGTCGGAGACGCGCGTACTCGGACTCCTGCTCCGGGGTGCGCACGCAGCCCTCCCAGGCGAGGTTGGTCGCCTCCAGCGGGCGGGCGTGCAGGTCGTACATCTCCCACTGGCTGGGCACCTGGCCGTCGGCGTCGTAGTACTCGGCGAGCTTCCAGCGCTCCTCGCGGATGGCGACGATGTGGTTGGGGGGCGGGAGGTACGGGCCCGACGCCTGGCCCGCCTGCCAGTCGTCCCAGGTGAAGACCACGTAGCGCTGCGGCGTCTTCGCCTCCGCGGGGTCCAGGACGGCGGCGGAGTAGTCCACGCCCTGCCAGGGGGCGCGCGCGCCCTCCGGCGCGCCGAAAAGGCCGGCGAGCGTGGGGAGGAAGTCCACGTGGGAGACGAGCGCGTCCGAGTGGCGGCCCGCCGGGAAGAGGCGCGGGTTGGAGTAGACCAGCGGCACCCGCAGCGACTCCTCGTAGAAGTTGAAGTTCTTCTGCCGCAGGCCGCCGTGCGCCAGCCCCATCTCGCCGTGGTCCGCGGTGCGGATCACCACCGTGTCGTCCAGCAGCCCCTCCGCCTCCAGCGCGTCCAGCACGTCCACCAGGTAGCGGTCCGACGCCTTCATCAGGTTGCCGTAGAAGTTCAGGTAGCTCCTCTGCTTTTCCGGCGTGTCCAGCAGCCCGGTGGCGCCGAACAGCTCGAGGAACTGCCCCTGCACGGTGGGCTTGGTGGCGAGGTCCTCGTCCACCGTGTCCGGGAGCTCGATGTCCCCCTCCAGCCACGAGTCGTCGTAGCCGGCGTCCAGGTAGGTCTTGGGGTAGAAGAGGACGTCGTGCGGGTTCACGAGCGACACCACCAGGAAGAACGGCTGCCGCCCCGCCGCCTCCGAGCGCAGGAAGGCGAGCGCCCCCTCCTCGCCGGCGTCCACGTCGCCGTCCGCGTTCATGAAGCGTCCGTCGTTGTCCGGGTCGCCCCCGCCGGCCTCGGGGATGTCCTGGTTGGCCCCGGCGTCCTGCGGGTTCCAGCGCGTGAAGCCGTACTGCCCCACGTCCGAGGGGACCCAGGTGCTGCCGTTGGCGGGCTTGTTCAGGTGCCACTTCCCCTTGTAGACCACCTCGTAGCCCGCCGCCGACATCACCGTGGCGAGGTTGGGAAGGTCCAGCGGCATCTCCACCTGGTCGTACTTCGCGGGATCGTCCATGTCCAGCTCCAGCGTGTACTTGACCCCGTGCTGGGCGGGAAAGTAGCCGGTCATCATGGTGGTTCGGGCCGGCGAGCACATGCACGAGTTGGTGAAGGCGTTCCGGAAGGTCACGCCGTGGCGCTGCAGGCGGGTGAGGCCGGGGAGGTTGTTCTCGGCCCACCCCGGCGGGAAGTGCTGGATCGCCCGCTCCTGGTCCGTCACGAACAGCACCACGTTCATCCCGGCCATGCTCCCGGCGGCGGGCCCACGGGCGGCGGCGGGTCCATCGTGCGGGGCGGGGCCACCGCGGTCGTTCGGCTGGGGCATGGTCTCCTCTCCGGCGGGCGTTTTGGAAGGGGACTGCGAAAAGGATCGGCGCTTCGGTGCCTCATGATCGCCGCCACCCGTGCCGCGGGCAAGGATGCCATGGCGGACAGGGGAAAGCGAAGGGCCGGCCCCGCGGGGGGGCCGGCCCTGGTCGCGTGCCGTCGGCGGGTCTCGCCTACGGCTGCGGCTGCACCTGGTCGATGAACACTTCCAGGTTGTGGTTCACCCGGAAGCCCGCGACGCCGTCGGTGGACAATTCGCTCCGGGGGCGGCGGGCAACCTCCTGGCCGTTGACCAGGAACACCACGTCGGCGCCGCGTACGGCCACGCCCAGCACGTTGGTCGCGCCGGCCTCGCCCTCCACCTTGCGGATGGCGGCGTGCGGGGTCCAGTCCACCACCTTGGTGCGGGTCTCGCCCCTGCGGTCGGCGATGAAGTACTCGCCCGTCTGGCGGATCAGGAAGTACGAGTAGCGCTGCTCCGCGCCGTCCAGCCCGCCCCCGCCGATCACCAGGCCGTACGCCTCCGGGTGCTGCGAGGCCCTGGGCTGGCGGAAGCGCGCGGCGTAGGCGTAGTCGCCCTGCTTCGCCCAGCCGGCGTTGTAGTACACGGCGCCCACGGGGCCGGTGGCGGCGTGGAGCTCGCCGCCGCCGTGGTCCATCAGCCACACCTGGTCGCGCGGGCCGTCGCGGTCGGTGCGGACCGCCCACCCGGCGGGGTACCGCGTGTGGTCGGGGGCCTGCGACGAGGCGGGCTGGCCGGTCACGTGCGGGGTGGGCTGGCCCTGCTGCTGCGCGGGGGGTGCGTGCTGGTGCTGGGCCGCCAGCGGGGCGGCGGCGGCGAGCGCGGCGAGCGCGAGGAGGAGCGTACGCATGGCGGTGGTCCGGGATGGAGGGTCGGCGAGCGCGGGGCACGGCGGCGGGTCCGCGAGGGGAGCAAGATAATCACCCCCGCGGCGGCGTGCACGGGTCCCGGCGCGCGCTACCGCTCCAGCACCACGTGGTAGGTGCGCTCCGCGAAGGGGTGGATCTCCACCCCCGTCCACCCCCGCGCGCGGTAGCGGGCGCGCAGCTCCAGGATCATCTCGTAGGTGAGCGTCTCGGGAACGGAAAGCCAGTGCACGATGCGTCCCGGCGCCGTCCCCGGCTCGCCGATCCGCTGGTTCAGGATCGTTTCGAACTGGTCGCAGACGCTGCGGTCCGCGGGGGTGAGCTCGGCGAGCTCGCTGAGGTACGGCATGGTCGGTGTCTCCTCCGGGGTCGTCTCGGGTGACCGTGACCGCCCCGTCTTTGCAGGAAGCCGGCCAGCCGCACGCGCCGCCCCTACTGGAGGCGGCGCAGCCCGCGCAGCTGGGGGACGCGCCACGCCATCACCGCCACCACCAGCAGCGTCATCGCCCCGCCGAACACCACAGAGGGGACCGTCCCCATCAGCCGCGCCGCCACTCCGGACTCGAACTGCCCGATCTCGTTGGACGAGCCGATGAAGATGCTGTTCACCGACGACACGCGCCCCAGCAGGTGTTCCGGGGTGAGCACGGTGAGCAGGGTGGAGCGGATCACCACGCTGACGTTGTCCACCATCCCGCTGAGCGCAAGCAGCCCCAGCGACAGCGCGAAGCTGCGCGACAGCCCGAAGCCGATCATGCACGCCCCGAACACCGCCACGCACGCCAGCAGGGTGCGCCCGGCGCGCTGCATGGGCGGACGGTGCGCCAGGAACACCGACATGGTCACCGCCCCCACCGCCGGCGCGGCGCGCAGCAGCCCCAGCCCCTGCGGCCCCACGTGCAGCACTTCGGACGCGAACACCGGGAGCAGCGCCACCGCCCCGCCGAAGAGCACCGAGAACATGTCCAGCGTCAGCGCCGCCAGCAGCACCGGCTGCCCCCGCAGGAAGCGGATCCCCACCACCAGGTTCTCCCCCACGGACACGGCGGGGCCGGCCTCGCGCGGCCGGGGCTCGTGGATCACCTTCGCGAGCGCCGCGAGCGCCACGGCCATCAGCGCTACGTCCACCGCGTAGGCCAGCCGCGCCCCGCCGGCCGCGTACAGCAGCCCGCCGGCCGCCGGGCCCACCACCGCCGCGGACTGCCACACCGAGCTGCGCCACGCCACCGCGTTGGGGTACAATTCGCGCGGGACGATCTCCGCCCCCAGCGCCGTGCGCGCCGGCTGGAGGAAGCTGCGGGCGATGCCGCTGGCGAAGATCACCGCGTAGATGGGCCACACGCGGCCGCCGGCGATCAGGTGCGGGCTCAGCGAAAAGGCGAGCAGCGCCACGGAGCACGCCGCGAGCACCGCCAGCGAGGCCAGGCACAGGACGCGGCGGTCGGCGCGGTCGGCGACGTGCCCGGCGTACAGCGCCACCCCGATGAAGGGGACCACCTCCGCCAGCCCGATCAGCCCCAGCGCCAGCGGGTCGCCGGTCTGCTCGTACACCTGCCAGCCCACCACCAGCCCCTGTATCTGCACCCCGAAGGTGGCCGCGAGCAGGCTGGCGATGTACCAGCGGAACGCGGGGAAGCGGAAGGAGGCGTAGGAGTCGTGGCGCTCGCCGCCCGCGCCGGGATCGTCCGGGCTTCCCGCGGGTGTGGGTCTGGTGGGGTCGGGCATGCTTCCGGGTGATCGTGGTTCCCGCCGGCGCGCGGAATCGCCGCCGTGCGGCCGCAAATCTCGCCGCGCGGCGGGGGCGTGTCCATCCGTCCCCGGAGCGGAACTTGCGGCCCGGCGGGCCATTCCCGCCCGGCTTGCACGGATGCGGGGCCGGGCTTCTTTTTCGAGGATGCCGCCGCCAGCGGGGTGCGGGCGCGCCGGCGGCCCGACCCCCATCCATCTCCATGAAGGCAACCCATGCGGATCGTTCCTGATCAGCTGCACGGGACGGAGCGCGTCTTCTTCGCCACGGCGCAGGCGGTCGTGTGCGTGCTGGCCCTGTACCTGGCCTACGTCGCTGCCAGCGTCCTCGCCGTGGAAGCCATGAGCCCCGGCCAGCTGGACGGCCGGGGCGTGAAGCCGGCGTTCTCGCTGATGCTGGCGTTCAGCCTGATCGTCGCCGCCGGGACCGCCTTCCTGGCCTGGACGTTCGCCCGGGGCGCCAAGATCGGCGTCACCCGGCGCGAGGGTGTCGCCCTGCGGGTGGCCGTCGCGCTCGCCGTCCTGGGGAGCGCGGGCGCGTCCCTCTACTACTTCCTGCGCTAGCCATCCCCCGCCGTGCCATGGCGAGCGCCTGCCGCGCCGTCCTCCCGCTGCACGGGAGGCGAAAGCGGTGTGGGTTGACTGGAAAAAAATAGGCGCATATCATGCGCTGGCGCTCCGGCGGGGCGCCAGCGGATCAACCTCTCTCTCCAGGAGGACGTATGCGCCTTTCGTTTTCGTACCTGCGCCGGGGGATCCTCGGCCTGGCGTTCGCGGGCTCCCTCGGCTTCGGCGCCGCCCAGGCGGTCGCGAGCGAGGGCTCCCGGCCGCTCCCGAGGACCTGCCCCCCCAGGTCCTACGAGTACGTCACCCCGGATTGCAACGCCTACTGCAACGGCCCCGGGTTCTGCGCCACCAACGGCTACTGCCAGTGCGGGCCGCTCCCCTGAAGCAGGGTGCCGCTCGATGAAGAACGGCCCCGCCGCCTCG
>JBEVLE010000778.1:0-5144 GCA_040509335.1 Longimicrobiaceae bacterium | reverse complement strand
CCCTCCCCCCTTGCGGGGGAGGGGGCCGGGGGGAGGGGGGCCGCCCCCCGCTCCGGTCCCGGTCCGCCGCGCGTCATGCCTCCTCCCCGGGCGCGGGCGCGAAGCCCAGCGCCAGCAGCAGCACCACGGTCTCGCCGGTGCCGTGGGCGAAGGGCCAGGTTCCCAGCGATGCGACGGCCAGCGTGGCGAAGGAGCAGAGCAGGGCGAGGCGCAGGCTCCGCGTGGGCGCCGCGGCGGGACGCCGGGCGGCGCGCAGCAGGACGCGCAGGCACGCCCACAGGAAGGCGAGGAAGGCGAGCAGCCCCACGGTCCCCGTTTCCGCCGCCATCTGCACGTAGGCGTTGTGCGGGGTGGCCTGGTAGTCCCAGAGCGTGGTGACGCGGGCCGCGTAGCTCACCACCTGGTCCGCGAAGCCGCCGGGGCCCACGCCCAGGACCGGGTGGTCCACGAACATCTGCACGGCGGTGAGGAAGAGCGCGGCGCGCTGCTCCACCACCCAGTCGCCCGCCGTGCGCACGGCGGTGTCGCTCAGCATCCCCCCGGACCCCACCTCCACCAGCACGGCGCCCGCCGCCAGCGCGAGCCCCACGCGGAGCGCCGTCCGGGCGTGCCCGGCGAGCGCCATCGCCGCGAGGGCCGCCAGCACGGCCACCCAGCTGGCGCGCGAAAAGGTGGCGACCACCCCCAGCCCCGTGGCGGCCACGGCGCCCCCCGCCGCGAAGCGCGCGGATCCCCGCGACGCCGCCCAGCGGTGCGCCGCCAGGGGGAGGAGCGTCGCCAGGAAGAGCCCCAGCCCGTTGGGCTGGCCGAAGCCCAGCGAGGCGCGGTGGAACGGCGTCCCCCAGCGGGGGAAGCTGCCGGGGATCACGCCCACGGCCTGAAGGACCGCCAGCGCGCCGCACGCGCCGGCGGTGGCCACCAGCACGTCCACCAGCGCGCGGCCCAGCGCCGGCCGCTCCGCCAGCTCGTCCGTGCAGGCCACCAGCAGCCACAGCAGCACGGCGAAGTTGAGCGTTTCGCGCGCCGAAAGGAGCACGTCGTCCGCGAAGGCGGTCGCCAGCACGAAGGCGCCCAGCAGGAGCCCGAGCTCGCGGCGGGGGAGGAGCCCCGTGCGGAGCGGCCCGCGGTCCAGGCCGCGTCGGATCGTCCAGGCGAGCACGGCGCCGGCCGCCACGGGCGCCGCCGCGGCGATGCGCGTGTCCCCCGCGGCGTACAGCGCGGGGAGGGGTGCGGCCAGCGCGACCACCAGCGCGGGGCTGAGGAGCCCCGCCGCCATCAGCAGGACCAGGGCGGCGCCGGCGAGGCCGCCCCCCGCCAGCCCCAGCACGGGCGCGCCCCCGGCCGCGCCCGCCAGGGCGAGCGTCGTCCCCGTGGCGAGCGCGCCGGTGGCCGCGAGCGCGAGCGCGACGTCCGCATCCATGCGCACGGGGGCGAGCGCCCTCACGACGCCCTCCCGGCCAGGAGCTCGCCATAGAAGCGCAGCGTGTCCGCGGCCACGCGCGCCTGCGTGAAGCGGCGCAGGACCCGCTCCCGCCCCCGCCGGGCAAGCCGCGCGCGGGCGCCGGCGTCGGCGGCGAGGCGCTCCAGCGCGTCCCGGAGCGCGGCGGCGTCCCCCTCGGGCACCAGGACGCCCGCGTCGCCCACCACGTGGGGGATCTCGCCGGAGCGCGAGGCGACCACGGGGACGCCGCACGCCATGGCCTCCACCAGGATGCGGCCGAACTGCTCGGCCCACCCGCGGGTGGCGAGCGAGGGGAGCGCAAGCACGTCCAGCGCGCCCAGCCACGCCGGCATCTCGGTGGAGGCCACCCGGCCGCGGAAGCTCACCCGCTCCCCCGCGCCCAGCTCGCGGGCGAGCGCCGCCAGGCCGGCGCGCTCCGGCCCGTCCCCCGCCACCACCAGCCGCGCGCCGGGGAGCGCCGCCACGGCCCGCACCAGCAGCCGCACCCCCTTTTCAGGGACCAGCCGTCCCCCGAAGCCCACCAGGAAGTCGTCCGGGACGATCCCCATCCGCTCGCGGGCGAGGCGGCGCGCCGCGGGGTCGGGGCGGAAGCGGTCCGCGTCCACGCCGAACTGCGGGACCACCGCCAGCGGCCTGCGGTACCCGCCGTCTTCCAGCACGCGGGCTGCGGCGGGCGTCCCCGCGATCCCCCCGGCGACGGAGCGGAAGACGCTGCGCCGCAGGATCCCGAAGGGCGGAGGGAGGCGCTTGGGGAGGTTCTGCCAGGCGAAGAACAGCGACGGGATGCCGCGCCGCCGGCAGAGCCGCGCCGCCTGGAGCGTCACCAGGCTGTACGGCTCCTCGTCGATGTGGACCAGGTCCGGGCGCACCCGGTCCAGCACCTCGCCCAGCCCGGGGTACACGTGGAAGTGGTTGTGGCCGTGGAGCAGGGAGCGCCGGAACTCCAGCGCGCCGCCCTCCGCGTCCGCGGCCTCCACGCGCTCCGTCCCCCACCGGTCCGGCACCACCGCCACCACCTCCGCGCCGCGGGCCAGCTCGGCGAGCTTGGTGCGGTACTCCGCCACCACCAGCGCCTTGGACAGGTACAGGACCTTCATGCCGGGTCCCGTCCGAAAGGGGTTGAACGGCGGGGTTCGGGCGTGCCCCCCGCGGGGCGCGGGGGTCGGGCTCGCGTCCGCGGGGGCCCCCACCCGGCGGCCTTAGAGCCGCCACCCTCCCCCAATTCTGGGGGAGGGCTTCCTGAGCCCCGGACTTTGCCGTGTCGTCCTCCCCCTCCCCCCTGGCGGGGGTGGGGGTCGGGGGAAGGGGGGTCGCCTGGCAGGCCGATCCTGCCTCCACACCGCCGTACTCCCCCTCTCCCCTTGTGGGAGAGGGGGCCGGGGGGTGAGGGGTGCCGTGCCGTCCTCCCCTCCCCCTTGCGGGGAGGGGTCGGGGGAGGGGGTCCGTCGTGCTCGCACGGATTCCGTGTCATGGGGCGCTCCGCGCCCGCAGCAGGAGCACGAGCCCGATGGCCAGCGCGCTCTCCGAGACCAGGGCGACCGCCGCCGCGCCCGGCGCGCCCCAGCGGGGGATCGCGGCCAGGTTCAGGCCCACGCTCAGCGCGGTGGCCGCCAGGTACAGCAGGGCGGCGCCCCGCATGGCGTCGGCGGCGGCGAGCGCGGCCAGCGCGAACATGTTCACCGCCAGGGGGACCACGGCCGGGGCGAGCAGCGCGAGCACGGGGGCGGAGGCGGCGTAGCCGGGGCCGTACAGCCCCTGGAGGACGGGTCCGCGCAGCGCGAAGAGCACCACGGCCACGGGCGCCGCCGCCGCCGCGAAGCCCAGGGCGAGCCGCAGGACGTCGGCGCGGCGGGCGGTGCCGCCCCGGGACAGCCGCGGGAGGAGCGCCCCGGCTCCGGCCAGCGCCAGCGCCTGGACCACGTCCATGAAGCGGAGCGCGGCGCCGTAGGTCCCCACCTCCTCCGGGGACCGCCAGCGGGCGAGGAGGAGCACGTCCGCGCGGTAGTACAGGGTGGTGGCGAGAAAGGCCACGGCGAAGGGCGCCAGCCGCCGGAGGAGCCCGGCCACGGCGGCGGCGGAGGGGAGCGGGGGGCGCCGCACCGCCGGCGGGGCGCACCGCAGCAGCCAGAGCAGCGCCGCCGCCTGCCCCAGCGGGGCCGCGGCGCACAGCCAGAGCAGATCGCGCGTGGCGGCCACCGCGGCGACTCCGGCCGCGCCCGTGACCATCCCCGCCAGCGCGCTGGCCTGCGTCCACACGTGCATCCGCTCCACGCCCTGGAAGTACGCCGCCAGGTTTTCCGCGAAGGCGCCGATGCCGTATCCCGCCGCCAGGAGCGCGGCCGCGGCCAGGACGGGCGCGGGGTAGCCCAGGAGCGGCCCCGCGGCGGCAAGGACGATCGCCATCAGCGCCACCGTGCCCGCCTTTGCCAGGTGCGCCGCCGCCACCAGCCCCGGCGCCCCGCGGGGGGCCCGCGCGACCTCGCGCACCAGCAGCGGCTGCATCCCCGCCGTCGCCACGATGCTCGCCACCACCGCCACCGCGCCCGCGGTGGCGTAGCGCCCGAACTCCGCGGCGCCAAGGACGCGGGCCGCCGCCACCGCGGCAAGCAGGGTGAAGGCGCGCGGGATGGCGTACGCCAGCACCAGCGACGCCGCGTTGGCGGCGAGCAGCGCCCGTCCCGGGGCCACGCGGCCGGCGAGCGAGATCGCGGGCACGCCTCAGTCCTCCTGGCCGCGCAGCACCACCGGCACCGATCGCAGCAGGATGCGCAGGTCCTCCCCGGCGGAGCGGGTGCGCAGGTACGCCAGCTCCAGGCGCGCCCGCTCCGGGTACGGCGGGCGGCGGCGCCCCCGGCTGGTCCACGCCCCGAAGATCCCCGGCGGCGCGGCGAGCAGTTCCTCCACCGCCTCGCCGTAGTGGACCAGCTCGGGCTCCACCACGGGGCGCGGCCCCACCAGCGACATGGTGCCGGCCAGCACGTTGAACAGCTGGGGGAGCTCGTCCACGTGCGTGCGGCGCAGCCACCGCCCCACCGGGGTGACGCGCGGGTCCTCGCCCACGCGCAGCTTGAAGCCGTTGCGGGAGTGGCGCTCCCGGAGCCCGGGGTCGGAATCCAGCCACAGCTCGGCGCCGGGGGTCATGGTGCGCAGCTTCCAGCAGCGGAACGGCCGCCCGCCCGCGCCCACGCGGCGGTGCCCGAACAGCACCGGCCGCCCGGACCCGGCCAGCACCAGGAGCGCGCCCAGGAGCAGGAGCGGCAGGGTGAGCAGGAGGAGAGCCCCCGCGCCCAGCACGTCCGCGGCGCGCCGGAGGCGGCGCGCGGGCGGCGGGGCGGCCGGGAGCGGCAGCGTGGGCGGATGCGCCAGGTTCACCGCCATGCCTGCTCCCCGGCGCGGGGATCGGACGCGACCACCACCACCCCCGCGGGCCGGACGCCCGCCTCGCGCAGGAGCGCGGCGGCGCGCGCCGCGTGCTCGCGGCGGGTGGCGCCGTGGCGCACCACCAGCAGCACCTCCGCCCCGGCCTCCGCTGCCTCCGCCAGCTCGGCGGCGGCGGCGTAGCGGTCCAGGACGGGCCCCACTTCCGCCGCCGGGCGGGCCCGCGCGTCCCCGGTCTCAGCCGCCATTTCCTCCCCCGCCCCCACCCTCACCGCCGCGGGCACGGGCGGCGCCGGCGCGGGCG
>JBEVLE010000777.1:0-7071 GCA_040509335.1 Longimicrobiaceae bacterium | reverse complement strand
CGGGCGCCGCCGCTTCCGCCCCCCGGGGCGACCCATCGACACGCCCGCCAACTCCAGGAGCCGCAATGCCTTCGACCGCGACCCAGCAGACCCGCCGCCGCCTCGTCCTCGCCCGCGAGACCGTACGCTCCCTCACGGAGGCGCGCCCGCCGCGGGCGATCACCCTCCAGCCGCAGCAGGAGGTGACGAGCTGTGGACAGGAGTGCGGCTGCACCGGCATGATGCTGGCGCGCTGACCGCGGCCACGCTCACGACCAACCACCCACCACGAGGCATCGCCATGTCCCCCATCTCCAAGAAGACCGCCCGCAGGCTCGTGCTCGGCCGCGAGACCGTGCGCGCGCTGACCGGTGTGAGCAGCGGCCAGGACCTCACGCTGGCCGAAGCGACGCTCGACGGCCGCGCGACCAGCTGCGGCGTGGAGTGCGGCTGCACCGGCATGATGCAGGCGCGCTGACCCGCCGGACGACCGGGCGCGGCGGGGCGTGAATTCGCGCGGACCCGCCGCGTCCCGCTTTTCATGACGACTCGACACGGGACATGACGGAACGCAGCGAGCGGGAGTGGCGCCCCATCCTGGAGGGCGGGGAGGCGGAGCGGGCGGTGGCTGCGGCGCGCGAGATCGCGGCGGCGCTCCCGGACCCCGGGGCGGTGGACGGCGGGGACCCGGGGCTCGCCGGCGGCGACGCGGGCGTGGCCCTGCTGCACGCCTGGCTGGCGCGCGCGGGCGCGGGCGACGGCGAGCGCGCGGGTCCGCACCTGGACGCGGCCGTGGACGCGCTGGCGAGCATGCCCCTGCCGACGGCGCTGTACGGCGGCTTCACCGGCGTGGCGTGGAGCGCTGAGCTGCTCCAGGGCGGCGCCCCCGGGGACGACGACGGCGACGACTTCAACGCCGACATCGACGACGCGCTGCTCACCCACGTGGGGCAGTCGCCCTGGACCACGCACTACGACCTGGTGTCCGGGCCGGTGGGGATCGCGGTGTACGCGCTGGAGCGGCTTCCCCGCCCGTCGGCGGCAGCGGTGCTGGAACAGGTCGTGGCGCGGCTGGAAGAGACCGCCGTCGCAATGCCGGGGGGCGGCCTGGCCTGGCACACCGCCTGGGACCTGCTCCCCGAGTACCAGCGCCCCGCCTTCACCCGCGGGCACTACAACCTGGGGGTGGCGCACGGCGTCCCCGGGGTGGTGTCGGTGCTGGGGCAGGCCGTCGCCGCCGGGGTCGCCGCGGAGCGTGCGCGCCCGCTCCTGGAGGGCGCGGTGGAGTGGGTGCTCGCGCAGGAGCTTCCGGCGGACTCGCCCTCGCGCTTCGCCTACAGCGCCGCGGACGGCGTGGAGGCCGCGCCGTCTCGCGCGGCGTGGTGCTACGGCGACCCGGGGATCGCGGCGGCGCTGCTGGTGGCGGCGCGCGGCGCGGGCGAGGAGGCGTGGGAGCGCGAGGCGCTGCGGATCGCGCGGAGCGCGGCGCGCCGCCCGCCGGAGGACGCGGGGGTGGTGGACGCCGGGATCTGCCACGGCGCGGCGGGGCTGGCGCTGGTCTACGACCGCGTCTTCCAGGCCACCGGCGACGAGGAACTGCGCGACGCGGCCCGCGCGTGGATCGATCGAACGCTGGAGCTGCGGAAGCCGGGGGAGGGCGTGGCCGGCTTCCGCTCCTGGGGACCGCCGCGCGGCGGAGGGCCCTCGGCGTGGCTGGACGACGCGGGGCTCCTCACCGGGGCGTCCGGGGTGGCGCTGACGCTCCTCGCCGCCGCGACCCCGGTGGAGCCGGAGTGGGACCGCTTCCTCCTGGTCTCCTCGCGCTTCGCATGACCGCCACCTCCACGGGCGGCGCCGGAGCCCGGCAGCCGGGGTTCCGCCCCGCGCCCTTTTTCGTCCTCCGCGCGCCCCTCCTCCCCTTCGGCGAGCTGGAGGCGTGGGCGGAGGGGCTGGCCGCGCCCGGCGCGGTGGGCGACCCCGCGCGGCTGGAGGAGGCGCTGGCGCACGACCGCGCGCTGCTGCGCGCCCGGCTGCGGAGCCTGGTGGAGCGCCCCGAGGTGCGCGAGGCGGTGTTCGTGGCCTCGCCCGACCTGGAAGAGAGCCTGGACGCGTGGCTCCGCGACCCCTCGGGCGAGCGCGGGGAAAAGGTGGAGCTGGCGCTGGTGAGGTACCTGGAGCGGATGGCCGGGCGTGCGACGCCGTTCGGGCTGTTCGCGGGGTGCGCGGTGGGGGAGATCGGCGAGCGCACCGTGCTGGCGACGGCGCCGCTGGCGGAGCGCGGCCGGCACACGCGCCTGGACATGGACTACCTGTGCGGCCTGGCGGACGCGCTCGCGGCGGATCCGGAGCTGCGCCCCTCGCTGCGGCACTTTCCCAACACCAGCATCTACCGCGCGGCGGGGCGCCTCCGCTACGTGGAGTCGCGGCTGGACAAGGGCGTCCGCTCGCACCACCTGGTGGCGGTGGACGCGAGCGAGTACCTGGACGCCGCGCTGGAGCGCGCGCGCGCCGGCGCCCGCCCCGCCGAGGTGGTGGACGCCATCCTGGAGCTGGACCCGGAGATCGAGCGCGAGGACGCCGCCGCCTTCGTGGAGGAGCTGATCGGCAGCCAGCTCCTGGTGTCCGAGCTGGAGCCGCCGGTGACCGGGGGCGAGGCGCTGGACGCGACGCTGGAGCGGCTGCGCGCGCACCCCGCCGCCGCCGAGGCGGTGGCGCGCCTGGAGGAGGTGCGAGGCCGGCTGCGCGAGCTGGACGCCGCGCCCCCCGCGGCGGACTCGCCGCGCCGCTACCGCGAGGTGGCGGAGGCGCTGGGCGCCCTCCCCGCGAAGGTGGAGCTGCCGCGCCTCCTCCAGGTGGACATGACCCGCCCGGGCGCCGGCGCCACGCTGGGCGGCGAGGTGCTGGCCGAGGTCACGCGCGGCGTGGAGCTGCTGCACCGCGTCACCCCGCCCGGCTGGGACGACCGCCTGGCGGCCTTCCGGACCGCCTTCCAGGCGCGCTTCGAGGGGCGCGAGGTGCCGCTGGTGGAGGCGCTGGACGAGGAGATCGGCATCGGCTTCGAGGCGTCGAGCGCGCCGGGCGCCGAGGGGTCGCCGCTCCTCCACGGCCTGGACTTCGCCGGCGCCGAGCCGCGCAGGGTGCCGTGGAACCGGCGCGAGTCGCACCTGCTGCGCATGCTGGAGGACGCGCGCGGCCGCGGCGCGCGCGAGGTGGAGCTGGGCCCCGCGGACGTGGAGGCGCTCTCGTCCACCGACCCCGCGCCGCTCCCGGACGCCTTTTCGCTGCGGGCGATCGTGGGCGCGGCGTCGCAGGAGGCGCTGGACGCCGGCCGTTTCCGGGTGGAGCTGGACGGGGCGGGGGGGCCCTCCGGGGCCCGCATCCTGGGCCGCTTCTGCCACGCGGACCCGGCGCTGCGCGCGCGGGTCGAGGCCCACCTGCGCGCCGAGGAGGCGCTGCGGCCGGACGCGGTCTTCGCCGAGGTGGTGCACCTCCCCGAGGGCCGCATCGGCAACATCCTTTTCCGCCCGGTGCTGCGCGGGTGGGAGATCCCGTACCTGGGGCGCTCCGGCGCCCCCGCCGAGCGCCAGCTCCCGGTCACCGACCTGCGGGTGTCGGTGGCCGGGGACCGCATCGTGCTGCGCTCCGCGAGCCTGGACAGGCAGGTGGTGCCGCGGCTGACCAGCGCCCACAACTTCTCGCGGCGCAGCGTGGGGATGTACCGCTTCCTGTGCTCGCTGCAGACGCAGGGGGTGGCGGGCGGCGTCGCCTGGAGCTGGGGCGTGCTGGAGCGCGCCCGCTTCCTCCCCCGCGTGGTCAGCGGCCGCCTGGTGCTGTCGCGGGCGCGCTGGCGCCTGGAGGAGGACGACATCAGGGGGCTGCGCGACGCGAAGGGCGCCGCGCGCTACGCCCGCGCGCAGGCGCTGCGCGGCGAGCTGGAATTGCCGCGCTGGATCACGCTTGCGGACGGCGACAACGAGCTCCCGGTGGACCTGGACAACGTGCTCAGCGTGGAAGCCTTCGTCCACGCGGTGCGCGGCCGGAGCGACGCCGTGCTGATGGAGATGTTCCCCGCGCCGGAGGAGCTGGCCGCGCGCGGGCCGGAGGGGCGCTTCGTCAGCGAGCTGGTGGTGGCGTGCGAGCGCGCTGCGGAGCCGGCGCCCGCACGCGGCTCCGCCCCGGCCGTGCTCCGCCCGGTGGCGCGGCGGTTCGCGCCGGGCTCCGAGTGGCTGTACGCCAAGCTGTACACGGGCACCGCCACCGCGGACGTGCTGCTGCGCGAGGTGGTGCGTCCGCTGGCCGCGGAGTCGCTCGCCTCCGGCGCGGCGGACGGCTGGTTCTTCATCCGCTACGGCGACCCGGAGTGGCACCTGCGGGTGCGCCTGCACGGCGACCCGGCGCGCCTGCTCTCGGAGGCGGTGCCGCGGCTGCACGAGCTCGCCGCGCCGCTCCTGGCCGACGGCTCGCTCTGGCGGGTGCAGCTGGACACCTACGAGCGCGAGACCGAGCGCTACGGCGGCCCGGAGGGGATCGGGCCGGCCGAGCGGCTCTTCCACGCGGACAGCGATGCGGTGCTCGCCGTGCTGGACACGCTCTCGGGCGACGAGGGCGCGGACCTCCGCTGGCGGGTGGCGCTCTGCGGGGTGGACACGCTGCTCGCCGACCTGGGGCTGGACGCCGCGGCGAAGCACGCCGTGATGCGGTCCATGGAATCCATGATGGCGCGCGAGTTCAACAAGGCGGCCACCCTCAGGCGCGAGCTGTCCGACCGCTTCCGCCGCGACCGCGCCTCGCTGGAGTCGCTGCTCGCCGCGGCGCGCGGTGGGGGCGGCGACGGCGACCTTCCCCCCGGGCTGGCCGCGCTGCGCCGGCGCTCGGAGGCGCTCCGCCCGGTGGCCGCGGAGCTGGCGGAGCGCGAACGGGCCGGGCGGCTGACCGCGCCGGTGCGGGTGCTGGCCTCCAGCTTCACGCACATGCACCTCAACCGCATCCTGCGCTCCTCCGCGCGGGCGCAGGAGATGGTGATCTACCACCTGCTGGGACGATTGTACGAGTCGGAGGCGGCGCGGCGGCGGAGCGGCTGACGGCGCGCGGAGCACACGGGGGCGGAGCGGCGGAACGGGCCGGGACGGGGGAATCCCCGTGCCGGCTCCCTTTTCGGAGCAACGGGAGAATGGGCGCGAACGAGGGA
Source organism: Longimicrobiaceae bacterium (assembly GCA_040509335.1). Taxonomy (GTDB): domain Bacteria; phylum Gemmatimonadota; class Gemmatimonadetes; order Longimicrobiales; family Longimicrobiaceae; genus JAFAYN01. The sequence goes on along the minus strand of JBEVLE010000777.1, from coordinate 1,904 downwards.
CCGGGGCGGACGGGAGCGGTGTCGGCGGCGAAGCGGGCGCTGCTTGAAAAGCGGATGCGGGGCGGCTTCGCGGCCGCGGCGGAGCGGCGGTCCATCCCGCGGCGCCCGCAGGACGGGCCCGCGCCGCTTTCCTTCGCGCAGCGGCGCCTGTGGTTCCTGGAGCAGATGGAGCCGGGGACACCGCTGCACAACCTCCCCGGCGCCTTCCGCCTGCGCCGGGCGCTGGACCCCGCCGTGCTGCGCCGCGCCGCCACCGAGGTGGTGCGGCGGCACGACGCGCTGCGCGCCGTCTTCACCGCCGAGGGCGGCGAGCCGGTGCAGACCGTCGCCCCCGCGCGCGAAGTCCCGGTTCCCGTCGTCGACCTGTCGCGGCTGGACGAGGAGGCCCGCGGGGCCGAGGCCGTGCGCCGCATCCGCTTCGAGGGGGCGCTCCCCTTCGACCTGGGCTCCGGGCTGCTGGCGCGCGTCGCCCTCCTGCGGCTGGACGCCGAGGACCACGTGGTGCTCGTCACCCACCACCACGTGGCCAGCGACGGCTGGTCGATGTCGCTGTTCGTGGGCGAGATGCTGGAGGCGTACCGCGCCTTCCTGGCCGGCGCCGTCCCCGCGCTCCCCGAGCTCCCCGTCCGCTTCGCCGACTTCGCGGCCTGGCAGCGCGACGAGCTGGGCGGCGGCCCGTCCGCGGGCGACCTGGCGTGGTGGCACGACCACCTGGCGGGGGCGCTTCCCCTCCTGGAGCTCCCGACCGACCGCCCGCGCTCCGCCGCCCAGGGCACGGCCGGCGCCATCCACGCCTTCGAGCTCCCCGCGGAGCTGCTGGAAGCGGTGCAGGCGCTCGCCCGCGCGGAGGGCGCCACGCCGTTCATGGTGCTGCTCGCCGCCTTCGCGACACTCCTGTCTCGCTGGTCCGGGCAGGACGACGTGGTCGTCGGCTCGCCGATCGCGGGGCGGACGCGCGCCGAAACGGAGCGCCTGGTGGGCTTCTTCGCCAACACCCTGCCGCTGCGCACCGACCTGTCCGGCGACCCGCCCTTCCGCGAGCTCCTGCGCCGCGTGCGCGAGGCGACGCTGGGCGCCTACGCGCGCCAGGAGGTGCCGTTCGAGCGCATCGTGGAAACGCTGCGCGTGGAGCGCAGCCTGGCCCACGCGCCGGTGTTCCAGGTGATGTTCACGCTCCAGAACAACCCCGGGATCGTTGAGGTGGCGGGCTTCCGCCTGGAGCCGGCGGACGCGGGGAGCGGCACCGCCAAGTTCGACCTGACGCTGGGGCTGGAGGAGCGCGCGGGGCGGCTGGTGGGGATCGTGGAGTACGCGACCGCCCTGTTCGACGAGGCCACCGTCGCGCGGATGGTGGCGCAGTTCCGCACGCTGCTGGATGGGATCGTCGCGGACCCGTCGCGCCCGGTCGCCGAGCTGCCCCTGCTGGCTCCCGGCGAGCGCGGCCTGCTCCTCCGCGGCTGGAGCGGGACGGACGCGGCCGCGCCGGACGGCGCCTGCCTGCACGAGCGCTTCGAGGCGCAGGCGCGCCGCACGCCGGACGCGGTGGCGCTGGTCGCGGGCCGGGAGCGGGTCACGTACGCCGCGCTGGACGCGCGCGCATCGGCGCTCGCGGCGGAGCTGCGGGCGCGAGGCGTGGGCCCGGAGACGCGCGTGGGCGTGTGCACGGGGCGCGGGGCGGAGATGGTGGCGGCGACCCTCGGCGTCCTCAAGGCCGGCGGCGCCTACGTCCCCCTCGACCCCAGGTATCCCCGCGAGCGCCTGGCGTTCGTGCTGGAGGACGCGGCGGTGTCCGTGGTGGTGGCGAGCGAGGCGGCGGCGGGTGCGCTGCCGGAATTCGGGGGGGAGATCGTCGCGTGCGACTGGACCCCCCTCCCCCCGGCCCCCTCCCCCGCAAGGGGGGAGGG
>JBEVLE010000776.1:0-4416 GCA_040509335.1 Longimicrobiaceae bacterium | reverse complement strand
CGCCGCGGAGCCCCCCGCCGCGGCCGCCGCGCCGCGCCGCGCGCCGCGCCCCGCCGTCATGACCGACTACGTGGCGCCCGCCGGCGACCTGCAGCTCAAGGTGGCGGAGGTGTGGGAGGAGCTGCTGGGGATCGAGGGGATCGGCGCGTACGACGACTTCCTGGAGCTGGGCGGCCACTCGCTGCTTGGGATCCGCCTCCTCGGCCGCCTGCGGGAGCACTTCCAGGTCGAGCTCGCGCCCGACGCCCTGTACGCGGCGCCCACGGTCTCGGAGATGTCGGCGCTGATCGAGGCCGTGATCCTGGCCGAGATCGAGGCGCTCGGCGACGACGAGCTGCTCGAGCTCACCTGACGCGGCGGCGCATCCGGCGGGGACGGTCGACAGCGACGCCCCCGACCACGTAACTTGTATGCCGGTCCCCGCGCGCCGGGCGCGGCGCCCCGCGCGGCGGGGGGACCGTACGGAAGCGGACAGCAAGAGCGGCCCGGTCCGTCCGGCCCACGATCCACCCCCGAGAGCCATGCCGGAGAACAACGCGGGATCGAGGGAAGCGGCGCTCGCCGCCGCGAGGCAGGCGCTCCTCCAGAAGCGAATCCAGGGCGGGAGCGCCGCCGCCGCGCCCCGGGGGATCCCCCGGCGGCCGGACCGCGGGCGCGCGCCGGTGTCGTTCGCGCAGCAGCGGCTGTGGTTCCTGGACCAGCTCGCCCCCGGGAACGCCTCGTACAACATCCCCGTCCCCGTGCGGATCCGTGGGCCGCTGGACCCGGCGGTGCTGGAGCGGGCCATCCGCGAGGTGGTGCGGCGCCAGGAAGCGCTGCGCACCGTCTTCCAGGTCGACGAGTCGGGCGCCCCGGTGCAGGTGATCTCCCCCGCAGCGGAGCTCACGCTCGCGGTGAGCGGGCTGGACGCGGTGCCGGAGGCGGAGCGCGCCGCCGAGCTGCGGCGGCGCGCCCGCGAGGAGGCCGCCCGCCCCTTCGACCTGGCCGCCGGCCCCCTGTTCCGGGCCGAGCTGCTGCGCGTGGCCCCCGGCGACCACCTGCTGCTCGCGACGCTTCACCACACCGTGGGCGACGGCTGGTCCACCCGCCTGCTGGTGCGGGAGATCTCGGCGCTGTACGGCGCCTTCGCGCGCGGGCTCCCCTCGCCGCTCCCCGAGCTGCGGGTGCAGTACGGCGACTTCGCCGTGTGGCAGCGGAACCGGCTGCAGGGCGCCGCCTTCGAACGCGAGGTGGCGTACTGGACCGAGAAGCTGCGCGGCGTCCCCCCGCTCCTGGAGCTCCCCGCCGACCACCCCCGCCCGCCCGTCCACGGCCACCGCAGCGGGCAGCAGCCGCTGGCGCTGGGCCCGGAGGCCACGGACCGGCTGCGGGCGCTCGCGCGCGAGGAGGGGGCGACGATGTTCAACGTGGTGCTCGCCGCGCTCGCCGCGCACCTGGGGCGCTACGCCCGCCAGGACGACGTGGTCGTCGGCGTCCCCGTGGACAACCGGGCGCTCCCCGAGCTGGAGGAGATCGTCGGCATCTTCCTCAACACGCTCCCCATCCGCACCTCGCTGGCGGGGGACCCATCGCTGCGCGAGCTGGTGCGCCGCGCCCGCGCGGAAACGGCCGGGGCGCTTGCCCACCAGGACGTGCAGTTCGAGAAGCTGGTGGACGAGCTCCGCATCGAGCGCGACCTGAGCTACCCGCCCGTCTTCCAGGTGATGCTCACCTTCGCCGAGGGCGGCGGACCGGGCGCCGCTCCGGGGGACGAGGGGGAGGCGGACGGGGTCGTGTTCGAGCCCACGAGCGGCGACCCGGGGACCGTGTCGTTCGACCTGGTGCTGGCCGCGGGCGCCGGCCCCGGCGGGATCCGCGGCGGGTGGACGTACAGCGCCGAGCTGTTCGAGCCCGCCGCCATGGAGCGCATGGCCCGCGAGTTCGAGCGGATGCTGGAGCGCGCCGCCGCCGCGCCCGACCTCCCCCTGTCCGAATTGCCGGTGCTCGACGGCGCGGAGCGGGACGCGGTGCTGGTGGAGTGGAACCGCACCGAGCGCGCGCTCCCCGCCGACGGCGGGCTGCACGGCATGTTCGAGGCGGCGGCGCGGCGCACCCCCCACGCCGTGGCGCTGGCGGGGGACGGCGGGCGCTGGACGTACGCCGAGCTGGACCGGCGCGCCGACGCCCTCGCCGCCGCGCTGCGGGCGCGCGGCGTGGGGCCGGAGGCACGGGTGGCGGTGTGCACCGGGCGCGGCATGGAGATGGTGGCCGCGATCCTGGCCGTCCTCAAGGCCGGCGGCGCCTACCTCCCCGTGGATCCCGCGTACCCGCGGGAGCGCATCGCCCACCTGCTGGCGGACTCCGGCGCCCGCCTGCTCCTCACCGACGCGGCCGCGCGCGACGCCCTGCCGCCTTTCCCGGGCGACGTGCTGCTGCTGGACGACCCGCCGGCGGCCGGCGGCGACCGGGCCGGCGAAACCTTCCTGGACCCCGAGTGCGCCGCGTACGTGATCTACACCTCCGGCTCCACCGGGACCCCCAAGGGCGTGGTGGTCCCGCACCGGGCCGCCTGCAACACCATCGCCGTCGCCGTGGAGCTGATGGGCGTGGGGCCCGGCACCCGCGTCGCGCACACCGCCTCCATCGGCTTCGACGCCGCGGTCCTGGAGCTGTTCCTCCCGCTGGCGGCCGGCGGCGAGCTGCACCTGTTCGACCGCGACACGGTGCGCTCCCCGGAGGAGCTGGCCGCGCTCCTGCGCGAGCGCGGGATCGAGGCGTGGATCGCCACCCCGCCGCTGCTGGAGTCGGTCGGCGACGCGCAGCTCCCGGCGCTGCGCGCCCTGGGCGTCGGCGGCGACCGGATCGCGGGCGCGACGGCGAAGCGCTGGTCCGAGGGGCGGCGGATGTACAACCTGTACGGCCCCACCGAGATCGCGGTGTTCTGCACGGCGCACGCGGTGGCGCCGGGAACGGCGGAATCGCCGCCCATGGGCCGCCCCGTCGCCAACGCCCGCGTGTACCTGCTGGACGGGGCGATGAGCCCTGTCGTCCCCGGCGTCCCGGGGGAGATGTTCGTGGGCGGGCGGGGCGTGGCGCGCGGCTACCTGGGCCGCCCGGATCTGACGGCAGAGACGTTCGTCCCCGACCCGTTCTCCGGCGAGCCGGGCGCGCGGCTGTACCGCACCGGGGACCTGGCCCGGCTGCGGGTGGACGGCGAGCTGGAGTTCCGCGGCCGCGCCGACGCGCAGGTCAAGGTGCGCGGCTTCCGCATCGAGCCCGGCGAGGTGGAGGCCGCCCTGCTGGCGCTCGGCGGCTTCCGCGAGGCGGTGGTGGTGGCGCGCGACGACGCGCCCGGCGGCCCGGGGCTGGTGGCCTACCTGGTGCCGGACGACGGCGCGCCGCCGCCCGACCCGCGGCAGGGGCTCCGCGAGCGCCTGCCGGAGCACATGGTCCCGTCGGTCTTCGTCGTCGTGGACGCCATCCCGCGCACTCCCGGCGGCAAGACCGACCGCCGCGCCCTCCCGGCGCCCGGCACCGCCACCGCCGAGCGCGAGTACGTGGCGCCCCGCGGCGCGCTGGAAACGCTGCTCGCCGCGGTGTGGGCGGAGGTGCTCGGCCGGGAGCGCGTGGGGATCGGGGACGACTTCTTCGACCTGGGCGGCCACTCGCTGCTCGCCACGCGCGTGAGCACGCGCCTGGGCGAGTCGCGGATCGCGGTCCCCGTGCGGATGCTCTTCCAGCATCCCACGGTGGAGGCGCTGGCGAGCGCCCTCGCCGCCGCCGAGCCGCGCCCCGGCCAGCTGGAAAAGGTGGCCGCCCTGGTGCTCCGGGTGCGGTCGCTCTCGCCGGAAGCGCGCCGCGAGCTGCTGGAGGGCAGGCGGCCCACGGGGGTGGGGGGATGAGCGGGGCGGACACGCGGGCGCCGCAGCGCCCGGCGGCCCCCGCCGGCGCCGTCCCCGAGTGGAACCGCACCGCCGCGGACTACCCTCGCGGCCTGTGCCTGCACCAGCTCTTCGAGGCGCAGGCCGCCCGCACTCCCGGGCACACCGCCGTGGAGGCCGACGACGGCCGGCTCACCTACGCCGAGCTGGACCGCCGCGCCGCCGCGCTGGCCGCCGCCCTCCGCGCCCGCGGCGTGGGACCCGAGACCCGGGTGGGGATCTTCGTCGAGCGCTCCGCGGAGATGCTGGTGGCGCTGCTCGGCGTGCTCAAGGCCGGCGGCGCCTACCTCCCCCTGGACCCCGCGTACCCCGCCGACCGCCTCGCCTACATCCTGGAGGATTCCGGCGCCCGCCTGGTCCTGGTCCAGGCGGCGACGCGGGGTCTGCTCCCCGCGATGGACGGGGTGGAAGCGGTGCTGCTGGGCGCGGTGGAGGCAGACTCCGCCCGCGTGGCGACCCCCCTCCCCCCGGCCCCCTCCCCCGCAAGGGGGGAGGG
>JBEVLE010000775.1:0-4503 GCA_040509335.1 Longimicrobiaceae bacterium | reverse complement strand
CCCTCCCCCCTTGCGGGGGAGGGGGCCGGGGGGAGGGGGGTCTGCCCACCCGCCGGCCCCGCGCTCTTTCTGCATCGTGGCGCTCACGTGGGGACGGATTTGCGGTCGGGGCGGGGATGCGCGAACTTTGGACAGAGCCGCGCCCTCCTGCCCCGCCCGTCCCCATCTCCGCGCCATGAGCACCGACCTCGCCCACTCTCCCCAGGCCTCCGACCCCGAGCGCGACCGGCTGCTCCGCGAGGAAGCGCTGCGGGAAAGCGAGACCCGCTTCCGCTCGCTCTTCGAGGCCGCCGGGGTGGGCATGTCCATGGCCGACGCCGAGGGGCGGCTGGTGGCCGTCAACGGCGCCCTGCAGGAGATGCTCGGGTACCCGGCGGAGGAGCTGACCGCGCTGGGCGCCGCCGGGGTGACCCACCCCGACGACATGGCCGCCGACCTGGAGCTGTACGGCGAGCTGATCGCCGGGCGGCGCTCCTCGTACACCATCGAGAAGCGCTACCTGCGCGCCGACGGCGGCATGCTGTGGGGGCGCCTCACCGTGTCGCTGGTGCGCGGCGCCGAGGGGGAGGCGCGCTACGCCGTGGGGCTGCTGGAGGACGTCACCGAGCGGCGCCGCGTGGAGGAGGAGCGCCGCTTCCTGGCCGAGGCCAGCCGCGTGCTCGCCGGCTCGCTGGAGCTGGAAGCCACCCTGCACAGCGTCGCCCGGCTCGCCGTCCCGGGGCTCGCCGACTGGTGCGCCGTGGACCTCCTGGCGCCGGACGGCACGCTCCGCCGCGTCGCCGTGGAGCACCCCGACCCCGCCCTCGCCGCCGAGATCCGGCGCATCCACGAGCTGTATCCCCCCGGCGCCGCCGACCCGCGCGGCGTGTGGAAGGCGCTCCACGGCGGCCGGCCCGAGCTGTTCACCGAGCTGGACGACGACGCCCTGGCCGGCTACGCCGCGGACGCCGAGCACCTGCGGCTGCTGCGCGCCCTGGGAATCCGCTCCGTGCTGGTGGTGCCCCTGGCCGTGCGCGGCGAGCCGCTGGGCGCGCTGACGCTGGTGCACGCCGGGTCCGGGCGCCGCTTCGCCGCGCGCGACCTGGAGCTGGCGCGCGACCTTGCCGGACGCGCCGCCGTCGCCATCGACAACGCCCGCCTCTTCACCGCCACCGAGGAAGCGCGCCAGCAGCTGGAGCAGCAGGCGCTGGAGATGGAAGTGCAGGGCGTGGAGCTGGAGGAGGCCCAGACCGAGCTGGAAGCCGCCAACCACGAGCTGCGCGAGGCCAACCGCGCGCTGCGCGCCGCCGCCGAGGCGCGCGAGGAGGCCCGCCGCGCCGCCGAGGTCCAGGGGCGCCGCTCCGCCTTCCTCGCCGAAGCGAGCCGCCTGCTCGCCGACTCGCTGGAATACCGCTCCACCCTCGCCAACCTGGCCGCCGCCTCCGTGCCCGGCCTGGGCGACTGGTGCGCCGTGGACATGCTCGACGACCCCTCGTCCGACGCCTGGCCGCCGCGCGTGCACCGCCTGGCCGTGGCCCACCAGGACCCCGCCCGGGTGGCCTGGGCGCGCGAGCTGGAAAGCACCGCGCCGCGCGACTGGAGCGTCCCCACCGGGCTCCCGCAGGTGCTGCGCAGCGGCAAGGCCCAGTTCCATCCCGTGGTCACCGACGAGATGCTGCGGGCCGCCGCGAAGAGCGAGGAGGAGCTGGCGCGGCTGCGGGAGATCGGCTTCGCCGCGTACCTGTGCGTCCCCCTGGTGGCCCGCGGCCGCGTCCTGGGCGCCCTCACCCTGTGCACCACCGAGTCCGGGCGCCACTACGACGCCGCCGACCTGGCGCTCGCCGAAGAGCTGGCGCACCGCGCCGCCGTCGCCGTGGACAACGCGCGCCTGTACGCCGCCGAGCAGGCCGCCCGCGCCGCCGCCGAGCGCGCCGCCGACCGCCTGGCCCGGCTGCAGCGCGTCACCGCCGCCCTTTCCGGCGCCGTCAGCTCCGAGCGCGTGGCCCGCGTGGTCGCCGAGGAGGGCGCCGCCGCGCTGGGGGCCGTCGCCGGGGTGTTCGCGCGGCTGGACGAGGAGGGCGCCGCGCTGGAGCTGGTGCACGCCCAGGGCGTCCCGGCCGAGCTCGTGGAGCGCTTCCGCAGCTTCCCCGTCGCCGCCGCGCTCCCCCTGTCCGACGCCGTGCGTGAGGGCCGCCCCGTGTACGTGTCCTCCCCGGACGAGCGCCGGGAGCTGTACCCGGAGCTGGCCGCGGCGTACCCGGTCGCCCCGCAGCAGGCGTGGGCGCACCTCCCGCTGGCGCTGGACGGGCGGACGCTGGGCGCCATGACGCTCAGCTTCGCCGAGCCGCACGCCTTCGACGCCGCCGAGCGGGCCTACATCGAGCTGCTGGCCCAGCAGTGCGCCCAGGCGCTGGACCGCTCGCGCCTGTACGAGGCCGAGCGCCGCGCCCGCGCCCGCGCCGAGGCGGAGGCGCGCTGGTCCGCCACGCTGGCGCGCGTCAGCTCGCTCCTCGCCAGCTCCCTGGACGTGGGCGAGACGGTGCGGCACGTGGGCGAGGTGGTGGTCCCCGAGCTGGCCGACCTGGTGCAGGTGTACCTGCTGGAGGGCGGGCGCCTGGTCCGCGTCGCCTCCACCTGCGCCGACCCCGCCCGGCGGCCGCTGGTGGAGGCGCTGGACCGCCGCGGGGTGCTGCGCCTGGACGGCGATCTCCCCCAGGCCGTCGCCATCCGCACCGGCGAGCCGCAGCTCCTCCCCTGGGTGGACGACGAGGAGTACCGCCGCGTGGCCGAGGACGAGGAGCACCTGCGGCTGCTGCGCGGCATCGGCGCGCGCTCGGTGGTGGTGCTCCCCCTGCCGGCGCGCGGCGCGCCCATCGGCGCGATCGCGCTGGGGCGCTTCGACGCGGAGCGCGCCTTCCGCCGCGAGGACCTGGGGCTCGCCGGGGAGCTGGCGCGCCGGGTGGCGCTGGGGCTGGACAACGCCCGCCTCTTCGAGGCCGAGCAGCGCGCCCGCACCGACGCGGAAGCGGCCAGCCGCGCCAAGAGCGAGTTCCTGGCCGTGATGTCGCACGAGCTGCGCACCCCGCTCAACGCGGTGCTGGGCTACCTGGACCTGCTGGACGCCGGCGTCGCCGGGCCGCTCACCGAGGAGCAGGACCGCTACCTGGCGCGCGTCACCGCCAGCGGCAAGCACCTGCTGGGGCTCATCGAGGAGATCCTCACCTTTTCCCGGCTGGATGCGGACCGCGAGGAGGCGGCGTGGGAGGTCGTGCCCGCGGCCGAGGTGGCGCGGCAGGCCGCGGAGCTGGTGGAGCCGCTGGCCCGGGCGCGCGGCCTCGGCTTCCGCGTGGACACGGAGGGCGTGGGCGGCGCCGAGCTCCGCACCGACCCTGGCAAGCTGCGCCAGGTGCTGGTGAACCTGCTGGGCAACGCCGTCAAGTTCACGGACGCGGGCGAGGTGGTTCTGTCCGCGTCGCTCGCCCCCGGCGGCGCGGTGCGCTACGCCGTGCGCGACACCGGCATCGGCATCCCGGCGGACGTGCGGGAACGGATCTTCGAGCCCTTCTGGCAGGCCGCGCAGGGGAGGACCCGGCGCGTGGGCGGGACCGGGCTGGGGCTCGCCGTGGCGCGCGAGCTGGCGCGACTGCTGGGCGGCGAGGTGACGGTGGAGAGCGAGCCGGGCGCGGGGTCCGTGTTCACGGTGGCGGTGCCGGCCTCGCCCGCCGGCCCGTGAATCGCCCGCCCCCCTTTCAGTCGAAGTCCGCGGGCCACTCCGGGTGGCGCAGGTGCTCGAAGAGCCGCGCCGCCTGCGCGGGCGTGGTCCGGCTGGGCGACAGCGGGGGGAGCGCGCCCTCCGCGAAGAAGCCCGCCTCCGCCGTTTCCAGGCTCCCCGCCGCCGCGCCGCCCGTGATCTCGCAGCGGAAGCACAGCTTGTACACCGAGACCGGGCGCGGCGGCTGCCCGTGCCCCCGCCCGTCCCACACCGCCAGCAGCTTGCCCGCCCGCACGGTGTAGCCCGACTCCTCCCGCACCTCGCGCTCCACGCACTCCGCCGGCGACTCGCCCACGTCCGCCCACCCGCCGGGGAGCGTCCACAGCCCGTCGCCGCGCTCCCGCACCAGCAGCAGCTCCCCGCCGCGGAACACCGCCGCCCGCACGTCCACCTTGGGCGTGGCGTACCCCACCTCCCCCGCGAACAGCTCCAGCACCCGCTCCGGCTCCCGCCCGCCGTACTCCGCCAGCATCTCCGTGGAGATGCGCAGCAGCTCCGCGTAGCGCTCCCGGTCGAACGGGCCCTGCGTGTAGGCCAGGCCGTTCTGCGCGATCGCCCGGGCTCGCCGTGCCCAGATCAGCCAGTGCGGTTCCAAGAGAAGTCCTTTGAAGGGCAGGGTTCGGGCGTGCCCCCCGCGGGGCGCGGGGGTCGGGCTTCGGCTCCGTAACGCACGATAAAACTGTGCGTAACGGAGTCGAGCCCGCGCAAACAGCCGCGCGGTCTCGCCCCTCCGGGCCGAAATCCCTCACGCG
>JBEVLE010000774.1:0-2765 GCA_040509335.1 Longimicrobiaceae bacterium | reverse complement strand
GGCTCCGTAGCAGACGAAACAACCGTCTGCAACGGAGTCGAGCCCGTGCAAACAGCCGCGCGGTCTCGCCCCTTCGGGCCGAAATCCCTCACGCGGGGGTGGCGCTGGCGTCCACGCCGTCACACCGTCAGCTCCGCCTCGCTCTCCGGCGCCCCGGCGGCGGCTGGCTGCAGCCCCAGCTCCCGCGCGGCCCTGGCGATCCGCGCCAGCGCCAGGCGGAAGGTGGCGTCGTTGTGCAGGTGGACCCGGCCCCGGCCCACCCCGCTCTCCAGCCCCAGGCTCCACTTCGCCCAGTGGTAGACGTGGCCGCGCAGGAGCTGGGCGTCCTCCAGCGTTTGGGCGCCCACGGGGGTGGGCTCCGTGAGGATCTGCCCGTCGCGCACGTTCATCTCCAGCGTGTCGCCGGCGTACTCATGGGTGAACCTCTCGACGTCCACCGCGTCGGTGGAGAACATCAGCGCCTTCGCGGCGCCGGGGTCGGAATGGGCCCCCAGGTGCAGGCCGGCGCGCTCCCTGATCTTCGCGGGGTCCACGCGGGGAAGCTTCACCCTGCCGCCGCATGCTGAAAGCTCCTTGTATCCCAGCGCGGTCATCGCGTGATAGCTCACCAGGTCCACGGCGGCGTAGTGCGGCAGGTCCGTCCGTCGGCGCCACACGTCCATGTCGGTGGTGCCCGCGCCGTTCAGCGAGGCGTTGACCGAGAGCAGCGGCGCCGGGTGGGCACCGGCCGGACGGAACGCGAGGACCCGGCCGGCGACGAACGAGTCGAACGCCGCGATCTCCGGGAGACTCGCGCGGGGCTCGTTCATGACCTCCAGCACCACGTTGCCGAACCCCGCCACCTCCTGGACCACGCGGCGGATCAGCGCCTCCTGCACCCGTCTCGTGCCCCGGCCCTCCGGCGGCGCGACGAACTGGCGCTGCCGCTCGGGGGGCAGCACGGCCGTGGGGATGAGGTGGCCGTCGGCCCAGACGCCGTCCATGGAGTTGTCCGCGCGCCAGGGGCTGTAGCTCCAGGTCTTCACGGAGCCGCGCTCGTCCCCGCCGGCCAGCTCGCGGTAGTTGAACAGCGCGAGCTGCACCACCACTCCCGCCGCGTCGGCCTGCTGGACGAAGGCGTGCAGCCGGGCGAAGTAGTCGCCGTTCCACCGGTTGCCCTCGACCGCGCCGCGCACGTCGTACCGCACCCCGCCGGGGACCGTCGCGCGTACGAACGGCGAGATCGTGACCGGCGCCCCGTCGCGGATCATGGTGGCGCCCCCCAGGAAGACGCGCACGAAGTTGCAGCGGGTCGCCGTCATCCGGCCGAAGAACGCGGCGAAGTCGTCGAGCGGCACGCCCTGCGGGTTCCGCGGCTCGCGCCAGACGTCCATGACGACCGGCTCGTCCCTGTCCTCCTGCTTCTGGCAGGGGTTTGCGATCGGGTCGGTGTAGGGGACGACGTGCGCCCGGAGGGCGCCGTTCGCGAGCCGCCTGCAGATGGCCGCCGGACAGCGGCCGGGGTCGTGGAACAGGTCGTACGAGCCGCCGCGCAGGACCGACACCTGTCCGTCGAGGTAGAGCTTTCCTTCGGCCGGGTCCCGTGTGAGCGTGGTGATCATGGTGGCTCTCCGTGGGAAGGGCGCGTACCGCCGGCCTCCCGGAGGCGGCAGACCCGGCGGTCACGGCGGGAGCGGAAGGAGACGGGCCGCCCCGGGGAGGGACCACCGGCCCGCCTGGCGCGCGGCCTCGCACGCTTCACGCCGTCCTTCCCGCGCTCCTCCTGCGGCGTAAGTCGTTGCAGCAAAGTGACATTGTCCAGGTGGTGCGGAACGGGGCCTGGGACAGGAAAGCCACAGGGTGCGGCAGGAACATCCCGGGCGGTGCGGTCCCGGCGCGGTCGCCCGGTTCGCAACCTCCTCCATTTGCCTTATCTTCCCCACTCCCCGGAACCGGGCCGGGGATGGCGAGCCCCGGGCGAGCTGGGTATGGCCCGCCGCTCACTTTCGCGCTCACGCACGTTCGCACTTTCGCACTCCGTCTTTTCCCATGGCGCTGTTCCGCAAAGCGATCTTCTGGCTCCACCTCGCCACCGGCGTCGCCGCCGGGCTGGTAGTGCTCGTCATGTCCGTCACCGGCGTGCTGCTCACGTACGAGAAGCAGGTGCTCGCGTGGGCAAACGCGCGCGCCTACGAGGTGTCGCCGCCGTCGCCGGGGGCGGAGCGGCTGGGGCCGGAGGCGCTGCTCGCGGGCGTGCTCCGCGCCGAGCAGGGAAAGCCCACCGCGGTCACCTGGCGCGCCGGTGAGGACCGGCCGGTGGAGGTCGCGTTCGGGCGGGAAAAGACGGTGTTCGTGGACCCGTACACCGGCGCCGTGCTGGGCCAGGGCGCGGCCGGCGTGCGCGCCTTCTTCCGCGGCGTCACCGACTGGCACCGCTGGCTCGCCGCCAAGGACGAGAGCCGCGACACCGGCAAGGCGATCACCGGCGCGGCCAACCTGGGCTTCCTGTTCCTGGTGCTGAGCGGCTTCTACCTGTGGTGGCCGCGCAACTGGACGCGCCGGGTGCTGCGCGGCGTCACCTGGTTCCAGGGCGGGCTGTCGCCCAAGGCGCGCGACTTCAACTGGCACAACGTCATCGGCTTCTGGTCGTGCGTGCCGCTGGCCGTCATCGTGGCGTCCGCGGTGGTGATCTCGTACCCGTGGGCCAGCGACCTCGTGTACCGCGCGGCCGGCGAGGAGCCGCCCGCCGCCCGCGGGCCGGGCGGCGGTGCTCCCGGCGGCGGGCC
>JBEVLE010000773.1:0-4035 GCA_040509335.1 Longimicrobiaceae bacterium | reverse complement strand
GGGGGTCGCCGTTGCAGGCTGTCCCCTGTCCCCTATTCCCTGTCCCCTACCCCAGCAGGTCCGACACCGCCTGCAGCACGCGCTCGCGGCCCTGGTTGGCGGCCTCGTACTCGTGGATGCGGATCAGCGTGTCCTCGTCCAGGCGGGCGTCGCGGATCCACTGGATCAGCGTGTCGCGGTCCATGCCGTCGTAGCCCAGGATCGGCTCCTCGTCCACGACGCCCTCGGGGAGCGCCGCGGTGCGGGCGCCGCCCGCGCCGCCGGGGGGGAGCCAGGTGTCGTTCTCGAAGTCGCGGAAGGCGACCAGGATGGTGGCGACCGCCGCGCCGCCGAGGAGGAGCCTGAGCAGGTTCATGTCCGTTCCGGTTGAAGGGTCCGCCCGCACGGCAGCAAGTCGCCTGCCAGCATCCTCGCGCCGCTGCGCGCTACCCCGCGGCGCCCTCGCGCCGGCCGGGGCCGTCCGCGTCGGAGCGCACGCGGATTCGGCGCGCCAGCGAGTGCGCGATCACCTGCGGCGCGCCGTTCACCGTGAGCGAGATGGGGCCCTCGAAGGGCTGCTTGCTGCACACCTCCACCTCGGCGCCGGGGTACAGGTCCATGGAGCCCAGGTAGCGCAGCTGCTCGGGCTCCTCCACCTCCACCTCCAGCACCCGGTTGCTTTCCCCCGGCTGCATGTCGGAAAGGGCGGGGTAGCGCGCGTTGTCCATCTGCCCCTCGGCGGAGGGGATGGCCGCGCCGTGGGGGTCGCGCTCCGGCTCGCCCAGGAGGCGCGCCAGGCGCTCGATCAGCTCGTCGCTGGCGGCGTGCTCCAGCCGCTCCGCCTCGTCGTGCACCCGGTCCCACTCGTAGCCCAGCACCTCCACCAGGAACAGCTCCAGCACCCGGTGCCGCCGCACGATGCGCAGCGCCGCCAGTTCCCCCGCGGCGGTCAGCCGCACGCCGTAGTAGGGCTCGTGGCGCAGCAGGTTCTGCTCGGCCAGGCGCTTGACCATGGCGGTCACCGCGGCGGCGGTCAGGCCCAGCCGGTCCGCGATGCGCGAGGTGGCCACCGGGGTCTCCGCCTGCTGGAGCGCCCAGACCGCCTTGAGGTAGTCTTCTACGACCGGAGAAAGCATCGGCGACGGGGTCCGGGTGCATGGGAACGGCTACAACACTAGCCGCGCGCCGGTGCGTGTCAAGGCGAGGGGCATGTCGCGCTCCCGTCCCTTGCGGGACACGCGCTTGCGGCGCATGTTCTTGGGAGATTTACGGGCATCCCCCCGAGCCCTCCCGCCGCCGTCGGCCCTCCCTCCGAGCCGCCGGAGCCCCTCACCTCCCCGGCACTCCGCCGCTTCGCAAGCGCATGCTCCGCGACCTCCTCCTCCCGCAGGCCGCCGTGCGGCCCGGTCCGCTGGACGGGACCGGTCTCCTCGACTCTCCCCCCGAGGAAGCCTTCGACCGCTTCACCCGGCTCGCCGCGCGCATCCTGCGCGTCCCCGTCGCCACGCTGTCGCTGGTGGAGGGCGGGCGCCTGGTGTTCAAGAGCGGGGTGGGGCTCCCGGAGGGGCACCTCGCCCCCCGCTCGCACCCCCGGGCGGGAACGCTGTGCAGCCACGTGGCCGAGGCGTCGCGCCCGGTGCTGCTGCGCGACGTGCGCGAGCACCCGTTCTTCCCGGAGACCGCCGCCGTGCGCGAGCTGGGGATGACGGCCTTCGCCGGGGTGCCGCTCGCGGCGGCCGAGGGGGCGCCCTTCGGCGCGCTGTGCGTCATGGACGCCCACCCGCGCGCCTGGGAGCTGGAGGACGTCCGCACCCTCGCCGAGCTGGCGGCGGCCGCGGCGGCGGAGGTGGAGTGGCGCTGCCGCGCGGCGGGGATGCGCCAGACGGAGCGCGACCTGCGCCTGCAGCGCGCCCACCTGGAGGAGCTGTTCGAGACTTCGCCGGAGGCCATCGTGCTGCTGGACGTGGAGGAGCGCGTGGTCCGCGGCAACTGCGAGTTCCTGCGCACCTTCGGGTACGGCGCGGAGGAGATCGTCGGGCGCCCCATCAACGAGCTGATCGTCCCGCCGGACCGGCTGGACGAGGCGGAGCGCGTCACCCGATCGGTGACTGCGGGGCGGCCGGTGAGCCTGGACACGACGCGCCGCCGCAGGGACGGCTCGCGCATCGACGTGTCGGTGCTGGGAAAGCCGGTGCGCCTGGACGGGAGCCCGGTGGCCATCTACCTGGTGTACCGCGACGTCACCGAGCATCGCCGCGCCCTGCGGGAGCTGCGGGCCAGCGAGGAGCGCTTCCGCCAGGTCGCCGAGAACCTGCGCGACGTGTTCTACCTGAACACCGCGGACCGCAGCGAGGTGCTGTACGTGAGCCCCGCCTACGAGCGCGTCTGGGGACGCCCGCTCGAGGAGCTGTACCGGGTCCCCGGCTCCTGGATGCAGTCCGTGCACCCCGAGGACCTGGAGAGCGTGTGGGCCGCGCTGGGGGACGGCGCGGGGCGCGAGTACGAGATCGAGTACCGCATCGTCCGGCCGGACGGCGAGGTCCGCTGGATCCGCGAGCGCGCCATCCCCATCCGCGACGAGGCCGGCCGCGTGTACCGCGACGCGGGGATCGCGGAGGACGTGACGGACCGCAAGCGGGTGGAGGAGGCGCTGCGGGAAAGCGAGGCGCGCTACCGGCAGATGTTCGAGGGGAACCGGGCGATCAAGCTGCTCATCGACCCGGCCACCGGCGCCGTGGTGGACGCCAACGCGGCGGCCGCGGCGTTCTACGGCTACCCGGCGGAGCACCTGCGCTCCATGCAGGTGACGGACCTCAACGCGCTTCCCCCGGAGGAGGTGCAGGAGGCGATGGAGCGCGCCCTCCAGGGGGGGCAGGGGACGCTGGTCTTCCCGCACCGGCTGGCCTCGGGCGAGATCCGCTACATGGAGGTGCACACGGCTCCGGTGGAGCTGCGCGGGCGCTCGCTGCTGTACTCCATCCTCACCGACGTCACCGCCCGCCGCCGCGCCGAGGAGGAGCGCGCCGCCGCGGTCGCCGCGCGGAACCGCTTCTACGCCATGGTCAGCCACGAGCTGCGCACCCCCATCAGCGCCGTGATGCTGTACAACGACCTGCTCCTCACCGGGGCGTACGGCGCGCTCACGGAGTCGCAGGCGGAGGGAGTGCAGCGCTCGCAGTCGTCCGCCGGGGGGCTGCTGGAGCTGGTCAACGAGGTGCTGGACCTGTCGCGCCTGGAGGCGGGAAAGATGGAGGCGCGCACGGAGGAGGTCGCCGCCGCGGAATTGCTGCGCGACGTGGTCGCCGCCGTGCGTCCCCTGGCGGCGGAGCACGGGTGCGAGCTGTCGCTGGACGCGGCCGCGGCGCCGCCGGTGCTCGCCACCGACCCCCGCCGCGTCCGCCAGATCCTGCTCAACCTGCTTTCCAACGCCCTCAAGTACGGCCGCGGCCGCCCCGTGCGGGTGGCCTGCCTCCCGGCCCCCGGGAGCGGCGTGGCCTTCGAGGTCGCGGACCACGGGCCGGGGATTCCCCCGGAGGAGCGGGAGCGCATCTTCGAGGAGTTCGTGCGCCTGGGCGACGGCTCGCAGCCCGGCACCGGGCTGGGCCTGACCATCGCGCGGCGGCTGGCGGAGCTGCTGGGCGGCCGGGTGGAGGTGGAGTCGGTGGTGGGGGAGGGGAGCACCTTCCGCCTGGTGCTGCCGGACCGCGGTGCGTCGCAGGCCATCGTGACGTCGGGCTGATCCTTTTGTCGCGCGCCGGTCGGAGCCGCGCCCTCGCCGGGAGATTCCCGCGGGGGCCGGTTTTTTGTGGTCCCGTTGCGCTCCTGCGGGCTCCGGTGTTTGTGGTCGGCCGGGGGCGGCTGCTCCGTCGGTGCGGCACCCGAAGGGACTCGCAGAGCACTCGCCCACGCTCCGTGCGAGGGCGGGATCACGCTGGCTTCGAACAACGCACCTCCTGCGCAGCCTCCCCCGACCTCCCCGCGCAGATCGCAACGGCAAACGGCCGTGTCGTTGCAGTCCTCCCCTCTCCCGCTTGCGGGGGAGGGGTCGGGGGAGGG
>JBEVLE010000772.1:0-5786 GCA_040509335.1 Longimicrobiaceae bacterium | reverse complement strand
CGGCTCGCTTGAGGCTCGCCACCCTCCCCCAATGCTGGGGGAGGGCTTTTTTGTGCCGCGGTTCTGTCGTTCTCCCCTCCCCCTTGCGGGGAGGGGCCGGGGGAGGGGGTCGCCGTTGCAGTTGCCGGCTGTTCCCTGTTCCCTACAGGTTCGCCTTGTACAGCAGCCGGTTGGCCGTGCCCACGGGCACGCCGATCAGCACGCCCACGGTGGCGTTGCCGGTGATCCAGCTGGCGACCGCGGAGGAGGTGGCGCCGGGGTTGTACGCCAGGTAGAGCGCCGCGACGCCGGTGACGTGCCCGGTCGCCATGGACGAGCCGCTGAGCGTGTTGGTGCCGCCGTTCAGCCAGGTGGTGGGGATGCTGCTCCCCGGGGCGTAGATGTCCAGGCAGCTCCCGTAATTGGTGCCGCTCATGACGTTGTCGGTGGGGGTGCTGGCGCCCACCCCGTAGGCGCCGGCCGCGCTGGCGGGCGAAGTGTTGCACGCGTTGGTGCCGCCGTTGCCCACGGCCACGGCGGTGAACACCCCGGAGTTCACCAGGTTGGTGACGGCGGTGTTCAGCGCGGTGGAAACGCTCCCGCCCAGCGAGATGTTCGCCACCGCCGGGTTCACGCGGTTGACGCGCACCCAGTCCACCGACGCGATGATCCCCGCGGTGGTGCCGCTGCCGGTGCAGTTCAGCGCCCGCACGCCCTTGAGCTTCACGCCCTTGGCGACCCCGTAGGTAGTGGAGCCCACGATGCCGGCGATCGCGGTGCCGTGGCCGTTGCAGTCGGCGCCGGTGCCGCCCAGCGCGTCGTACACGTTGCTGGCCCGGCCGCCGAACAGCGGGTGCGCCGTGTAGATGCCCGTGTCGATGATGTACGCGTTGACGTTGGAAGCCAGCGTGCTGACGTTGTACAGGCCGTTGAGCGGCAGGTTGTGCTGGTCGATGCGGTCCAGCCCCCACGGCACGGCCGTAGCCTCCACCGCCTGGTCCTGCTCCACGTACTCCACCGCCGGGTTGTGCCGCAGCGCGGCGAGCTGCCCAGCGCCCAGCTCGGCCGCGAAGCCGCTCAGCGCCGCGCGGTACACGTAGCCGGGCTCCACCCCGGCCACCGCAGCCACCGCGCGCGGATCGGCGCCCGGCTTCAGCACCACGATGTACGACCCCTCCACCGCCTGGCCGGGGGCCGCGGCGAGGAGGGGAGCCGGCCCCGCCGAGGCGGGAGCGGACGCGACGGGGCCCTGGTCCGAGCACGCCGCCGCGCCGGCGACGGCGCCGGCGAGCAGCAGGGGACGGAAACGACGCATACGACCTCCGGGGTGGGGTGGGTGGATGGGGGACCGCCGGCCTCGCCGGGGCATCACAGGGTGCCCTTGTGGAGGAGGAGGTTGGGCGTGCCGGCCGGGTTGCCGGTGATCACGCCCGCGGCCGCGTTGTTCTTGAGCCACGCGTCGATGGTGGCGGACGCCGCGTTGCCGAAGGTGGCCTTGTAGAGCGCGGCCACCCCCGCCGCGTGCGGGGCGGCCTGCGAGGTCCCGCTGAGGACCCGGGTGCCGCCGTTCAGCCAGGTGGAGGTGATGTCGCTCCCGGGCGCGTACAGGTCCACGCAGCTCCCGTAGTTGGAGTACGGCGCCCGCGCGTCCAGGCTGTCGCTGGCCGCCACCGTCATGGCGGCGGCCGCGCTCGCCGGCGAGTAGCCGCAGGCGAGCGCGTTCTGGTTGCCCGCCGCCACGGAAACGAACACGCCGGAGCCGGACAGGTTGTTGACCGCCGTGTTCAGGGTGGCCGAGTACGCCGTCGTGAACGAAAGGTTGGCGACGGCCGGGTTGGTCCGGTTGACGCGCACCCAGTCCACCCCCGCGATCGCCCCCGCCACGGTGCCCGAGCCGGCGCAGTCCAGCACCCGCACCGCGCGCAGCTGGACGCCCTTGGCGATGCCGTGCGTGCTGGAGCCGATGATGCCGGCGACGTGGGTGCCGTGGCCGTTGCAGTCCTGCCCGTTGCCGCCGAAGGCGTCGTACGCTTTCGACGCCCGTCCTCCGAACTGCGAGTGCGACATGTAGATGCCCGAGTCGATCACGTACGCATACACACCGGACGCGGTCGTCGTGTAGCTGTACGACCCGCTCAGCGGCCGGGCGCGCTGGTCGATGCGGTCCAGGTTCCAGAGGCTGCCGAACTGAGTGGCGGCGGCCTCCACCGCCTGGTCCTGCTCCACGTACTCCACGGCGGGGTTGCTCCGAAGCGCCGCGAGCTGCCCCGCGCCGAGCTCGGCCGCGAAGCCGTTGACCGCGGAGGCGTACACGTACCGCGGGCTCACCCCCGCCACCGCGGCCGCGGAGCGCGCGTCGGCGCCCGCACGCAGCACCACGATGTACGACCCCTCCACCGCCCGCCCGGGCGCGGCGGCGAGGAGCGGCGCCGACCCCGCCGAAGCGGGCGCCGACGCGACGGGACCCTGGTCCGAGCACGCCGCCGCGCCGGCGACGGCGCCGGCGAGCAGCAGGGGACGGAGACGGCGCATACGACCTCCGGGGTTGGAGAGGGGAGAGGGAATCACACCGGGAGCCGCGTGAGGGATTTCGGCCCGAAGGGGCGAGACCCGGCGGGGCTGTTTCCGCCGGGGCTCGACTCCGTTAGGCAGCGTTGTTTGCTGCCTTACGGAGCCGAAGCCCGACCCCGGCGCCAGCCGGGGGCACGCCCAACCCCGCCGTTCAGCCGTCCCGAGCTGTTACAGAGCCGCCTTGTACAGGAGCCGGTTGGGCGACCCGGTCCCGGCATTGGTGACCTTGCCCAGAGTGGCGTTGTTCTTGAGCCAGGCGTCCAGCGTGGCGGTGGCGGTCTCGCCGTAGGTGGACTTGTAGAGCGCGGCCACCCCGGCGGCGTGGGGCGCGGCCATGGAGGTGCCGCTCAGGGTGCGCGCGGTGCCGTCCAGCCACACGGAGGGGATGGAGGAGCCCGGCGCGAAGACGTCCACGCAGGTGCCGTAGCTGGAGTACGAGGCGCGCGCGTCGGTGCTGGTGGTGGCCGCCACGGTGAACGCGCTCGCGGCGCTGGCGGGCGAGGTGTTGCAGGCGTTGCTGTTCTCGCCCCCCGCGCCCACGGAGATGAACACGCCGGAATTCGCCAGGTTGTTGACGGCGGTGTTGAGCGCCGTGGAAAGCCCGCCGCCCAGCGACATGTTGGCGACCGCGGGCCGGACCGCGTTGACGCGCACCCAGTCCACGGAGGCGATGATCCCGGAGGTGGTGCCGCTGCCGGCGCAGTTGACCGCGCGCACGCCGCGCAGCGCCACGCCCTTGGCGACGCCGTAGCCCACCGAGCCCACGATGCCGGCGACGTGGGTGCCGTGGCCGTTGCAGTCCTCGCCGTTCTGCCCGTCGCCCACGGCGTCGTACACGTTCTGCACGCGGGTGCTGAACTGGGCGGTGAGCCCGCTCCTGATGCCGGAGTCGATGACGTACGCGCGGACGTTGCTGCCGGTGGAGGTGTAGGTGTAGCTGTTGGAGAGCGGCAGGCTGCGCTGGTCGATGCGGTCCAGCCCCCACGGCGCGGGCGACTGGGTGGTCTGCACGCTCATCTCCTGGTCCTCCTCCACGTACTCCACGGCGGGGTGGTGGCGGAGCGCGGCCAGCTGCCCGGCGTTCAGCCGCGCCGCGAAGCCGTTGAGCGCCGCCGCGTACACATAGCCGGGCTCCGCCCCGGCGACGGCCGCCACGGCGCGCGGATCGGCGCCCGGGCTCAGCACCACCACGTACGACCCCTCCACCGCCCGACCCGGTGCCGCGGAGCGGAGCGGCGCGGCCTCCGCGGCGGCGGGCGCGGACGCGACGGGACCCTGCTCGGAGCAGGCGGCGAGCGCGGCGACGGCGCCGGCGAGCAGCGCGGGACGGAAGGGGCGCATACGACCTCCGGGAGAGGGTGGACGTGCGGAGTACCGCCATGACGCTGCGGAGCCTGACGGCATAGAACAAGCCAGTTTGTGGGAAGGCGGGAAGTGCGGACGCCGGCTCGGCTTACCCGGAGCGCGGCCTCGGCGGGACGACACAGGAATGGTGCGGGGGCTGCCGCCGCGCTCCAGAATGGTGCAGCGGAAGGGCAGTACGAAGTACGTGAAGGTGCCGTCGTGCAGTTCCGCAGTACCCCCATGAATCTGTTCGGGGGGAGACTCGCCGGCCGTTTGGCGAGGCTCACCCCGGCGCAGGGAGACGGACGGCAGTATCGTCCGGCTCCGCAGCGGCCCGCCTCGGCACCCCCTACTCGCCGTACAATCCTTTGTAGATCGCGATGTTGCGGGTGAGGATCTTGACGTAGTCGCGCGTCTCCTCGTACGGGATGCGCTCGGTGAACAATTCCTCGTCCCGGTACTCGGGAAACGCCTTCCAGCGCTCCACCCGCGCCGGCCCGGCGTTGTAGGCGGAAAACACGGACGGCAGGCTGCCCCGGTACGCGCGCACCTGGTCGGCCAGGTAGCGGACGCCCATGTGCACGTTGATCTCGGGGTTGTACAGGATCTCCGGGTCCCACCGCCGGATCTCGGCCGCGTAGGCGAGCCGCCGCCCCGTCGCCGGCATGATCTGCATGAGCCCCATGGCGCCCACCCCGGACGCGATGCGCGCCTTGAAGGTGGACTCCTGCCGGATCAGCGCGGCGACCAGGAACGGATCCAGGCCGCGCTCCTTCGCCTCGGCGGCGATCATGGCGCGGTACGGGAACGGGTAGACGATGCGCAGCAGGCGCGGGTTCCAGCCGCCGGCCGCCTCCCGCATGCGGGCGCCCATGCGGGTGCCGTGCACGGTGTAGCCGCGCTCGATGAGCATCTCCGCCAGCGGGTAGAGCGTGGCCGCCTCGTCGCCGGCGCGGGCTGCCAGGCGGTCGGCCTCGGCTTCGGCCTCGGCGTACAGCCCGGCGGCGCGCAGCAGGTCGAGGGTGTGCATCCACCCCTCCACGCGGGCGCGGGCCGCGGGGTCGTCGGCGGGCGCGGGGGCGAGCGGGATGGGCCAGGCGGGCTCGCCCAGGCGCCCGGCGGCGCGCACGGCGTAGTAGGAGAGCGGGTCGCGCCGGCGGGTCTCGCGCCAGCGCGCCGCCGCGCCTGCGGAGTCGCCCCGGGCGGCGAGGGCGCGGCCGGACCAGTAGGTGGCCTGGAGGGCGTACGGGCCGGTGGGAAAGGTGCGGCGCGCCTCCTCCCAGGCGGCGAGCGCCCCGTTCCAGTCGCGCGAGGCGAAGGCCATGCCGCCCAGCCGCATCAGCGCCAGCCCGGCGCGCCCGGAGCCCGGGTGCTCGCGCGCCAGGCGGGCGTACACGGCCCGCGCCCGGGCCGTCTCGCCGGCGTCGTGGGCCAGGTCCGCCACCAGGAACAGCGCGTCGGCGGCGGAGGGGGTGCGCGGAAAGCGCCGCGCGACGTCCAGCAGCGTCGCCTGCGCCTGCCCGGGGGCTCCCCGCCTGTACTGCGCGCGGCCCAGCAGGTACCCGGCGGGCGCGGCGACGGCCGCGGGCGCGTCCGACAGCCTGCGGAGCGCCGCCTCCGCCTCGCCGAAGCGGCCGGCGTCGAAGAGGGCGCGCCCCTGGAGGAGCCGCAGCTCGCGGCGCTGGTCCAGGGATCCGCGGCCGGGGGCGAGCCAGGCGCCGTACCCCTCGGCGGCGCGCGCATTGGCGCCGTGGCGGTCGTCCACCCGCGCCAGCGCCAGGCGGTCGTCGGGGGACAGCCCGCCCACGGCGCGGAGGAGGCGCGCGGCCCCGGGGGCGGAGCCGCTTCCCGGAGCGCCGCGCACCACGGCGAGCAGGTCGCCGCGGGCGGCG
>JBEVLE010000771.1:0-29590 GCA_040509335.1 Longimicrobiaceae bacterium | reverse complement strand
CCCTGCCGGGCAAGCTCTTCGAACAGATGGGCCTGCCCCGGCTGGTACCGCACTGACCTCAACTCTGCGAACCGCCGGATGCGGACCCGCATGTCCGGTGGTGTGGGAGGGGTACAGCCGGGAGCCCCGGCTGCCCCCTATCCCGATTCGCGTCTCGCCCCGGCACGCCCGCGGAGCCCCGCCGTCCGCCGGGAGCCCTCCCGCGCCGGCGCCGGATGGTGCCGGGCGGGACGGCTGCGCCCCTCCGTAAACCTAGTATTTGCAGATAATTGCGTGCTTGCTGGACAGGGTGTCCGGGCGCGGAAATTGCGAGCTCCTCCGGCCGC
Source organism: Longimicrobiaceae bacterium (assembly GCA_040509335.1). Taxonomy (GTDB): domain Bacteria; phylum Gemmatimonadota; class Gemmatimonadetes; order Longimicrobiales; family Longimicrobiaceae; genus JAFAYN01. The sequence goes on along the minus strand of JBEVLE010000771.1, from coordinate 29,264 downwards.
GAAGGATCGCCCTTCCGGGCGCCGCCTTCGAGAGCCACCAGGTAAATGGAGGGACCCGACATGTTGACGCGCATTCTCCCGCTGGCCGTAGCGCTCACCGTGGCATCGATCGCGGCCGCGCCCGCCTCCGCCCAGACCACCGGGACAGGCACCGGCACGGGGCAGCAGGGCACCACGGCGACCGGGCAGACCGGCACCATGCAGCAGGACACCACTCCGCGGCAGCAGGGCCAGACGACGCAGGTCCAGACCGGGATGCAGGGGCAGACCACGCAGGTCCTGACCACCCAGACCACCGAGCCGACGACGCAGGGGACCGGAACGCAGACCTACCAGTGGAGCCAGGGCCAGCAGGGCCAGCCCACGGCGCAGGGCGCCACCGGCACGCAGGGAACCATGGGGACGCAGGGGCAGACCGGGACGATGGGCACCACCGGGACCGGCCAGCAGACCCTGACGACGACGCAGGGCGGCACCACCACGCAGCGCACCTGGAACAGCAACACGCAGGGCGGGATGGGCGAATCGGGGATGACCCGCACCCCCATGCGCGTCCGCAAGGACTCGTAGCGCTCCCCGGCCACCGGCGGCGCGCCGAGGCCGGGCACGGAGCCGCGTGAGGGATTTCGGCCCGAAGGGGCGAGACCCGGCGGGGTAGTTTCCGCCGGGGCTCGACTCCGTTACGCACAGTTTTATCGTGCGTTACGGAGCCGAAGCCCGACCCCCGCGCCCCGCGGGGGGCACGCCCAACCAGGCAGTTGAAAGCCGTTTCAAACCGGATCCGGTATGAGGACGTACCTGCTCTCCCCGTTCAACCTCTTGGCGGCGCTCGTGCTGCTGGCCACGGCCCAGGCCGCCCACGCGCAGCGCGACGCACCGGCCCTGCTGGGCGTCCCCGTCCGCTGGACGGCGGAAGCCCCGGCCGGGGAGGCCCACGAGACCCCGGCGCCGTTCGGCGCGCTCCCGGCCGACCCGGTGCGGGCGCGGGTGGCCGAGGAGGCCCGGCGCGCCCCCGGGCGGCGGCTGGTGATCTCGCTGGACGAGCGCCGCCTGTGGTGGATGGAGGACGAGCGCGTGCTGCACACCGCCCCCGTGGCCGTCGGCAAGGGGACGCGGCTGGAGCACGGCGGCCGGGTGTGGGACTTCACCACCCCGTACGGCACGCGGGCGGTGCGGGCCAGGGAGGCGAACCCCGTGTGGAACCCGCCGGACTGGCACTACGTGGAGCTGGCGCGCGACAGCGCCTACGCGCTGGTGCCGCTGCAGCGCGGGAAGCCGGCGCGGCTGGCGGACGGGAGCGCGCTGGAGGTGCGGGGCGATCGGATCGTGCAGGTGCACGGCGACGGCCGGGTGGAGGAGATCCCGCCCGACGAGGAGGTCATCTTCGGGCGCACGCTGTACGTGCCGCCGCTGGGCACCGCCAACCGGCGCATCGCCGGCGAGCTGGGCGAGTACAAGCTGGAGCTGGGCGACGGGTACATGCTGCACGGCACCCCGCACCAGGACTCCATCGGGCGGGCGGCCACGCACGGCTGCATCCGCCTGCGCGACGGGGACGTGGAGTACCTGTACCGCAGCGTCCCGCTGGGAACGCGCGTTTTCATCTACTAGGGGGGCTCCCGGGGGGTCCGGCCCCCTCGCCGCACGGCCCCGAAAGGGCCGCTCCGCGCGGCTTTTTTTCCCCTCCCGCGGACACGGGTTCCCCTTGCGCCACCCCCCTTTCCCTGTATAGCTTGACGTGAAGTAAACCGGGCGCGCAGACCGTGATCCGGCACGCCCCTGGCCCTCGCGGCGGCCCTGTTTTCGGGGTCCGCGGGCTCCCCTCGCGCAGCCGCCGCGCCGGCGCCTTGCTCCGGCGGCCGGGCGGCCGGATATTGTCGTGTCCCGGTCCTGCCCCCACCGCGCGGTCCCTGCGGGCGGGCCGGATCGCTACTTCCGGGTCAGGGCAGGTCAGACGCGCGGCGGCGGCTCGCCTGCCGTACCTTTCCCGCCGCATTTCGGCGGGAAGCGAGCGGGAGAGCCCGCGGCCTCAGGGTCGCGCGGGCCCCGAACCAGCACAGCACGGGTCCTACATGCAGCTGCGCCTCGCGGTCTCCACACTGGTCGAGCTCCTCCGCCTCCGGGCCGGGGAGGAGCCCGGCTTCCGCGCGTACACCTTCCTGCTCGACGGCGAGCTGGAGGAGGCGCACGTCACCTACGGGGAGCTGGACCGCCGCGCGCGCGCCATCGCCGCGCGGCTCCAGGCGACGGGCGCCGCCGGTGAGCGCGCGCTGCTGCTGTTCGCGCCGGGGCTGGACTACATCGTCGCGCTCTTCGCCTGCTTCTACGCCGGCGTGGTCGCCGTCCCCATCTACCCGCCGCGCCGCAACAAGGCCACCCCGCGGTTGCAGGCCATCATCCACGACTGCTCGCCCTCGCTCGTCCTCACCACCGCGGACGTGGCGGCCGAGGCGGAGGCGCTCGCCGGGCTGATGCCCGAGCTTGCGCCCCTGCGCTGGCTGGCCGCGGAAACGGTGGAGGACGCGGAGGCGGAGCGCTGGACGGAGCCGGAGATCGGCTGGGACAGCGTCGCCTTCCTGCAGTACACCTCCGGGTCCACGGGGAACCCGAAGGGGGTGATGGTCTCCCACGGCAACCTGATCCACAACTTCCACGTCATCGAGACGCTCACCGGCTTCACCCCGGAAGAGCGCTCGGTGATCTGGCTCCCGCCCTACCACGACATGGGGCTGATCGGCGGGATCCTCCAGCCCATGTACACCCGCTACTGGGCCGCGCTGATGGCGCCCGTCGCCTTCGTGCAGCGCCCCGCGCGGTGGCTGGAGGCGATCACCCGCTTCCGCGCCACCACCAGCGGCGGGCCCAACTTCGCCTACGAGCTGTGCGTCCACGCCGTCTCGCCGGAGGACCGCGCGAAGCTGGACCTGTCCAGCTGGACGCTGGCCTTCAACGGCGCCGAGCCGGTGCGGAGCGAGACGCTGGACGCCTTCGTCCGGGTCTTCGGCCCGCAGGGCTTCCGCCGGGCGACGTTCTATCCCTGCTACGGGCTGGCCGAGGGGACGCTGATGGTGACGGGGAGCGTCCGGGCGGAGGACCCCCGGATCGTCGCGGTGGACCCGGACGGGCTGCAGCGGCACCGCGTGGCGCCCGCGGAGGAGGGCGGGGCGGCCGCGCGGCTGGTGGGCTCGGGGCGCGACGCGCCGGACCAGGAGATCCGCGTGGTGGACCCGGACAGCCTGCGAGAATGCCCGGCCGACCGCGTGGGCGAGGTGTGGGTGCGCGGCCCCAGCGTGACGCTGGGCTACTGGGGGCGCGACGAGGAAACGGCGGCCGCCTTCGGGGCGCGGATCGCGGACACGGGCGAGGGCCCGTTCATGCGCACCGGCGACCTGGGCTTCCTGGCCGACGGCGAGCTGTACATCACCGGCCGGGTCAAGGACCTGGTGATCATCCGCGGGCGCAACCACTACCCGCACGACATCGAGCAGACCACGGCCCGCGCGCACGCCGCGCTGCGGCCGGGGGGCGCCGCCGCGTTCAGCGTGGACCACGCGGGCGAGGAGCGGCTGGTGGTGGTGCAGGAGGTGACGCGCCAGTGCACCGGGCCGGACCTGGAGGAGATCGCCGGGGCCGTGCGCGCGGCGGTGGCGCGCGAGCACGAGCTGCAGGTGTACGCGGTGGCCCTGGTGAAGCCGGGGACGGTGCCCAAGACCTCCAGCGGCAAGATCCAGCGCCTCCTGTGCCGCACGACGTTCCTGGCGCGGCGGCTCCCGGTGCTGGGGGTGAGCGTGCTGGACGACGCGCCGCTGCGCGGCGGCGACGCCGGCCCCTCCCTTTCCCGCGAGGCGCTGGAGGCGGCGGAGCCCGCTGCGCGGCGGCCGCTGCTGGAAGCGTTCCTGCACGCCCAGGCCGCCCGGGTGCTGGGCGTGGCCGCGGAGCGCATCGACCCGGCGCAGCCGCTGGTGACGCTGGGGCTGGACTCGCTCATGGCCGGCGAGCTGAAGACCGCGGTGGAGACGGCGCTCGGCGTCCCGGTGGCGCTGACCCGGCTGCTGGAGGAAGTGGGGGTCTCGGCGCTGGCGGCCGAGCTGCTGGCGGCGATGGAGCTCCCGGCGGCGGCGGGGGGCGACGGGGTGGCCGCCGGGGCGGCGCGGCTCGTCGTGGCGCGCCCGGAGGCGCTGCCGCTCTCCTGGGCCCAGGAGCGCATCTGGTTCCTGGACGCGCTCCAGCCCGGGACCGCCGCCTACAACATCCCCCTGGCGCTGCGCGTGGCCGGGCCGCTGGACGCCGCCGCGCTGGAGCGCGCCCTGGCCGAGGTGGTGCGGCGGCACGAGGCGCTGCGCACGGTGTTCGCCAGCGTGGACGGGCGCCCGGTGCAGGTGGTCCTCCCCGCCGGCGGGGCGCCGCTCACGGTGGACGACGTGTCCGGCGTCCCCGCGGCGGAGCGGGAAGCGGCGGCGCGGCGCATCGCCGAGGCCGAGGCCGGCGCCCCCTTCGACCTGGCGGCGGGGCCGCTGCTGCGGGCCCGCCTGCTGCGGCTCGCGGCGGACGACCACCTGCTGGTCGTGGTCATGCACCACGCGGTGAGCGACGGGTGGTCCGCGGGGGTGCTGGTGGGCGAGCTCGCCGCGCTGTACCCGGCGATGCTCGCGGGAGAATCGTCGCCGCTGGCGCCGCTCCCCACGCAGTACGCCGACTGGGCCATCCACCAGCGCGAGTGGACGCGCGGCGAGATCGTGGAGCGGCAGCTCGCCTGGTGGCGCGAGAAGCTGGCGGGCGTCCCCGCGCTCGAGCTGCCGACGGACCGGCCGCGCCCGCCCATGCAGAGCTTCCGCGGCGCCGTCCACCGCTTCGACGTCCCCGCCGGGGTCGCCGGCGCCCTGCGCGCGCTGGCCCGCGCCGAGGGTGCGACGCCGTTCATGGCGATGCTCGCCGGCTTCGACCTCCTCCTGTCCCGCTGGTCCGGGCAGGACGACATCGCCGTGGGCACCACGGTGTCCAGCCGCGACGGGGCGGAGGTGGCGGGGCTGGTGGGGCTGTTCGTGAACACGCTGGTGCTGCGGACCCCGGTGGCCCCGGAGGAGGGCTTCGGCGCCCTCCTGGCCCGGGTGCGCGAGACCGCGCTGGAAGCGTTCGCGCGCCAGGAGGTGCCGCTGGGGCGGCTGGTGGAGGAGCTGCAGCCGGAGCGCGACCTGAGCCGGAATCCCCTCTTCCAGGTGATGATCGCGCCGCAGAGCACGGCGCTGGAGAAGGTGCGGGTCGCCGGCGCCACGTGGACCCCCCAGCCGCTCGCCGCCGGCGCGGCGATCCTGGAGCTCACGCTCTTCACCTGGGAGCGCGCCGGGGGCGGGCTGTCGATGGCGCTGGAGTACGCCACCGACCTGTTCGAGCCCGCCACGGCCGAGCGCATGTCCGCGCACCTGGTGGAGATCCTGGGCGCCGTCGCCGCCGGTCCGGACCGCCCCGTGGCCGAGGTGGAGTTCCTGCTCCCGGCCGAGCGGGCGCAGGTGCTGGGGGAGTGGAACGCCACGGCGCGGCCGTACCCGGAGCGCTGCCTGCACGAGCTGTTCGCGGAGCAGGCCGCCCGTACGCCGGACGCCGCGGCGCTCCGCTTCGCGGGGCGCACGACCACCTACGCCGAGCTGGAGCGCGCCGCCAACCGCCTGGCCCACCACCTCCGCGAGCTGGGGGTGGGGCCCGAGGTGCGGGTGGGATTGTGCATGGAGCGGACGCCGGAGATGGTGGCGGCGATGCTGGCCGTGCTGGCGGCGGGCGGGGCGTACGTCCCGCTGGACCCGGCGTACCCGGCCGAGCGGGTGGAGTACATGCTGGAGGACGCGGGCGCGCGGCTGGTGGTGTCGCAGGCGGGGCTCGCGGAGCGGCTCCCGGCGGGGACCGCCCGGGTGCTGGTGGACACGGAGTCGGAGCGGATCGCCGCCCGGCCCCACACCGCCCCCGACGGCGGTGCGGAGCCCGGCAGCCTGGCGTACGTGCTCTACACCTCGGGCTCCACCGGCCGCCCCAAGGGGGTGCAGGTGGAGCACCGCAGCGCCTCGCACATCGTCCACTTCCTGCGCGACGCGGTCCTCCCCGAGCACCGCGCGGTGGTGCTGGGCTCCACCTCGGTGTCGTTCGACGTGTCGGTGGGCGAGATCTTCGCCACGATCTGCTGGGGCGGCACGCTGGTGCTGGTGGAAAGCGCGCTGGATCTGCCGCGCGTGGCGGACGAGGGGGTGCGGCTGGTGGTGACCGTCCCCAGCGCCGCGGCCGAGCTGCTGCGCACCGGCGGGATCCCGGCGAGCGTGCGCGCCTTCAACCTGGCCGGGGAAGCGCTCCCCGCCTCGCTGGCGCGCGACCTGTACGCCCGCCCGGAAACGGAGCGGGTGCTCAACCTGTACGGCCCCACCGAGGACACCGTGTACTCCACCTGGAGCGCGGTGGAGCGCGGCGCCGAGCGGGTGCGCATCGGGCGGCCCGTCGCCAACTCGCGGGCGTACGTGCTGGACCCCGCCGGCAACCCGGCGCCCGTGGGGGTGCCGGGGGAGCTGTGCCTGGCGGGGGCGGGCACCGCGCGCGGCTACCACGACCGCCCGGAGCTCACCGCCGAGCGGTTCGTCCCGGACCCGTACCCGGCGGAAGCGCGCGGCGGCGCGCGCATGTACCGCACCGGCGACCGCGCCCGCTGGCTCGCCGACGGCGAGCTGGAGTACCTGGGGCGGCTCGACCAGCAGGTCAAGGTGCGCGGCTTCCGCATCGAGCCGGGCGAGGTGGAGGCGGCGCTCCGCGCCCACCCCGCCGTCCACGACGCGGTGGTGGTGGCGCGCGGGGCCGGCGCCGAGGGCGCGCGGCTGGTGGCCTACCACGTCCCGGCGGCCGGGGCCGCGCGGCCGGGCGCCGGCGAGCTGCGCGAGTTCCTGCGCGGGCGCCTCCCCGACTACATGGTCCCGGGCGCGTTCGTGGCGCTGGAGGCATTCCCGCTCACCCCCAGCGGCAAGACGGACCGCAGGGCGCTCCCCGAGCCCGCCGCCGCCGAGCCGGCCGGGGACGGGTACGTGGCGCCCCGCACCCCGGCGGAGGAGGTGGTCGCCGCCGCGTGGGCCGAGACGCTGGGGCTGGAGCGCGTCGGCGCCCGCGACAACTTCTTCGAGCTGGGCGGCCACTCCCTGCTCGCCGCGCAGCTGGTGGCGCGGGTGGGCGCCGCGCTGGGCGTGGAATTGCCCGTCCGCGCGCTGTTCGACGCCTACACGGTGGAGCGCTTCGCCGCGCGCGTGGACGACGCGCTCCGCTCCGCGGCGGGGACGCGGCGCCCGCCCCTGGTCCCCGCGCCGCGCGGCGCCGAGCCCCCGCTCTCCTTCGCGCAGGAGCGCCTGTGGTTCCTGGACCGGCTGCGCCCGGGGAGCTCCGCGTACAACATGCCCGCCGCGCTCCGCTTCACCGGCGCGCTGGACGAGGACGCCCTGCGCCGCGCGCTGGACGAGGTGGTCCGCCGCCACGAGGCGCTGCGCTCCCGCTTCCTCAACCGGCGCGGCCGCCCCGTGCAGGTGGTGGACGAGCCCCGCCCGCTGGAGTGGTCGCACGCCGACGTATCGCACCTGGAGGGCGAGGCGCGCGAGGCCGAGCTGCGCCGGCTGGCGCTCGCCGAGGCCGCCAAACCCTTCGACCTGGAAGCGGGGCCGCTGCTCCGCGCCGGGCTGGTGCGCGCCGGCCAGGGCGACGCGCTCCTCCTGCTGACGGTGCACCACATCGCCAGCGACGGCTGGTCCATGGGGGTGCTGGCCCGTGAGATGGTCACGCTGTACGAGGCCTTCGCCGAGGGGCGCGACAGCGCCCTGCCGCCGCTCCCCGTGCAGTACGCCGACTTCGCCGCCTGGCAGCGCGGCTGGCTCGCCGGCGGCGCGCTGGACGCGCAGCTCGGCTGGTGGCGCGAGCGGCTGGCCCCCCTCGCCCCCGAGGCGGAGATCCCCACGGACCGGCCGCGCCCCGAGATCCAGACCTTTTCCGGCGCGCACCACACCACCTCGCTGGGCGCCGACGTGTCGCGACGCGTCCGCGCGCTGGCGCGGGACGAGCACGCCACGCCGTACATGGTGCTGCTCGCCGCCTTCCAGGCCGCGCTGCGCCATCACGTCCGCTCCGACCGCGTGACCGTGGGCACCGACGTGGCCAGCCGCGGCGCCCCGGAGACCGCCGGGCTGGTGGGCCTGTTCGTCAACCAGCTCGTGCTGTCCACCGACCTGTCCGGCGAGCCCAGCTTCCGCGCGCTGCTGGCGCGCGTCCGGGAAGCCACGCTGGGGGCGTACGCGCACCAGGACGTGCCATTCAACCTGCTGGTGGACGCCGTGGGCGCGCCCCGCGACCCCAGCCGGAACCCGCTCTTCCAGGTGATGTTCGTGTTCGACGGCACCCCGCTCCCGCAGCTGCGCTTCGCGGGGGTGGAGATGCGGGTGATGGACATCCAGCTCGCCGGGGCCCCCTTCGACCTGTCGGTGCTGGTTTCCGAGGAGGAGGGCGAGTTCCGCTGCATGTGGCGGTACAACCCCGAGCTGTTCAACGCCTCCACCATCGCCGCGGTCGCGGAAAGCTTCGCCGTGATGGCGCGGGCCGCCACCCGGAGCCCCGACGCGCCCGTCCCCGCGCTCCTCGACGTGGTGCGGGACGCCGAGCAGGCGCGCCGCAGCGACGAGCTGGAGCGGCTCAGGGAAGCCAAGGCGCTCCGCTTCGGCAAGCTGGGGCGCAGGAAGGGCGCGGAGGAAGCCGGCGAGCCCGAGCCGGTCGCGTAGGCGGTCCGTCCAGGCAGCAGCAGCAGCACGCACACGTCAGCCCGCCGACCAGGCGAGGAGTCCCAGATGCAGAAGCCCACCCTTCCGGGGAAGAAGCTCCCCTTCACCCGCTCCCGCGAGGGCGGCGTGTCCACGGAGTCGCTGGTGCGCATGGAGCCGCTCCGCCCCGGCGAGCCGCTCCCGCTGGTGATCCGTCCCGCCGTGGACGGCGTGGACCTGGCCGAGTGGGCCGCGGCCAACCGCGACGAGACGGAGTCGCTGCTGCAGAAGCACGGCGGGCTCCTGTTCCGCGGCTTCGCCATGCGCGACTCCGCCGACCTGAACCGCTTCGTTTCCGCCGCCTCCAGCGGGCCGCTGGAGTACGGCGAGCGCTCGTCGCCGCGCACCCACGTCGCCAACAAGGTCTACACCTCCACCGAGCACCCGGCGGACCAGGAGATCTTTCTACACAACGAGCAGTCGTACAACCTCAACTTCCCGCTGAAGATCATCTTCATGTGCACCGTCGCGGCCGAGGAGGGGGGCGCCACCCCCATCGCCGACGTGCGCCGGGTGTACCGCGCCATCCCCGAGGAGGTGCGGCGCCCGTTCGAGGAAAAGGGCTACATGTACGTCCGCAACTTCGGCGACGGCTTCGGGCTCTCCTGGCAGGAGGCCTTCCAGACCGACGACCCGGCGCAGGTGGAGGCGTACTGCGCCGCCAACCGCATCGACGTGGAGTGGAAGGACGGCGGCCGCCTGCGCACGCGGCAGGTGCGGCGCGCCGTGGCGAAGCACCCGCGCTCCGGCGAGACCGCCTGGTTCAACCACGCCACCTTCTTCCACCGCAGCACCCTGGACCCGTCGGTGCGCGCGGCGTTCGAGGCGGCGTTCCACGCCGAGGACGACTTCCCCAACAACACGCTGTACGGGGACGGGACGCCCATCCCGGTGGAGGTCATGGACACGCTGCGCGCCATCTACCGCGACAGCACGGTGCGCTTCCCCTGGCAGCAGGGCGACGTGCTGATGCTGGACAACCTGCTCACGGCCCACGCCCGGGATCCGTTCAAGGGGCCGCGCAAGGTGTTGACGGCCATGGCGGATCCGTTCCGGTGGGACGACGTGCAGTAGAGCTTGGTTTGGGCGTAGGGGCCGCTCCGGAGCCCGGCGGAAACTGCCCCGCCGGTCTCCTACGCGGGCTCCGGGAGCCACCGGAAACTGCCCCGGTGTCTCCCTGCGCCGGAGTGAGCCAGCCGAAACTGCCCGGCTGTCTCCCTCCGAACAGACTTTGAGGGGTACTGCGGGAACAGCAACGGCAACCCACCCTCGCAGTTGTCCCCTCTCCCAGAATGGCGCTTCACGCTTCGCGTGAACCGTATGAAGGGAGAGGGTGGCGGCTCGGAGGCCGCCGGGTGAGGGCCCGGTGAGGGCCAGGGCAGCGAGAACGACAGCATCGGCATAGATCGCAAACCGGATCAGCATGGCTCACGAAACCACGGCCCGTTTCCGTCTTTCCCCGCAGCAGCGGCGCGTCTGGGCACTCCAGGCGCGCGAGGCGCGTCCCGTCTACAACGCCACCTGCGTCGTCGCCGTGCGCGGCGACGTGGACGTGGACGCGCTGCGGCGCGCGACCGAGGCGGCGGCGGAGGGGCACGAGGTGCTGCGCACCGTGTTCCGGGCGCTCCCCGGGACGCGGGTGCCGCTGCAGGGGATCGTGGAAAGCCTGCCGCCCGCGTGGAAGGTCCTGGAGGACGGGGCGGCGACCGTGGAGGCGCTGGTGGACGCGCTGGACGAGGCGCCGCTGTCGTTCGAGGACGGGCCGCTCTTCCAGGCGGTCCTCGCCCCCGCCGCCGAGGGGCGCCGGCTCCTCGCGCTGCGCGTGCACGCGCTGTGCGCGGACGCCGCGTCCATGCACCTGCTGGTGCGCGAGGTGGCGGGCGCCTACGCGGCGATCGCGGGCGGGGGCGAGCCGGCGGCGCCGGAGATCCAGTACGCGGACGTGTCCGAGGTCTTCAACGACCTGCTGGAATCGGAAGAGACGCAGGCGGGGCGCGACTACTGGGCGCGCGCCGAGCGCTCCGGCGCGGACGACTTCGCGCTGCCGCACGCCCTGCGCGAGGGCGACGGCTTCGCGCCGCGCGTGGTGGAGCGCGGGGTGGACGCCGCGACCGCGGCGCGCGTGCGGGAGCTGGCCGGTGAGCTGGACGCGGCGCCCTCCGCGGTGCTGCTCGCCGCGTGGGCGCTGCTGCTGGCCCGCCTCGCCGCCAGCGAGGAGCCGGAGGTGGGCGTGGCCTTCGACGGGCGCGTGTACGAGGGGCTGGACGCGGCGCCGGGCGCCTTCGTCCGCTACCTGCCGGTGCGGCTCGCCGCCGGCGGCGGCACGACCTTCCGCGGGGTCGCGGCGGCCGCGGCGGCCGCGCTGGCCGAAAGCTACGAGTGGCAGGACTACCTGGACCCGGCGCGCGACGGGGCGGAGGGGCCGGAGCACTTCGCCTTCGGGATGGACTGGGAGGAGCGGCCGGAGCCCATCGAGGCCGCGGGGGCGGAGCTCGCCATCCTGGAGCTGCGGGCGCGGAGCGAGCGCTTCGGCGTGCGGCTCACGGGGATCGCGGAGGGCGGCGGGCTGCGGATCGCCGTGGAGCACGACGCGCACCGGGTGGCCCCGCGCGACGCCGAGCGCATCGCCGACCGGCTGCTGGCGCTGCTGGACGACGCCACGGCGCGGCCGGACGCCCCCGCCGCCGAGCTGGAGCTGCTCCCGGACGCCGAGCTGCGCTACGTGCTGGCGCTGGGGCGCTCGCTGGACGAGGCGCCCGCGGACCGCTGCCTCCACGACCTGTTCACCGAGCAGGCGGCGCGCACCCCGGAGCGCCCCGCCGTGGTCTCGGGCGGCCGGTCGCTGAGCTTCGGCGAGCTGGACGCCCTTTCCGGGCGGCTCGCCAACCTGCTGCGCGGGCTGGGGGTGCGGCCGGAGTCGCGGGTGGGATTGTGCATGGAGCGCTCCCCCGAGATGCTCGCCGGGCTGCTGGGGATCCTGCGGGCGGGCGGCGCCGTCGTCGCGCTGGACCCCATGTACCCCCCGGACCGCGTGGCCTTCATGGCCGGGGAAGCGGGGATCGAGGTGTTCGTCACCCAGGCTTCCGTGCGCGAGCGGGGACTGCTCCCCGCCGGGCGGGCGGTGTGCATGGACGCCGACCGCGAGCGCATCGACGCCATGCCGGCCACGGCGCCGGACGCGGGGACGATGCCCGAGAACGCCGCGTACGTCATCTACACCTCCGGCTCCACCGGCCGCCCCAAGGGCGTGCTGGTTCAGCACGGCTCGGCGGTCAACCTGGTGAGCGCGCTGGACGCCGCCGTGTACCGCGGGCGCGAGGGGCTGCGGGTGAGCCTCAACGCGCCGCTGGTCTTCGACGGCTCGGTGAAGCAGTGGGTGCAGCTCCTGCGCGGGCACACGCTGCACGTCACGCCGGAGCCCGAGCGGATGAGCCCGGAGCGCATGCTCGCCTGGGTGCGCGCCACGGAGCTGGACGTGCTGGACTGCACCCCCACGCTCCTCAAGGGGCTGCTGTCCGCCGGGATGGGCGACGGGCTGGGGCACGTGCCGGGGACGATCCTGTCCGGCGGCGAGGCGCTGGACCCCGCCACCTGGGCGCGCCTCCTGGCGCTGCCGGACACCGAGACCTTCAACGTGTACGGCCCCACCGAGTGCACCGTGGACGCCACCGCCGCGAGCGTCCGCGAGCACCCGCACGCCCCCACCGTGGGGCGCCCCATCCCCAGCACCCGCGTGGTCATGGTGGACGCGGGGCTGCGGCCCGTGCCCTTCGGCGTGGCCGGCGAGGTGTGCCTCGCCGGGCCCCGCGTGGCGCGCGGCTACCTGGGCGACCCGGCGCGCACCGCCGAGAAGTTCGTCCCCGACCCCTTCGGCGGCGTCCCCGGGGCGCGCATGTACCGCACCGGCGACCTCGCCCGCTTCGGCCCGGACGGCGCCGTGGAGTTCGTGGGGCGCGAGGACGGCCAGGTCAAGGTGCGCGGCGTCCGCATCGAGCTGGGCGAGGTGGAGGCCGTGCTGTGCGAGCACCCCCGCGTGGCGGACACCGTCGCCGCGGTCTTCGAGGCCGAGGGCGAGGTGCAGCTCGTCGCCTACTTCGTCGCCCACCCGGACGCCCGGGACGACGAGGACGCGCTCCAGGGCGAGCTGCGCGACCACGTGCGCGGACGGCTCCCCGAGTTCATGGTCCCCGCCATGGTGGTCCCCCTGGCCGAGGTGCCGCGCACGCCCGGCGGCAAGGCCGACCGCCGCGCCCTCCCGGACCCGCGCGAGCTGCAGAAGAAGCGCCGCGCCGCCTACGTCGCGCCGGTGGGCGAGGTGGAAAGCGCCCTCGCGGGGATCTGGCAGGAGGTGCTTGGGGTGGAGCGGGTGGGGATGCACGACAACTTCTTCGACCTGGGGGGCAACTCCCTCCTGGTGGTGCAGGCGTACGACCGCATCACCGAGGCGATGGGGGAAAAGCTCACCCTGGTGGAGCTCTTCCAGTACCCCACCGTCACCCTCCTCGCCGGGCGCCTGAGCGCCGGGCAGGAGGACGCCGGCGCGTCGCTCTCGCAGGCCGAGCAGCGCGCCCTCAAGCAGCGCGAAGCCATGCAGCGCCAGCGCCGGCCCGCCGCGGGCCCCCGGGGCTGACCCAATACCACCTGGAGACGAGGTCTGATGGACAGCATCGCAATTGTAGGATTGTCGGGGCGCTTCCCGGGGGCGAAGGACGTCGAGGCGTTCTGGACCAACCTGCGCGACGGGGTGGAGTCGATCACCCACTTCGCGCCGGAGGAGCTGGACCGGGTGGCAATCGACCCCGCGGAGCTGGCGGACCCCGCCTACGTCGCGGCGCGCGGCGTCCTGGAAGACGTGGAGGGCTTCGACGCCGCGTTCTTCGACGTGACGCCGCGCGAGGCCACCCTCACCGACCCGCAGCAGCGGCTGTTCATGGAGGTCGCGTGGGAGGCGCTGGAAACCGCCGGCTACGACCCGCGCAGGTACGAGGGGGCAATCGGCGTCTTCGCGGGGGCGGGGGCGAACAGCTACATGCTGTTCAACCTGGCCTCGGCGGGGGAGATGACCGGGACTATCGACACCTTCCAGGCGCTGATCCACAACAAGAACGACCACCTCACCACCCGGGTGGCGTACAAGCTCAACCTGCGCGGCCCCTGCGTCACCGTGCAGACGGCGTGCTCCACCTCGCTGGTGGCCACCGCGCTCGCCTGCCAGTCGCTGATGAGCTACCAGTGCGACATGGCGCTGGCCGGCGGCGTCAACGTGTTCGTGCCGCAGAAGACGGGCTACCTGCACCACGAGGGCGGGATCGGCTCGCCGGACGGGCGCTGCCGCCCCTTCGACGCGGACGCCGGCGGGACGCTGGGCGGCAACGGCGCGGGCGTGGTGGTGCTCAAGCGCCTGGAGGACGCCCTCGCCGACGGCGACACCGTGCACGCGGTCATCCGCGGGTGGGCGCTCAACAACGACGGCTCGGTCAAGGTGGGCTACACGGCGCCGGGCGTGGAAAGCCAGGCGGAGGTCATCAGCACCGCGCAGGTGTTCGCGGACGTGGCGCCGGAGTCGGTGACCTACGTGGAGGCGCACGGCACCGGCACCGCCATCGGCGACCCCATCGAGATCCAGGCGCTCACCCACGCCTTCCGCCGCGAAACGGACCGCACCGGCTTCTGCGCCATCGGCTCGGTGAAGAGCAACATCGGCCACCTGGACGCCGCGGCGGGGGTGGCCGGGCTGATCAAGACGGTGCAGGCGCTCAAGCACCGGGAGATCCCGCCCACGCTGCACTTCGAGAAGCCGAACCCGCGCATCGACTTCGCCAGCACGCCCTTTTACGTGGCCTCGCGGCTGCAGCCCTGGGAGTCGGATGGGGCGCCGCGCCGCGCGGGCGTGTCGTCGTTCGGGATGGGCGGCACCAACGCGCACCTGGTGCTGGAGGAGGCGCCGGCCGTCGAGGAGACCGGCCCCTCCCGCGGGCACCAGCTCCTGGTGCTTTCCGGACACACCCCGGCGGCGATGGAGGCCGCGACGGACAACCTGCTCCGGCACCTGCGCGAGCACCCGGAGCAGGACGTCGCCGACGTCGCCTTCACCCTGCAGGTGGGGCGCGGCGCCTTCGAGCACCGGCGCATGCTGGTGGCCCGCGACCGCGACGACGCCGTCGCGCTGCTGGAGGCGCTGACGCCGGACCGCGTGGTCACGCGCGGCCAGCCCCCGGTGCGCCGCCCGCTCACCTTCATGTTCCCGGGGCAGGGGGCGCAGTACCCGGGGATGGGCTCCGGGCTGTACGAGAGCGAGCCCGTGTACCGCGCCGAGGTGGACCGCTGCCTGGAGATCGTCCGCCCGCTGGTGGACTTCGACCTGCGGGCGCTGCTCCTGGCCGACACAGGCGACACGGAGGCGGCGGCAGCGCTGGGTCGGACCAGCGTGACGCAGCCGGCGATCTTCATCGTGGAGTACGCGCTGGCGAAGCTGTGGATGAGCTGGGGGGTGAAGCCGGACAGCATGATCGGCCACAGCATCGGCGAGTACGTGGCCGCGACGCTCGCCGGCGTGCTGTCGGTGGAGGACGCGCTCAAGCTTGTCGTCGCGCGCGGCCGGCTCATCCAGGCGGTGCCGGAGGGCGACATGCTGGGCGTGCCGCTTTCCGAGCGCCGGCTCGCCGAGGTGCTCCCGCCGGAACTGTCGCTGGCCGCCGTCAACGGCGACGAGCTGTGCGTGGTCAGCGGCCCGCGCGAGGCGGTGATCGCCTTCAACCGCACGCTGGACGGGATGGGCGTGGTGGGGCGGCCGCTGCACACGTCGCACGCCTTCCACTCGGCGATGATGGACCCGATGCTGGACGCCTTCCGCGCCGCGGTGCACCGGGTCGAGCTGAACGCCCCGGAGATCCCCTACCTGTCCAACGTCACCGGCGGCTGGATCACCGCGGAGGACGCGACCGACCCGGAGTACTGGGTGCGCCACATCCGCCGGACGGTGCGCTTCCACCAGGGCGTCAGCGAGCTGATCTCCGATCCGGGCGCCGCGCTGCTGGAGGTGGGCCCCGGGCGGACGCTGCGCTCGGTGGTGCGCTGGCACCCGGACAAGCTCCCCGGGCAGGTGATGCACGCGTCGCTGCCGCACGCCAAGGAGCGCGGCGACGACCGCGAGTTCCTGCTGAACACCGTGGGGCAGCTGTGGCTGGCGGGGCTGGAGATCGACTGGAAGGCCGTGCACGGCGGCGAGCGCCGCCGCCGCGTCCCCCTTCCCACCTACCCGTTCCAGCGTCGGCGCTTCTGGGTGGACATGCAGGGGGGCGGCCGGCGCACGGCCGCGAAATCGCTGGCCAAGAAGCAGGACGTGGGCGACTGGTTCTGGGTGCCGGTGTGGAAGGAAACGCCGCTCCGGCCCGCCGCCGCGGACGTCGCGGCGGACGGGGGAAGCTGGCTCCTGTTCGCCGGGGAGGGCGGGGTGTCCGCCCGCCTGGCGGCCTCGCTGGAAGGGGCCGGGCACGGCGTGGTGACGGTGCGCGCCGGGGCGGGCTTCCGCGAGCTGGGCGCGGGGAGCTACGAGATCGACCCGCGCCGCCGCGAGGACTACACCGCGCTGCTGGCGCGCCTGGCCGGCACCGGCCGCTTCCCGCGGCGCATCGTCCACCTGTGGAGCGCCGCCGGCGGCCCCGGCGAGGTCCAGGACCGCGGCCTGTTTTCCCTGCTGTTCCTGGCGCAGGCGCTGGGCGAGCGGACCGCCGCCGAGCCGGTGGACGTCACGGTGGTGACGGCGGGGATGCAGGAGGTGGCCGGCGGCGACCTCGTCGACCCGGAGCAGGCCACGGTGCTGGGGCCGGTGAGGACCATCCCGCGCGAGTACCCGCACCTGACCTGCCGCAGCGTGGACGTGTCGCTCCCCGCGCCGGGGAGCTGGCAGGAGGAGCGCCTGGCGGAGCAGCTGCGGGCCGAGGCCGCGCTCGGGAGCGAGACGGTGGTGGCGCTGCGCGCCGGCCACCGCTGGGTGCAGGACTACGAGCAGGTGAAGCTGCCGCAGGCCCCGGACATGGTCCCCGTGCTGCGCGAGGGCGGCGCCTACCTGGTCACCGGCGGGCTCGGCGGGATCGGGCTGCAGGTGGCCGAGTACCTGGCTCGCTCGGTCCGGGCGAAGCTGGTGCTGACGGGCCGCTCGGAGTTCCCGGAGGCGGGCGCGTGGGACGCGTGGCTGGAGTCGCACGAGGCCACGGATGCCACCAGCCGCCGGATCCGCTCGCTGCGCGCCCTGGAGGCGCTGGGCGCCGAGGTCATGGTGGGCAACGCCGACGTGGCCGACGAGATGGCGATGGCGGCCGTGGTGGATGCGGCGCGCGCCCGCTTCGGGGAGATCGCCGGGGTGGTGCACGCCGCGGGCGTCCCCTCGGGCGGGATGATCCAGATGAAGGCGCCCCGCCAGGTGGCCGACGTGCTGGCCGCAAAGGTGGGCGGCACCCGCGTGCTGGAGCGGCTCTTCGCCGGCCGGCCGCTGGACTTCATGCTCCTGTGCTCGTCGCGCACCGCGGTGATGGGGCGCTTCGGGCAGGTGGACTACACCGCGGCAAACGCCTTCCTGGACGCGTTCGCGCGCTGGCACCGCAACAGCACCGGCACCTACACCGTGTCCGTGAACTGGGGCGGCTGGGAAGAGGTGGGGATGGCGGCCGAGTTCCGCGGGGCCGTGGCCGGCGGCGACGGCACCTCCGTGGTGCGCACCTACGACCACCCGCTGCTGGAGCGCCTGATCCTGGAGGAGCCGGGGCGGAAGGTGTTCGCCACCGACTTCGCGGTGTGGAAGCAGTGGCCGGTGAACGAGCACCGCATCATCGGCAACGCGGTGATGCCGGGGGTGGCGTACTTCGAGATGCTGCGCGCCGCCGTAGCGGAGGACGCCGGCGACCGCGCCGTGGCCATCCGCGAGTGCTACTTCGTGGAGCCCATGCGCCTGGAGGACACCGAGGTCCGCGAGGCGCGGCTGGAGCTGCGCGAGGAGGGGCCCGACGAGTTCTCCTTCACCATCTGGAGCTGGGACGGGAACAACCCCGCCGGCCGCATGCGCAAGCACGCGCTGGGCCGGGTGGCGGTGGAGGACCGGCGCCCCGCGGAGCGCAGCGACCTGGCCGCCGTGCTGGCGCGGTGCCCGGAGCAGACCTCCATCGCGCTGGAGGAGCGGGAGGACGACTTCGGCCCGCGCTGGCAGAGCGTGCACCGCATCCACCTGGGCACCAACGAGCTGGTGATCGAGATGGAGCTGCCGGAGGCCTTCCGCGCCGACTGGGAGAAGTGGGGCTTCCACCCCGCCATCCTGGACCGCGCCGCCGGGATCACCAAGGCCCGGCTGGCCCCGGAGTTCTACTACCTCCCCATGCTGTACCGCGGGATCCCGCTGGACCGCCAGATGGAGGGCCGGCTCTTCGCCCACGGGCGCTACCTGGCGGACGAGGAGGGGGCGGACCAGGAGACCATCGCCTTCGACTTCAACATCATGAACGAGGAGGGCGAGACCCTCCTGCGGGTGGAGAAGTTCACGCAGAAGCGCATCAACGACCCGGGCGCCGAGATCCGCGGCATGGCCGACGCCGCCGCCGCGGCGGACGCCGGGGAGTCGCGCGACACCGGCTCGGGCGACGGGATCCGGCCGCAGGAGGGGGTGGACGCTTTCGCGCGGATCCTGGCGGCGCGCATGGAGCCGCAGGTGGTGGTGTCGCCCAACGACCTGCACGCGGCCATCGCGCAGGGCGACGCGCAGGTGGGCGAGAAGCTGCTGGACGCGGGCGGCGCCGGGGACGCGTCCGGGCCGCGGAGCAACCGCCCGGAGCTGGCCTCCGAGTACGTGGCGCCCCGCACCGAGATCGAGCGCCGCATCGCGGAGGTGTGGGGCGCGGTGCTGGGGGTGGAGGAGGTGGGCGTCAACGACAACTTCTTCGAGCTGGGCGGCGACTCGGTGCAGGCCATCCAGATCATGGCCCGCGGCAAGCAGGCCGGCCTGCACCTGACGCCGCAGCAGTTCTTCCAGTACGAGACCATCGCCGAGATGGCGGCGATGATCAGCGAGGTCATGGCCGCGGAGGCGGAGCACGGCGTGACCTTCGGCGAGGTGCCGCTGGCCCCGGCGCAGCGCTGGATGCTGGAGCGCACCGGCGGGCGGGGCCACGCCGCCGAGGCGGTGCTGCTGGAGGCCCGCCAGGCGCTGGACGGCGGGCACCTGGGCCGGGCGGTGCGGGAGCTGGTGGCGCACCACGACGCGCTCCGGCTGCAGTTCACCCGCGAGGGCGAGGCGTGGAAGCAGGTGAGCGCCACCGCGGGCGAGGACATGCCCTTCGCGGAGATTTCGGTGGCGGACGTTCCGGCGACGGAGCGGGTGGAGACGGCCCGCCGCGAGGCGGAGCGGCTGGCGGCGGGGCTGGAGCTGGCCGTGGGCCCGCTGGTGCGCGCCACGCTCTTCACCCCCGGGCCGGACGCGCCGCAGCTCCTGCTGCTGGTGGCCCACCGGCTGGTGGTGGACGCGGCCTCCTGGCCGCTGCTGCTGGAGGACCTGGCGACGGCCTACGGGCAGCTGGCGCGCGGGCAGGAGGCGCAGCTGGAGGCGAAGACCACCGCCTTCAAGGCGTGGGCGGAGGGGATGGCGGCGCAGGCCGGCACGGAGGCGCTGGACCGGGAGGCGGACTTCTGGGGCGGCGAGCTCCCCTACGCGTCGGCCCCGCTCCCGGCGGACCACGCGGGGAGCGGCACGGAGGAAACGGCGCGCACGGTCGCGGTGGAGCTGGACCCGGAGCTGGCCCGCGAGGTCACGGACGAGCTGCCGCGCGCCCGCCGCGCGGAGCCGGACGAGGTCCTGCTCTCGGCGCTGGCGGCGGCGCTCGCCGGGTGGACCGGCGACCGCTCGCCGCTGGTGGACGTGGCGCGCAACCCCCGCGCCGGCGACGCCGGGGACGCGGACTACTCGCGCACCGTGGGCCACATGGAGCAGGCGGTCCCCGTGCAGGTGGACGTGGACGCGGACCCGGTGGCCTTGCTCAAGGCCGCCAAGCAGCGGGTGCGCCACCTGTCCGGCCACGCCGCTTCGTACGGGGTGCTGCGGCACCTGGACTCGGGCGATGCCGGCGAGCAGCTGCGCGCGGCGCCGCGGGCGGAGGTCGCCTTCCGCTACGCGGACCTGGCGGAGGCGGCGGCCTGGGCGCCCTGGGAGATCGCCGCGGGCTCCCCGTTCGCCGTGCGCGGCGGCGACGCCCCGCGCGCGTACACGATCGAGGTGGACGCCGTGCGCGGCCCCGACGGCGTGCGCCTCGCCTGGACGTACTCGCCGGAGACCCACGACGAGGCCACGATCACGGCGCTGGCGGAGCGGTTCACGGCGGCGCTGCAAGCCCTGGCGGAGCGCTCGCGCACCGCGGAGCCGGAGGGCTTCACGCCGGAGGACTTCCCCCTCGCCGGCCTGGACGCCGCGGCGCTGGGCCAGCTCGCCATGCTGATCCGCAGGGCAGACCAGGGAGGCTGAACGGCAGGGAACAGGGAACAGGGAACAGGGAACAGGGAACAGGGAACAGGGAACAGGGAACAGCCGGCAACGGCGGCCCTCACCCGGCTCGCTTGAGGCTCGCCACCCTCTCCCAATTCTGGGAGAGGGGGCCAACTGCGGGATTCAGTGTGGTTTCCCCTCCCTCGCTCGCGGGGGAGGGGCCCCGCGCGGACGTCGGCGCGATGTCTGCGTGGGGGATGCGAGCGCGAAACGGCAGGGCCCCGCGGCACCTCGGTCCAGAGGCGCCGGCCGGGGCTCGCCGCCGTAGCAAACAGTTACGGAGCCGCAGCCCAGTTTCCGGCCCTGCACGCGGCTTGCATGGGGAGCAGAATACGCCACGAATCGCACGCAGTCTCGTGGCGGCGGGCCTCCCGCGGACGCCAGTGTGATGCCGCGTGAGGGATTTCGGCCCGGAGGGGCGAGACCCGGCGGCACCGCAGTTCAGAGGTGCTGGCCGGGGCTCGACTCCGTTGCAGACGGTCGTTTCGTCTGCTACGGAGCCGAAGCCCGACCCCGGCGCAGCCGGGGGCACGCCCGAATCAGCGGTTCAAGGCCGTAAAAGGCCCCGAGACGGATAGATACGAAGTCATGGAGAACGTACAAAGCGTTTACGCGCTGTCCCCGCTGCAGCAGAGCATGCTGGTGCGGATCCTCCAGATCCCCGACCTGGAGGAGTACACGGAGCAGGTGACCTGGACGGTGGAGGGCGCGCTGGACGCGGGGGCGCTGGAGCGGGCCTGGCAGCGGGTAGTGGACCGCCACCCCATCCTGAGGACGACCTTTTTCTGGGAGGGACTGGACCAGCCGCTCCAGGTGGTGCGCGGGGAAGCGGCGGCTCCGTTCGAGACGCCGGACTGGAGCGGCGTGCCGGAGAGCGAGCGGGAGGCGCGCTTCGCGGAATTCCTGCGCACGGACCGGGCGCGCGGCTTCGACCTGGGGACGGCGCCGCTGGCGCGGCTCACCTGCATCCGCACGGGGCCCGCGGAGCACCGGGTGGTGTGGAGCTACCACCACCTGCTGCTGGACGGCTGGTCGGCGGCGCTGGGGATGCGCGAGCTGTACACCTGCTACGAGGCGCTCGTGGAGGGCCGGGAGCCCGACCTGCACCGGCCGGGGCGCTACCAGGACTTCATCTCGTGGCTGGCGGCGCAGGACGAGGCGGAGGCGCGGGCGTTCTGGGGCGCGCAGCTGGACGGCTTCGCGGCGCCCACCCGCCTGGCGCCGGAAAGGGCGGCGGAGGGCGATGAGCTGCCGGAGGTGCTGGAGGCGCAGCTCCCGGAGGCGCTCGTGGCGCGCGCGCGCGAGGCGCTCCGCCCGCACGGGGTGACGCTGAACTCGGTGCTCCAGGGCGCGTGGGCGCTCCTCCTGGCGCAGTACTCGGGGGAGGCGGACGTGCTCTTCGGGACGGTGGTCTCGGGGCGCCCGCCGGCGCTGCCGGGGGTGGAGACGGCGCTGGGGATGTTCATCAACACGGTCCCGGTGCGCGCGCGGGTGCGGCCGGAGCAGCCGGTGGCGGCGTGGCTGCGCGAGCTGCAGGGCGCGCAGACGCGGGCGCGCGACTTCGACTGGGTGTCGCTGCCGCAGATCCAGTCGTGGAGCGAGGTCCCGCCGACGGAAAAGCTGTATGACACCGTCTACCTGTTCCAGAACCTCCCCGACGCGGGGACGCGCGGGGCGCGGGCGGCGGGGACGGAGTGGAGCGGGTTCGCGCGCAACGCGGCGGCGGTGCGCACCGGCTACGGGATCATGGCGGAGTTCGTGCCCCGCGACGGGATCGCGCTCAACCTGATGTTCGACTCGGCGCGCTTCGACCGCGCGTTCGTGGAGCGCATCCCCGAACACCTGGGCGCGCTGCTGGACGTCTTCGCGGCGGACCCGGAGCGCCCGCTCTCGTCGGTGTCGCCGCTGGGGCCGGACGAGCGGCGCCGGGTGCTGGAGGAGTGGAACGCCACCCGCCGCGGCTTCCCGGTGCACGAGTGCGCGCACGAGCTGGTGGCGCGGCAGGCGGCCCGCTCCCCGGACGCGCCGGCGGTGGCGCTGGGCGGCGTGGTGGTGACGTACGCGGAGCTGGACGCGGCGGCGAACCGCCTGGCGAACCACCTGCGCCGGCTGGGGGTGGGGCCGGAAACGCGGGTGGGGGTGTGCGTGGAGCGCGGGCCGGAGATGTTCCGGGCGGTGCTGGGGGTGCTGAAGGCGGGCGGCGCCTACGTGCCGCTGGACCCGCGCTACCCGGAGGACCGTCTGGCGTTCATGGTGGCGGACGCGGGGGCGCGCGTGCTGGTGGCGGAATCGGGGGTGGCGGACCGCCTGCCGCGGGCGGGGGCGGAGGTGGTCCTGCTGGACGCGCACGCGGACGCGATCGCCGCGGCGAGCGCCGTGGCGCCGGAAAGCGGGGTGCTGCCGGGGAGCCTGGCGTACGTGGTCTACACCTCCGGCACCACGGGCCGCCCCAAGGGCGTGCAGGTGGAGCACCGGAGCTGGGTGAACGCGTACCACGCGTGGGAGGAGGCCTTCGAGCTGCGCCCCGGCCCCACCGTGCACTTGCAGATGGCGAGCTTTTCCTTCGACGTGTTCGCGGGGGACTTCCTGCGGGCGCTGGGCTCGGGAGGGATGCTGGTGCCCGTGCCCGTGGACACGCTGCTGGACCCTCCCGCGCTTTACGCGCTGATGCGCCGGCACGGGGTGGAGACCGCGGAGTTCGTCCCGGCGGTGCTGCGCGCCCTCGCGGCGCACCTGCGCGAAACGGGGGAGCGGCTGGACTTCATGCGGCTGATGGTGGTGGGCTCGGACGCCTGGTACGCGCGCGAACACGAGGAGGTGCGCGCCCTGTGCGCCCCCGGGACGCGCTGGATCCACGCCTACGGCGTGGCCGAGGCGACGGTGGACAGCTCGTTCTACGAGGGCGGGGCGGCGGCGCGCGGCGCGGACGCCATGGTCCCCGTGGGGCGGCCCTTCGCCAACATGCGCCTGTACGTGCTGGACGGACGGATGCAGCCGTCGTCGCCGGAGGTGCCGGGGGAGCTGTACGTGGGCGGGGCGGGGGTGGCGCGCGGCTACCTGGGGCGGCCGGAGCTGACCGCGGAGCGCTTCGTCCCCGACCCCTTCGCGGGGGCGCCGGGCGCGCGGATGTACCGCACCGGCGACCGCGCGCGCTGGCTTGCGGACGGGAACCTGGAGTTCCTGGGCCGCGCCGACCACCAGGTCAAGGTCCGCGGCTTCCGCGTGGAGCCCGCCGAGGTGGCGGCCCGGCTCCTGGAGCACGCCGCGGTGCGCGAGGCGCTGGTGCTGGTGCGCGAGGACCGCCCGGGCGAGGGGCGGCTGGTGGCGTACGTGGTCCCGGAGCCGGGGGCGGATGCGCCTCCCGCGGGGCTGCGCGACCACCTGCGGGAGCGGCTCCCGGAGTTCATGGTCCCCTCCGCCTTCGTGGTGGTGGACGCCTTTCCGCTCACCCCCAACGGCAAGGTGGACCGCGGAGCGCTTCCCGCGCCGGAGGGCGGCGCGGCGGACGAGGAGTACGTGGCGCCGCGGACGCCCACGGAGGAGGCGCTGGCGGCGATCTGGGCGGAGGTGCTGGGGGTGGAGCGGGTGGGCGCGGCGGACGACTTCTTCCGCATGGGCGGGCACTCGCTGCTTGCGACGCGGGTGGTGTCCCGGGTGCGCCGCGCGCTGCAGGTGGAGGTGCCCATCCGCGCGCTCTTCGAGTCGCCCACGGTGCGGGCCATGGCGGAGCGGGTGGAGGCGCTGCGCCGCGAAGGGCCGGGCGAGCAGGCGCCGCCCATCGTCCCGGTGCCGCGCGGCGGGCGCGGCGGGCTGCCGCTGTCGTTCGCGCAGCAGCGGCTGTGGTTCGTGGAGCAGCTGGACCCGGGCGACCCCGCCTACAACCTCCCCGTGGCGCTGCGGCTGCGCGGCCGGCTGGACGTGGCGGCGCTGGAGCGGAGCGTGGCGGAGGTGGCCCGGCGGCACGAGTCGCTGCGCACGGTGTTCAGCCCCGGCGCGGACGGCGACGCCGTGCAGACCGTCCTGGAGCCGGGGCCCTTCGCCTTCCGGCGGGTGGAGCTGGCGGGAGTGCTGGAGGCGGAGCGCGAGGCGCGCGTGCGCGAGCTGGCGCGCGAGGAGGCCGCGGCGCCCTTCGACCTGGCCGCCGGGCCGCTGCTGCGGGGCGCGCTCCTCCGCCTGGGCGAGGACCACGCTGTGGCGCTCTTCACCCTGCACCACATCGTCAGCGACGAGTGGTCCGCCCCCATCCTGGTGCGCGAGGTGTCGGTCCTGTACGAGGCCTTCGCGCGGGGGGCATCCTCGCCGCTCCCCGAGCTGCCGGTGCAGTACGCCGACTACGCGGCCTGGCAGCGCCGCTGGCTGGCCGGCGAGACCACCGCGCGGCAGCTCGCCTACTGGCGCGAGCGGCTGCGGGACGCCCCCCCGCTGCTGGAGCTCCCCACGGACCGCCCCCGCCCCGCCGTGCCCGATCCCGTGGGCGGCGTCCGGGTCGCGCACTTCCCGGCGGAGCTGGCGGACGCGCTGCGCGCGCTGTCGCGGCCGGAGGGCGCCACGCTGTTCATGACGCTGCTGGCGGGGTTCCAGGCGCTGCTCGCCCGCTACGCCGGCACGGACGACGTGCTGGTGGGGACGCCGGTGGCCGGGCGCACGCGCCTGGAAACGGAGGGGATGATCGGCTTCTTCGTCAACACGCTGGTGCTGCGCGCCGACCTTTCCGCGGACCCCACCACCCGGGAATTGCTGGCGCAGGCGCGCGAGCGGATGCTGGAGGCGCAGACCCACCAGGACGTCCCCTTCGAGCGGCTGGTGGACGAGCTGCGGGTGGAGCGCAGCCTGGGGCACACGCCGCTCTTCCAGGTGATGTTCACCCTGGCGGAGCCGGGCGGCGAGCCGCTGCGGCTGGGCGAGGTGGAGGTGGAGCCGCTGCCGACGGAGACCGGGGCGACGCCCTTCGACCTGGCGATGGTGCTCGCCGGCGAGGACGGCGGGCTGCGCTGCGGCGTGGAGTACCGCGCCGAGCTGTGGGACGCCGCCACCGTGGACGGGATGCTGGAGCACTTCCGCGTCCTGCTGGCGGGGATGGCGGCGGACCCCTCTGCCCGCGTTTCCGCCCTGCCGCTGATGCCGCCCGGCGAGCGCGAGCGGGTGGTGGAGCGCTGGAACGACACCGCGTACGACTTTCCGCGCCACCTCACCCTCCACGAGGCCTTCGCCGCACGGGCCGCCCGGACGCCCGACGCCACCGCCGTGGTGTTCGAAGGCGGCGAGCTGACCTTTGCCGGGCTGGACGCGCGCGCCGCCGGGGTCGCCGCCCGCCTGCGCGCCCTGGGCGTGGGCCCGGAGGAGCGGGTGGGGATCACCATGGAGCGCGGCCCGGAGATGCCGGCCGCCATCCTGGGGGTGCTCCAGGCGGGCGCGGCGTACGTGCCGCTGGACCCCGCTTACCCGGAGGACCGCCTGCGCTGGGTGCTGGAGGACTGCGGCGCGCGGGTGCTGCTCACGCAGGAAGCGCTTGCGGAGCGCTTCGGGTGGTTCGCGGGCGAGGTCGTCGCGGTGGACACCCCTCACCCCCCGGCCCCCTCTCCCACAAGGGGAGAGGGGGAGAACGACGAAGCGGAGGGTGCGGACGCCGTTGCAGGCTGTTCCCTGTTCCCTGTTCCCTGTTCCCTGTCGTCCGACAACCTCGCCTACGTCATCTACACCTCCGGCTCCACGGGTCGCCCCAAGGGGGTGGCGGTGCCGCACCGGGCGGTGGTCAACTTCGCGGTGGACATGGCGGCGCGGATGGGGCTGGGGGAGGGCGACCGGGTGCTCCAGTTCGCGTCGCTGGGGTTCGACGTGGTGGTGGAGGAACTGTTCCCCACCTGGCTGGCGGGGGCGGCCGTGGTGCTGGCGGGGGAGAACCTGTTCTCGCCGCCCGAGCTGACGCGCGCCATCGACCGGCACGGCGTGACGGGGCTGGAGCTGCCCACGGCGTACTGGCACGAGTGGACGTACGACCTGGTGCACGGCGGCGGGCGCGTCCCCGAGTGCGTCCGCTGGGTGATCGTGGGCGGGGAGCGCATCGCGCCGGAGCGGCTGGCGGAGTGGGCGACGCTGGGCGTGCCGCTGGTGCACGTGTTCGGCCTCACGGAAACGGCGTGCACCTCCACCACGCTGCGGCTGGAGGCGGGGGACGACGGGGGCGGGCGCCGGCACAACCTTCCGGTGGGGACGCCCCACGGCAACGTGCGGCTGTACGTGCTGGACCCGCACGGCGAGCCGGTGCCGGCGGGGGTCCCGGGCGAGCTGTTCATCGGCGGCGAGGGGGTGGCGCGGGGCTACCTGGGGCAGCCGGAGCTCAGCGCGGAGCGCTTCGTCCCCGACCCGTTCGCCGCGGAGGCCGGCGGGCGGCTGTACCGCACCGGCGACCGGGTGCGCCGGCTGGCGGACGGCGGCCTGGAGGTCCTGGGCCGCATGGACTTCCAGGTCAAGGTCCGCGGCTTCCGCATCGAGACCGGCGAGGTGGAGGCCGTGCTGACCGACCACCCGGCGGTGCGCGAGGCGTTCGTCATGGCGCGCGAGGACGCCCCGGGCGACAGGCGGCTGGCCGCGTACGTGGTGGGCGAGGCCGCGCGCGGGCCGGACGTGGAGGTGCTGCGCGCCTGGCTCCGGGACCGGCTCCCGGACTACATGGTCCCCGCGGATTGGGTGGTGCTGGAGGCGCTCCCGCTGACCTCCAACGGCAAGACGGACCGGGCGGAGCTCCCGGCGCCGGACTCGTCCGGCGCGGAGCGCGAGTACGCCGCGCCGCGCACCGCGGTCGAGGAGGTGCTGGCGGAGATCTGGCGGGACGTGCTGGGGGTGGAGCGCGTGGGCGTGCACGACGACTTCTTCGCGCTGGGCGGGCACTCGCTGCTGGCCACGCGCGTCGTCACCCGCACCCGCCGCATGCTGCACGCCGAGCTGCCGCTGCGCGTGCTCTTCGAGACGCCCACCGTGGCCGGCCTGGCCGCGGCGCTCGCCCGGCTGGAGCCGCGCCCCGGGCAGACCGAAAAGGCCGCCCGGATGCTGCGCATGGTGGCGGGGATGGCGCCGGAGGAGGTGCAGCGCATCCTGCGCGAGCGCCGGGCCGCGGGGCGGGGGTGAGCGCCGGGCCCATGCAGAACGTCCAGAGCGTCTACCCGCTCTCCCCCACGCAGCAGGCCATGCTGGTGCGCATCCTCCAGGCTCCCGAGCTGGAGGAGTACACCGAGCAGGTGTGCTGGACGGTGGCGGGCGACTTCGACGCCGGCCTGTTCGCCCGCGCCTGGCAGCGGGTGGTGGACCGCACCCCGGTCCTGCGCACCAGCTTCTTCTGGGAGGGGCTGGAGGAGCCGCTGCAGGTGGTGCGCGCCCGGGCCCGGGTGGAGGTGTCGTCGCACGACTGGCGCGGCTCGCCCGACGCGGAGGCGCGCTTCGCGGCGTTCCTGCGCGAGGACCGGCGGCGGGGCTTCGACCTGGGCGCGGTCCCGCTCACCCGCGTCGCCCTCGTCCGCGTGGCCGACGGCGAGTGGCGCGTGGCGTGGAGCTACCACCACCTCCTGCTGGACGGGTGGTCGTCGTCGCTGGCGGTGCGCGAATTGTTCGCGGTGTACGAGGCGCTCCGCGAGGGGCGCGAGCCGGCGCCGCCGCCCGCGCGCCACTTCGGGGACTTCGTCGCCTGGCTCGCCGCGCGCGGCGAGGGCGGCGCGGAAGCGTTCTGGCGCGCCTACCTGGCCGGCTTCGAGGCGCCCACCGTGCTGGCGACCGAGCGCGCGCCCGATCCGGGCGCGGAGGAGGTCGCCCGGCTGCGCACCGCGACGGTTCCCCCGGAGCTGGCGGCGCGGCTGCGGGGATTGGCGCGGCGGCACGGCGTCACCCTGAACACGCTCTTCCAGGGCGCTTGGGGGATGGTGCTGGGGCGCTTCGCGGGGGACGCGGACGTGGTCTTCGGCGCGGTGGGCTCCGGGCGTCCCCCGTCCTTTTCCGGCGTGGAGGCGATGCCGGGGATGTTCATCAGCACCGCCCCGGTGCGGGTGCTCGCCCGCCCGGACGCGCAGCTGGTCCCCTGGCTCAAGGAGCTCCAGGCCGAGCAGACGGCCGCCCGCGAGTTCGACTCGTACTCGGTGCCGCAGCTGCAGCGGTGGAGCGAGCTCCCCGCGGGGGAGCGGCTCTTCGACACGCTCTTCGTCTTCCAGAACCTCCCCGACATCGAGACGCGCGGCGCGCGGGTGGCCGGCGTGGAGGTGAGCGGCTTCTTCCGCAGCACGCACCCGGCGCAGGTGGGACACGCGCTGATGCTGGAGGTGGTCCCCCGCGACGACGTGGAGCTGCACCTCACGCACGACGCGTCCCGCCTGGACCCGGAGGCCGCCGACCGCCTCCTGGCGCACCTCGTCGCGCTGCTGGAGGAGATCGCCGCCGACCCGGCGCGCGCCCTGTCTGAGCTCCCCTCGCTCCCGGCGGAGGAGCGGCGGCGGGTGCTGGAGGAGTGGAACGCGACGGGCCGCCCCTTTCCGCGCGAGGCCTCGCTGCACGAGCTGTTCGCCGCGCAGGCCCTCCGCACCCCGGACGCCCCCGCCGCCATCGACGACGGCGAGACCGTGGGCTACGCGGAGCTGTACGCCCGCGCCGGGGCGCTCGCCGCGGAGCTGCGGGCGCGCGGCGTCCGCCCCGAGTCGCGCGTGGGGATCCTGGTGGGCCGCGGGACCGGC
Organism: Longimicrobiaceae bacterium; assembly: GCA_040509335.1. Taxonomy (GTDB): domain Bacteria; phylum Gemmatimonadota; class Gemmatimonadetes; order Longimicrobiales; family Longimicrobiaceae; genus JAFAYN01. The sequence continues at coordinate 213 of JBEVLE010000771.1, read as the reverse complement.
TTCGCCGTGGCGGTCCTGGGCGTGCTCAGGGCCGGCGCCGCGTACGTGCCGCTGGACCCCGCGTACCCGGCGGAGCGGCTTGCGTACCTCCTCGCCGACTCCGGCGCCCGGGTGCTGGTGGCGGAGGCGGGGCTGGCGGAGCTGGCGGGGAGCTTCGACGGGGAGATCGCGACGGTAGCGGCCCCCCTCCCCCCGGCCCCCTCCCCCGCAAGG
>JBEVLE010000770.1:0-4101 GCA_040509335.1 Longimicrobiaceae bacterium | reverse complement strand
ACGCGCCGTCGGCGTCCCGGCGGAAGCGCAGCCGCAGCGCGTCGTGGTGCGCCTCCAGGGCGGCCGCGGCCCGCGCCAGCAGCGCGGGGTCCAGCGCCTCGCGCGGAGCGAGCAGCAGCGCCTGGTTGTAGTGATGGCGCGCGGGGCGGTCCTGCGCGAAGAAGCGCCGCTGGATGGGCGTCAGCGGGACCTCGCCCGTGACGGCGCCCTGCGGCGCGGCCGCGGACCCGTCGGCCGCCGCCTCGGCGACCGCGGCCAGGCGCGCGATGGTGGGGTGCTCGAAGAGCTGCCGCGGCGCGAGCTTCAGCCCGCGCTGCCGCGCGCGGGAAACCACCTGGATGGCGAGGATGCTGTCGCCGCCCAGCTCGAAGAAGCTGTCCTCCACCCCCACCCGGTCCACGCCGAGGAGCCCGGCCCAGACCTCGCACAGCACCCGCTCCGCTTCCGTCCGCGGCGCCACGTGGGCGTCGCCCTCGGGGGTCCGCTCCGGCGCGGGGAGCGCCGCGCGGTCGGTCTTGCCGTTGGGGGTGAGCGGAACGCTCGCCAGCGCCACGAAGGCGCCGGGGACCATGTGCTCGGGGAGCCGGGCGGCAAGCTGCTCGCGCAGCTCCGCGCCCGACACGCCGGTCCCGGGCTCGGGGACCACGTAGGCCACCAGCCGCTTCTGCCCGGGCGCATCCTCCCGCACGGCGACCACCGCCTCGCGCACCCCCGGCAACCCGGCCAGCGCCGCCTCGATCTCGCCCGGCTCCACGCGGAACCCGCGCACCTTCACCTGGTGGTCGGTCCGCCCCACGTACTCCAGCTCGCCGGCCCCGGTCCACCGCACCCGGTCGCCCGTGCGGTACAGCCGCTCCCCCGGGCCGCCGAAGGCGTCCGGCACGAAGCGCCCGGCCGTCAGGTCGGGGTGGCCCTGGTATCCCCGCGCCACGCCGGCTCCGCCCACGTACAGCTCGCCCACCACGCCCGCCAGCACTGGCTCGCCGTCCGCGTCCAGCACGTACAGGCGCGCGTTCGCCACCGCGCGCCCGATCGTCGGCCGCGCCCCGTCCACCCGGCGCAGCGATGCGTCCACGGTGCACTCGGTGGGCCCGTACAGGTTCCACGCCCGCCGGCCGGGCAGCGCGCCCAGCGCCTCCCACAGCCCCGCGTCCATCGCCTCGCCCGCCACCAGCAGGTCGGTGAGCGCGGGGCCCGCCTCGTCCAGCAGCCCGTCGGCGAGGAGCTGCCGCAGCTGCGCGGGCGTGCAGTCGAGCACCTCCACCGAGTGCCGCCGGAGGTACGCGCCCAGCAGGCGCGCGTCCAGGCGCACTTCCTCGGGGACGATGCATAGCGTCGCCCCGTGAAGCAGCTGCACCAGCTGCTTCACGGAGGTGTCGAAGGTAAGCGGACCGTTGACGCTCACCCGTGGGGCCGCGCCGCCGCCGCGCCGGGAGTACACGGCCTCGCCGAGCGCCGCCGCCAGGTTCACCACCGAGGCGTGCTGCACCAGCACGCCCCTGGGCGTGCCGGTGGACCCGGAGGTGTAGATGACGTACGCCAGGTTTGCCGGGACGGCCTCGTCCTGCGGCGCTTCCACGCTCTCGCGCTCGATCTCGTCCCGGTCGGCGTCCAGGCGCAGCACCGCGCCCGCGTAGCCGCCGAAGCGCCCGGCGAGGTGCGCCTGCGTCAGCAGCACCGGCGCCCCCGAGGCGTCCAGCAGCGCCTCCTGGCGCCGCGCCGGCGCGGCGGGGTCCAGCGGCACGTAGGCGCCGCCGGCCTTCCACGCCGCCAGCACGGCCACCACCTGGGCGACGCCGCGCTCCAGGCACAGCCCCACCCTCACCTCGGGCCCGACGCCCCTGCGGCGCAGCGCGTGGGCGAGCTGGTTGGCCCGGCGCTCCAGCTCGCCGTAGGTGAGCGCGTCCTCGCCGAAGACCACCGCGGGAGCGTCCGGGGTGCGCGCCGCCTGCTCCGCGAACAGCGCGTGCACGCACGCCCGGGGACGATCCGCCGCCGTGGCGTTCCACGCCTCCAGCACCTGCTCCCGCTCCGCGCCGCGCAGCAGCGGCACCCCGGCGATGCGGCGCGCCGGCTCGGCGGCCATCGCCTCCAGCAGGATCGCCAGGTGCCCGGCCATGCGCGCGGCCGTCGCCGCGTCGAACAGCGCCGCCCGGTACACCAGCGTCCCGGCGAGCGCCTCCGCGTCGTCGTCCACGGTGAGGCTCATGTCGAACCTCACCACCCCGTCCTCCCCCCCGAACGATGCCGGCTCCACCCCGTCCAGCGACAGCCGCCCGGCGAGCCCGCCGGCCCTCTGCAGCGCGAAGACCACCTGGAAGAGCGGCGTGTGCGCCAGGCTGCGCTCCACGTCCAGCTCGTCCACCAGGCGCTCGAAGGGCAGGTCCTGGTGCGCGTACGCCCCCAGCGCCGCTTCGCGGGTCCGCCCCAGCAGCTCCCGCCAGGTCGGGTCGCCCGCGAGGTCGGCGCGCAGCGCGAGCACGTTGACGAAGAAGCCGATCAGCCCCTCCGTCTCCACCCGGGTGCGCCCGGCCACGGGGCTCCCCACCACCACGTCGTCCTGCCCCGCGTAGCGGCCCAGGAGCGCCTGCCACCCGGCCAGCAGCGTCATGAACAGCGTCGCCCCTTCCTCCCGGGCGAGCCGGCGCAGCCCCCGCGACACGTCCGCCGGGAGAGTGAAGCGATGGCTCCCGGCGCGCGGGCTCTGCCCGGCCGCGCGCGGGCGGTCCGTGGGCAGCTCCAGGAGCGGCGGCGCGCCCGCCAGGCGCTCCCGCCAGAAGCCGGTCTGCGCGTCCAGCAGGTCGCCGCGCAGCCACTCGCGCTGCCACACGGCGAAGTCCGCGTACTGGATGGGAAGATCGGGGAGGCGCGGCTCCACGCCCCGGACGAAGGCGGCGTAGAGCGCGGACAATTCGCCCGCCAGCACGTCCACGCTCCAGCCGTCGCCGACGGCGTGGTGAAGGGTGAGGCAGAGGACGTGGTCGTCCCGGTCCAGGCGCAGCAGCGAGCACCGCAGCAGCGGTCCGCGCGCCAGGTCGAAGGGCCGCAGCGCCTCCGCGCCGGCCAGCCGCTCCGCCTCGGCCTCGCGCGCGCCGGCCGGCAATGCCCGCAGGTCCAGCAGGGGGAGCGGCACCGGGGCGGCCGGGTGGATCACCTGCACCGGGACGCCGCCCCGGTCCGCGAACGTGGTGCGCAGCGTTTCGTGCCGCCGCGCCAGCTCGCCCAAAGCCGCCCGCAGCGCGGCCGCGTCCAGCGCGCCGCGCAGCCGCAGCGCGCCCGCCATGTTGTAGGCGGCGCTCCCCGGCTCCAGCCGGTCCACCACCCACAGCCGCTGCTGCCCGAACGACAGCGGCAGCGCCTCCTCCCGCGACGCCCGCCCGATCGGCGGCGCGGCCGCGGCGCCCTCGCTCCGCAGCGCCTCGACGCGGACGGCCAGCCGCGCCACGGTCGGCGCCTCGAACAGCGCGCGCAGCGGCAATTCCATCCCGAACGCCTGCCGCACCCGCGAGGCCACCTGGGTCGCCAGCAGCGAGTGCCCGCCCAGCGCGAAGAAGTCGTCGTGCGCCCCCACCCGCTCGGTCCCCAGCACCGCGCTCCAGATCCCGGCCAGGATCTCCTCCGCGGGGGTGGAGGGCGGCGCGAAATCCGACGCGGCCGCGGCTTCGGCCGCCGGCTCGGGGAGCGCGCGGCGGTCCAGCTTGCCGCTGGGAGTCAGCGGAAGTGCCTCCAGCGCCACGAAAGCGGACGGCACCATGTACTCCGGCAGCCGCTCGCGCAGCCACGTCCGCAGCTCCTCCGCCTCCGGCCGCGCCGCCCCCTCCGCGGCCAGGTGGTAGGCCACCAGCCGCACTCCGTCGCTCCCGTCCGGCCGCGCCGCCACCACCGCCTCGCCCACCGCCGGGTGCGCGCGCAGCACCGCCTCGACCTCGCCGGGCTCGATGCGGAATCCGCGCACCTTGACCTGCTGATCGATGCGGCCCAGGTACTCCAGCTCGCCCTCCGCCAGCCAGCGCGCCCGGTCCCCGGTGCGGTACATCCGCGCCCCCGGCTCCGCCGCGAACGGATCCGGGACGAACCGCTCCGCCGTCAGCTCGGGCCGTC
>JBEVLE010000769.1:0-18556 GCA_040509335.1 Longimicrobiaceae bacterium | reverse complement strand
CGTGCGCGTCCTCCGGGCCGCCGCGGGCCCGCCGGAGGATGGCGGCGGCCCCGACACGGCCGCGCTCCTCCTGGCGGCGGACCCGCCGCTGCTGGCGGTGTTCTTCGGCAACGTGGACCTGCTCTTCGAAGCCGGCTACCCTGGCGCCGCCGCAGTGGGGATGGCGGTGGTGCAGGCCGCGTGGACCGCGGACGGGGGAGAGCCCGGCTGAGCGGGCCCGGATCTTCCGGGGGCGCCGCCGGCCCGCTCGCTCCCCGAATCCCCCTGCCCGCGCGATGCCCATGCCCGTTCCCCTGGAGGACGCCCTCGGTCCGGCGCGCGCGGCGTTCGCCGCCTTCCTGCACTCCCTGGACCCCGCCGCGCGGGTGGTGGTGTTCTGCCACTTCGACGCGGACGGGCTGGCGGCGGGGGCGCTGCTGGGGAGGGGGCTGCCGCGGATGGGCTTCCGGGACGTGCGGGTGGTGCACTCGGACCGCGGGGAATCGGCGTTCGGCGAGGCGGCGCGCGGGCGGCTGGCGGCCCTGCGTCCGGACGCGCTGATCGTGGCCGACCTGGGGGTGAACCGCGCCGGGGTGCTGCCCGGCGTCCCCACGCTGTACGTGGACCACCACCGCCCGGAGGGGGAGCCGGAGGGCGCCGTGGTGGTTTCCGGCTACGGGTGGGACCCGATCCCCGCCTCGGCGTGGATGGCGTACGACCTCCTCCTCCCCCTGGCCGACGTCGCGGAGCTGGACTGGATCGCGGCGGTGGGGACGCTGAGCGACCTGGGCGACCGCGCCCCCTGGCCCGCGCTGCCCGCCGCGAAGAAGCGGCACACGGCCAAGTGGCTCAAGGAAGCGGTGGCGCTGGTCAACGCGGCCCGGCGGGCGCGCGAGTTCGACGTGGCGACGCCGCTGCGGCTGCTGCTGGAGGCGGAGGGTCCCCGCGCGCTGGCGGAGGACGAGGCCCGCGGGGCGGACCGGCTGCGCGCCTACCGCGCCGAGGTGGCCGCGGAGCTGGCGAAGGCGCGCCGCGCGGCCCCCCGGTTCGCCGCGGGGGGGCCCTTCGCGCTGCTCCACCTGGACTCTCCCTGCCAGATCCACCCGCTGATCGCCCAGCAGTGGCGCGGCCGCCTCCCCAAGTTCGCGGTCCTGGCGGCGAACCGCGGCTACCTCCCGGGCGTGGTCGCCTTCAGCATGCGCACGGCGCGCGCCGACCTGGTCCTCCCCGCCATCCTGCGCGCGGTGGACCTGGGCCCGCACGGCGCCGGCCCCAACTACGGCAACGGCCACGACCAGGCCTCCGGCGGGCACCTGCCGCCGGCGGCGTTCAACCGCCTGCTGGACGCGCTGGGCTTCGACGCGGACGCGCACGTGTAGGGAACGAACGGCAGGGGACAGGGGACAGGGGACAGGGGACAGGGGACAGCCTGCAACTGCCGGATCCTGAGATGCGTCGGCTGTTGCGTTACGGAGCCGAAGCCCGACCCCGGCGCCAGCCGGGGGCACGCCCGAGCCCGCCGTAAAGCCGTGCCGTTCCGCGACCCCCGGGAGCGCTTCTTGCGCCCGACCAACGGAAAAAACGCGCACCCGAACCGGAGGATCGGCATGGCACCCACGCTCCGCTGGCTGCAGAGAAAGCTCCTGATCGCAGCGGCACTCTCCACGATGCCGCTCGCGGGCTGCGCGGTGAACCCGGTGACGGGACAGAGGCAGCTGTCGCTGGTGTCGGAGTCGCAGGAGATCCAGATCGGGCAGCAGGCTTCGCAGGAGGCGGCGCAGAGCATCGGCCTGGTGGAGGACCCGGCGCTCCAGGACTACGTGCAGCGCATCGGGGCGGGGCTGGCGGCGCGCTCGGAACGGCCGAACCTCCCCTGGAGCTTCCGGGTGGTGGACGACGCCACGCCCAACGCGTTCGCGCTCCCCGGCGGCTACGTCTTCGTCACGCGCGGGCTGCTGGGGGTGGTGAACTCGGAGGCGGAGCTGGCGAGCGTGCTGGGGCACGAGATCGGCCACGTGACGGCGCGCCACTCGGCGACGCAGATCAGCCGGGCGCAGCTGGCGCAGATCGGGCTGGGGGTGGGCTCCATCCTGTTCCCCGGGGCGGCGCAGCAGCTGGGCGGGCTCGCCTCCGGGGGGCTCCAGCTCCTGTTCCTGAGCTACGGCCGCGATGCGGAGCGCCAGGCGGACGACCTGGGCTTCCGCTACGCCCGCTCGCAGGGCTACGACGTGCGGGAGATGGCGGACGTGTTCGCGGCGCTGCAGCGGGTGGGGGAGGCGGAGGGGCAGAGCCCGCTCCCCTCTTGGCTGTCCACGCACCCCGACCCGGCGGAGCGGATCCGCGCGGTGCAGGCGCGCCTGGACACGGCCAGCCTCCCGGCGGGGCTGGCGGGGCGCCGGGCGGAGTACCTGCAGCGGATCGACGGGCTGGTGTACGGCGAGAACCCGCGCAACGGCTTCTTCCAGGGCGGGGTCTTCCTGCACCCGGAGCTGCGCTTCCGCGTGGCCTTTCCGCAGGGGTGGGCGACGCAGAACCTGCCGCAGGCGGTGACGGCGGTGAGCCCGCGCCAGGACGCGGTGATGCAGCTCACGCTGGCGGAGGGGGCGGCCAGCCCGGAGGCGGCGGCGCAGCGCTTCTTCGCGCAGGGGGTGCAGCAGGGGCAGACGGGGCGCGAAACGGTGAACGGGCTCCCGGCGGTGGTGGGCTACTTCCGCGCGCAGACGCAGCAGGGGGTGGTGGACGGGGTGGCGGCGTGGATCTCGTACGGCGGGCGCGTCTACCAGGTGATCTCCTACACCGGGAGCGGGCAGCTGGGGGCGTACGACGCGCTCTTCCGGCAGACGGTGGGGAGCTTCGCGCAGCTCACGGACGCGCGGGCGCTGGCGGTGCAGCCGTCCCGGATCCGGGTGGTGCGCGTGGACCGGCGCATGACGCTGGCGGAGTTCAACCAGCGCTATCCCTCGGCGATCCCGCTGGCGGAGCTGGCGATCGCGAACGGGGTGGCGGACGGCAACGCCGTGCTGGAGGCGGGCACGCAGGCCAAGCGCGTGGTGGCGGGGGCGGGCACGGCGGGCTGAGCGCCCGCTCCCGGCGGGGGCTCGGCCGCGCGCAGCGCGCGCCGGGCCCCATCGCGCCACTTGTACGAAGGCAAGCCGCGACATAGAATTGTCCCCCTGTCGGTCCGGGCGGGCGGGTTCTCCGCGACCGCTGGGCACCCCCGCCTCCTCCAGGCTTTCCGAGCGCCGTCTCCGGTTTCCCTGGGTCCGCGTTACTATAAACCTCCCAGCAGCTTACAGAACGCGGGCACCGGGGCCGGTCCTGAAACAAACGGGACCGGCAGGTCCGTAATGCGAGCGACGGATCGCCCGTCGGGCGCGGTCGTGCGGCTCCGGCCGGCGCAGCACTCACGGCTCACCACCTTCCACTCTCAATCTCCAGGAGCGGCTCCCGCCCCCTGCCGGACCGCCGGCGCGCGGAGCGGACCGTGGACACCCGATGAGCGGATTCCTAGACAGGATCAAGGACGTCAGCAAGGACGCGCTGGGCACGTTCGTCGAGTTCGAGGAGGAGGGGCAGCAGCCGGTCCAGGGCCGCCCCGCCCCGCCGGCCGGCGCATCCCCCGCGGCCGGCTCCCCGGCTCCGCCGCCCCTGCCGCCCGCGGCGGCCCCCGTCGCCGCGGGCGCGGGGGTGCCCGACCCCGAGTTCGTCCAGCAGCTCCACTCGGCGGTGGGAGCCAGCAAGCTGGGCGCCTACGCCCAGTTCCGCACCCTGTACAGCGCGCTGGGCGCGGTGCCGGACGAGGCGCAGCGCACGCAGCTGGCGCTGTCCGCCGCGCAGGCGAGCCACGGGGTGAGCGCCGAGCACGTGGCCGAGGCCGTGGAGGACCGTCTCCGCATCCTGGGCGGTGAACGGGAGGCGTTCGAGCGGGCGGTGGCGGACGAGGTGCAGCAGACCATCGGCGGGAGCGAGGCCCGCCTTCAGGAGACCCGCGCCGAGATCCAGCGCCGCGAGGAGGAGATCCGCGCGATGCAGGCGCGCTGCGCCGAGATGGAGCAGGGGATGGCGGACGCGCGCGCGGCCATCGACGCCAACTCGGCCCGCTTCGCCGCTTCGTACGCCGCCGTGGAGGCCGAGCTCGCCGCAGAGCGGGCGCGGATCGCTCCGTTCCTTTCCACCCCCCGACTGTAACCGGCCATGAACAGCCTCCCCTCCGCTCCGGGCCAGCAGCCCCGGCGCACCTTCTGGCAGCGCCCCGAGGGCAAGGTCGGCGCGGGGATCGTGGCGGTCCTCGCGCTGCTGGCGGCCTGGGGCTTCGTGAGGCTCCTCCCCACGCTGATCGCGATTGCCGAGAACACCCTGTACCTGGCCTTCCTGGTGGGTGTGCTGGCCGTGCTGTACTGCCTGGTGTTCGTGTGGGACCGCCCGCGGACGCTGCTCTTCTACGCGCTGCAGATGTTCTCGCGCTGGGTGACGAGCAACTTCGTCGAGCTTGACCCGGTGGCGATCCTGAAGAGCTTCGTGCGGCAGATGAAGAAGCGCCGCGAGGTGATCGAGGACCGCCTGGGCCGCATCGTGGGGGTGCGGCGGATGGTGGAGTCCAAGATCGTCAAGAGCGAGAAGGAGCGGAAGGAAGCGCTGCGCCTGGCCGGGGCCGCCAAGGGGGCGAGCGACGACGACGGGCTCAACGCGCACGCCGAGATCGCCGCCCGCCGCACGCGCGACATCGAGGAGTACGAGTCGATGAAGGCGCAGGTGGAGAGCATCGAGGCGCTCCTCAAGCGGGTGCTGCGCCGCGCCGACTACCACATCCAGACGGCCGAGGACGAGGCCAACCAGCTCGCGGACAAGCACACCATCACCGGCGCGGTGCAGGCGGCGACCACCGCCGCGCAGGGGATCTTCGGCGACACCGACCTGGCCGAGGTGCGCGACATGGCCGCGGAGCGGATCCGCGAGGACTATGAGCGGCGTTTGGGCGAGCTGCAGACGCTGATCGACCTGACGGACTTCGACCACGCGGTGGACCTGCACCAGATGGCCTTCCGCCAGGAGGGGCTCACCCAGCTGGCCGAGGCGGAGCGCAAGGTCACCCTGGCGGAGGCTGCCGACCCGGATGGGAACCCGGCCCTGCTGGGCGCCGGGGACCCGCTGGCGGGGCGGGAGGGCCGTCCTCACGCCGAGGGCGCCCCCGCGTCGCCGGAGGACCGCTGGCGCGGCAAGCTCCGCCGGCCGCAGCAGTAGCCGCCGGAACGATCCGGCGCGCACCACTCCCAACACTCGACCCTGCCATGCGACTCACCACTACGGGACGGAAGACCCTCCGCATCGTCGGCGGCCTCGTGGTCCTCCTCCTTCTCGCCGGGGGGCTGCGCTTCGCGGCCACCAACGGCTACGGGCGCAAGATCCTGCGGACCATCGTCCCCGAGAAGGTGGAGGGGCTGGCCGCGGCCGACGAGCAGACCCGCTCCACCGCCGCCTTCGCGGGGCTTCCCACCGACCGGCCCGCCGCGCTCCCGGGCGCCCCGGAGGTGCGCATCAACTTCTGGGCGTGGAACTCCCAGATGGGGTGCCTCTACGCCAACGGCGGCCCCGTGACCACCGAGGGGAGCCTGGTGGCCAAGCAGGGGATCAAGGCCAAGATCGCCCGGCAGGACGACAACTCGCAGCTCATGGCGGGGCTGACCGCCCTGGCCAAGGGGCTGCACGACGGCCAGGCGCAGCCGCGCGAGGGGATCCACTTCATCGGCATCATGGGCGACGGCGCGGGGGCTTTCCTGGCCGCGCTCAACCAGGAGCTCACCGCCAGCTTCGGCCCCGAGTACCGCGCCGAGATCGTGGGCTCGTGCGGCTACTCGCGCGGCGAGGACAAGCTGATGGGGCCCAAGGAGTGGCGCGACAACCCGCAGAGCATGCGGGGCGCGCTGGTGGCCGGGGTGCTTCGTGACGGCGACTGGAACATCGCCCAGCGCTTCATGGGCGACAACAACCTAGCCAACAACCCGGACGAGACCACGTACGACCCGGCCGCGGTGAACTGGGTGAACACCTCGTCGTACGTGGACGCGGCGGAAAAGTACGTGTCCGGCTACTGCGAGGAGCGCCGCGTGGTGAGCGACGGCAAGCTCACGGGTGAGAAGAAGCGGGTGTGCGTGGACGGCATCGTCACCTGGACCCCGGCCGACGTGACCGCGGCCCGGGAGCGCGGCGGGCTGGTGTCGGTGGTCTCCACCAGGGAGTACTCGTCGCAGATGCCGCACGTGCTCATCGGCATCCGCAAGTGGAACCAGCAGAACCGCGCCACGGTGGAAAAGCTGCTCCAGGCGTTCCTGGAGGGCGGCGACCAGGTGCTCGCCCACCCGCAGGCGCTCACCCGCGCGGCCGAGATCAGCCAGGAGATCTACCAGGAAAAGGGCGCCGACGCGGCGTACTGGGAAAAGTACTACAAGGGCGTGACCGAGCCCGACAAGCAGGGGATCCCGGTGGAGCTGGGCGGCTCCAAGGCCAACAACCTGGCCGACAACCTCCTCCTTTTCGGGCTGGCCGAGGGGAGCTCGCCGGAAACGAGCCGCTTCCGCGCCACCTACACGGTGTTCGGCAACATCGTCACGCAGCAGTACCCGCAGCTGGTGCCCAGCGTCCCGCCGGTGGATTCCATCGTGGACGTGTCGTACCTGCGCGGGGTCGCCGCCCGGGCGGGCGGCGCCGGCGGCCGCGCGGAAACGCAGACCTTCAACGAGGGAGACCGGGTGACGCGCGTGGTGGGGCGGCGCAACTACCGGATCAACTTCCAGACCGGGTCGGCGGAGTTCACCCCCGGCTCGGAGACGCAGCTCCAGGAGCTGTTCGACAACCTGTCGATCAACTCGCTGGCGGTGGAGATCCACGGCCACACCGACAACGTGGGCGCCGGGGACGCGAACCAGCAGCTTTCCGAGGACCGGGCCCTGGCGGTGAAGCAGTGGCTGGAGCGCCGCTCGTCCAGCACCTTCCCTCCGGGTCGCATCCGGGTGTTCGCGCACGGCGCCACGGAGCCGGTGGAATCCAACCGGACCCCGGAGGGGCGCGCGGCGAACCGGCGGGTGGAGATCGTGATCGGCAGCTGACGCGCCGCGGGCCCGGGGAGCAGCTCCCCGGGCCCGCACGGCATTCCTTCCCCGCTACCCGGAATCTCCATGGCTTCCCTCGGTCCGGCGCTCCGGCCCAACCAGTGGATCCCTTCGACCTCGTACGCGCTGCTGGGCGCGCTGTGGGCGGTGCTGGTGCTCGTGGCCTGGTTCCTGGCGCCCAGCTATCTCCCCTCCCCGGTACGGGTGCTCGACGCGCTCCGCAACCTCACCGCCAACCAGGGGCTCCTGGGCGAGCTATGGACCTCGCTGGTGCTGTTCGCCGAGTCGCTGGTGCTGGCCTCCATCCTGTCGCTGGGGCTCGCCTACCTGACGGTGGTGCCGGCGATCCGCCCCTTCGTCATGGCGCTGACCAAGGCGCGCTTCCTGAGCCTGGTGGGGCTCACCTTCGTGTTCACCATGCTGGTGGGCGGCGGGCACCCGCTCAAGGTCTCGCTGCTGGTGTTCGGCATCACCGCCTTCTTCCTCACCTCCATGGTGGACGTGGTGGCGGCGGTGCCCACCGAGCGGCTGGACCACGCGCGCACCCTGCGCATGGGGGAGTGGCGGACGGTGTGGGAGGTGATCGTGCTGGGGCAGATGGGCACGGCGCTGGACGTCCTGCGGCAGAACGCCGCCATCGGCTGGATGATGCTCACCATGGTGGAGGGGATCTCGCGCAGCGAGGGGGGGATCGGGGCGCTGCTGATGGACCAGAACAAGCACTTCAACCTGGCCGCGGTGTTCGCGGTGCAGGGGGTGTTCCTGGCCGCCGGCTTCTTCCAGGACGCGGTCCTGGGGTGGCTGAAGACGACGCTGGTGCCGCACGCGTCGATCACCGTGGAGCGACGCTGACCCATGAGCACTTCGTTCGCATACGAGCGCAGGGACGTCCTCCTGGACGTGCAGGGGGTCAGCATCGCGCGGGGCGGCGTCCCGGTCCTGCGGGACGTGAACGCCTGCATCCGCGACGTGGTCCGCCCCGGGATGCAGCAGGGGCAGATCGTGGGGCTGCTGGGCCCCTCCGGGGTGGGAAAGACCACGCTGTTCAAGGTGCTGGCCGGGCTGCTGCGCCCCGACGCGGGAACCGTGCGCATCGGCGCGGCGGGGCTCCCCGCCACCCCGGGGCTGGTGGGGGTGGTGGCGCAGAACTACGTGCTCTTCGAGCACCGCACGGTGCTGGGGAACCTGGTGATCGCCGCGCGCCAGGCGGGCCGCCCCCCGGCGGAGGCCCGCGACCAGGCCATGAAGTACCTGGAGCGCTTCGGGCTGGCGGAGCACGCCGACCGCTTTCCCATGCAGCTTTCCGGCGGCCAGCGGCAGCGCGTGGCCATCGCGCAGCAGCTGCTCTGCTCGGAGCACTACCTGGTCATGGACGAGCCCTTCTCGGGGCTGGACGTGATCGCCCAGGAAAAGGTGCAGCAGCTGCTGGTGGAGGTGTGCACCCGCCACGAGCACAACACGCTGATCCTGGTGACGCACGACGTGTCGGCGGCGGTGGCGGTGAGCGACACCATCTGGCTGATGGGGCGCGAGCGCGACGCCGCGGGGAACGTGATCCCGGGAGCGCGCATCGTGGAGGAGATCGACCTGGTGGAGCGCGACCTGGCCTGGCACCCGGACATCCGCGGCCGGGCGGGGTACCAGGAGCTGGTGAACGAGATCAAGGTCCGCTTCCACACGCTGTAGCCCCGCGCCGCCGCCCCGCCGGGCCCGTCCCTCTTTCCGGCGGGTTTTCCGCGCGCCATCTTGCCTGTCGGGCCCCGCGGCCCGGCAGGCATCTTTCATTTCCGGCACACGACCCATGCTCCCCGACACCATCGACGGCGTGATCGAGCGCCTGGACGCCATCGTCCGGGACTGCATCGCCCGCGGCGACCGCCTGGGATACTTCGCCGCGCTCTACGGCCGGGTGACCCGCGCCGTGCGCGACGGGATCGGGCGGGGCGAGTTCGACGACGGGCCGCGGATGGAGCGGCTGGACGTGGTGTTCGCCGGCCGCTACCTGGCGGCGTACGACGCCTTTGGCGCCGGGGAGATGCCGTCGAGGGCCTGGCTGCGGGCCTTCGAGGCGGCGGGCGAGGCGCGCCTGATCGTGCTCCAGCACCTGCTGGCGGGGATGAACGCGCACATCAACCTGGACCTGGGGGTGGCGGCGGCGCGGGTCTGCCCCGGGGCGGAGCTGGCGGGGCTGCGGGGCGACTTCGACCGCATCAACGACGTGCTCGCCTCGCTGACCCCCGTGGTGGAGGCCGAGGTGGACGGCCTTTCCCCGGACGTGGCCGCCCTGGCCCGGCTGGCGCCGCGGCTTGAGCTGCGCCTGGTGGGCTTCGCCATGGACGACGCGCGCGAGGCGGCGTGGAAGTTCGCCGGGGAGCTCGCCCCGCTGGACCCGCGGGCGCAGGTGCCGCTCATGGCCCGGCGCGACGCGGAAGTGGCGCTGCTCGCCGACGCCGTCCTCCACGACGGGCTGGCGGTGCGCGCCATCCGCGCGCGGGAGTGCGCGGACGTGGCGCAGTGCGTGGAGGCGCTCGCCCGCGGCGAGTTCCGCACCGTCCACCCGCCCGCGGACGCCGGAGGGGCGGCCTCCGCCCCCGGCTGACCGCCGCTTCGCCGCCGGCGCCCGCCGGACGCCGGCTTTCCGCCACCGCACACCCGGAAAGGAGCTCCCCATGCGCCCTGCCGCCCCCCTGCTCCTCGCCGCCCTGGCCGCGGCCGCGTGCGCGCCGGCCGCCGGCCCCCCGGGGACCGTGCCCGCCGGGCCGGAGCCGCAGATCACCGAGACCTCGTCGGGGATCTCCTTCCGGCTGCGCAACGACGACGCGGGCGCGACCCACCACGTGGGCGCCCGCGCCGACCGGGTGCGCGCGCTGCTCCCCGAGGTGTTCCGCGACCTGGGGGTGGCGGACGCGGGGATGGACCGGGACGGGCGGGTCTTCGGGCACCGGAGCATCACCGCGCCGCGGGTGGGGGGCGAAAGGGCGGCGGCCTGGGTGCGCTGCGGCAACCAGTCGGGCGCGGGCCCCTCGGCGGCGGCGTCGTACCGCACGCAGCTGTCCTTGCTGGTGACGATCCGCCCGGACGGGGAGCGGACCTGGGTGACCACGCAGGTGGGCGGCTCCGCGAGGCCGGTGGCGGGGACGAGCACCGAAGCGGTGATGTGCGTGTCCACCGGGCGGCTGGAAAAGCGCGTGGAGGAGCTGCTTGCCGCCCGCCTGGCGGCGGCCGGCCCGGGCTTCCGGGCGCGGTAGGGGCGGCGGTGCGGCGCGAAGCGCACGAGGCGAACCGCCTTTCCTGGAACGCGGCGACCCCGGCCCACAACTCGCACAAGGGCGACCAGGCGGCGTGGCTGCGCGCCGGCGGGAGCACGCTCTTCCCGGAGGAGCGGGAGCTGCTGGGCGACGTGTCCGGCCGCAGGCTGCTCCACCTGCAGTGCAACGCGGGGCAGGACACGCTCAGCCTGGCGGCGCTGGGCGCGCTCGCCACGGGTGTGGACATCAGCGACGAGGCGGTGGAGTTCGCGCGGCGGCTCGCGGCGGAGTCGGGGACGCGGGCGGAGTTCGAGCGGGCGGACGTGTACGACTGGCTGGAGGAGGCGGGTCGCGCGGGGCGCCGCTTCGACCTGGTCTTTTCGTCGTACGGCGCGGTCTGCTGGCTCTCGGAGCTGGGGGCGTGGGCGCGCGGGATCGCGGGGGTGCTGGCGCCGGGCGGGCGCTTCGTGCTGGTGGAGTTCCACCCCGCGGCCGCCATGTTCGACGAGGAGATGCGCCTGTCCTTTCCGTACTCGAGCGGCGGCCGGGCGATCCGCTGCGACGACGGCGTCGGCGACTACGTGGCGGCGTCGGGCGACGGGCTGCTGCACGGGGCGGAGCGCCGCCCGGGGGTGGTGGACTTCCGCAACCCGCACCCGTCCCACGAGTTCGCCTGGGGGGTGGCGGACGTGGCCATGGCGCTGCTGGAGGCGGGACTGGCGCTGGAGTCGCTGCGGGAGTGGCCGTACTCCAACGGGTACGCCCCGTTCCGCGGGATGCGCGCCCTGCCGGGGCGGCGCTGGGCCCCGCCCGAGGGCGCGCCGGAGATGCCGCTGATGTACGGCGTCGCGGCGCGGAAGCCGTCCTGAACCGGGAGGTTCCGATGCCGACGATCGCGACGCTGTGCCTGGCGCTGTCGCTCCTCGCGCCGCTCTCCGCCCGGGCCCAGGCGGCGCCGGGGCGGGTGTGCCCGGACCCGGCGCGTCCGTGCGCGGGCTTCCGCGCGCACGACCTGTCGTTCGTGCTCCCGGCGGGCGGCGCCGCGCGGGACGAGGACCGCAGCGCGCCCTTCTACGCCGTGGTGCTGCGCAGCGCGCCCCGCTGTGCCATCGGCGAGCGGGAGCGCGGGGCGGCGCAGGCGCTCTTTCCCCACGGCAAGGTGTTCGCGACGCGCTGGGAGTGCGAGGGCGACGTGGAGAACAACGTCACTTACACCGGCGTGGACGACCGCTACGGCTTCCTGGCCGTGTACGCGGGGGACACGCGCGCCCGGGCGGACGCGGTGCTGGCGAGGGTGCGCGCGACGGGCCGCTTCCCCGGCGCGAACCTGCGGCGGATGCAGGTGGTGCGGGTGCACCCGTAGAGTCGGGCGATCCCCCGGTCGCGGCGGTGCGTCATGGGAGGGCCAGCCGCACGCCCAGCGCGATCCCGCCGCCGGCCGCCACCCGGGGCGAAACGGTCTCCCAGCGCTCGGGCCGGGTCACGGCCCCGAGCACCCCGCCGAGGATCGCGCCGTACGGGGCACCCAGCATCACGCCCAGGAGGAAGCCTTCCACGGGCCCCTGCGCGTCGTCGTCGGGACGTCGCGAGGTGGCGAGCGACAGCACACCCAGCGCCGCGCCGCCCGCGAGAGCCCCGATCCCGGCCCCGCGGAAGGCCCCCGTGCCGAAGTCGCTCCCGCGGCTGACCTGCAGGGTGTCCACCAGGGCCGCGGGGACGTACCGGCTCCCCGTGGGCGTGCGGACCACCACTCCGTCCTCGTGAAGTCGCTCGAGGCGTCCCGCGAGCCGGATCTCGGGCGGACCGAGCGACACGACCCGGACCCGCGCACCCGGAGCCGGGGGCGCGCCGCCGGGAGGAGGCTGCTGCGCCTGGAGGGCCGCCGGCAGGAGCAGGGCGGCGGCGATGGCCACTGCGCGCGGCGGCGAAGCCGCCGGACGCCGGCGCAGCGGGAGGCGTTCGGGTCCGGCGATGCGGTGCATGGGATTCGACACCGGTGGGGTCCCCGTGGGACGGAGGATCCGTGGAGGGCGAGAGACCGCGTGCCCGGGTAGGGATACTCGCCGCCCGGCTTCCGGGCAAGCTCGGCCCGCGGTGCGTGCGGCCTGGAACCGATCCTGCGAGCCTGCGCGGCGTCCCCTGCCGCGGAGCCCGCTTGCCGAAGCCGAAGAGCCCAGCCGGATCCACCGCCGCCGTCTCCGCCGCCGCGCCGGAAAGGGCACCCCTGGCGCGCGCCGAGGCGTGGTTCGGCGGGCGCGGCTGGAAGCCGTTCCCCTTCCAGCGCGAGGTGTGGGACGCGTACCTGGCGGGGGAGAGCGGGCTGATCCACGCGGCCACCGGCACGGGAAAGACCTACGCCGCCTGGATGGGCCCGCTGCTGGAGTGGATGGCCGAGCACCCGGAGCCGGCCCGCGACGCCAGAAAGGCCGCGCAGCCGCCGCTGCGCGTGCTGTGGATCACCCCGCTGCGCGCCCTCGCCGCCGACACCGAGGCCGCGCTGCGCGCCCCGCTGGAGGCGCTGGGCCTCCCCTGGACGCTGGAGTCGCGCACCGGCGACACCTCCGCCGCGACGCGCTCCCGCCAGCGCCGGCGCCTCCCCACCGCGCTGGTCACCACCCCCGAGAGCCTGTCGCTCCTGCTGTCCCGCTCCGACGCGCGCGAGCTGTTCCGCGACCTGCGCGCTGTGGTCGCGGACGAGTGGCACGAGCTGATGGGAACCAAGCGCGGCGTGCAGACCGAGCTGGCGCTGGCGCGGCTGCGGCGCTGGCGCCCGGAGCTGCGCACCTGGGGGGTGTCCGCCACCCTGGGAAACCTGGACGAGGCGCGGGCGGCGCTGCTCGGCGCGGGGGCGGGCGGGCGCGTGGTGCGCGGGCTGCTCCCCAAGCGCATCTCGGTGGACGCGCTGATCCCGCCCGTGGTGGAGCGCTTCCCGTGGGCGGGGCACCTGGGGACGCAGATGCTCCCGCAGGTGCTCGCGGCCGTGGAGGAGGGAGAGAGCGCGCTGGTGTTCACCAACACCCGCTCGCAGACGGAGATCTGGTACCAGGCGATCCTCGCGGCGCGGCCGGAGTGGGCCGGGACCATCGCCCTGCACCACGGCTCGCTGGACCGCCGGACGCGCGACTGGGTGGAGCAGGGGCTGCGCGAGGGCCGGCTGCGCTGCGTGGTGGCCACCTCGTCGCTGGACCTGGGCGTGGACTTTTCCCCGGTGGACCGCGTCCTCCAGATCGGGAGCCCAAAGGGGGTGGCGCGGCTCCTCCAGCGCGCGGGGCGCAGCGGGCACCGGCCGGGGGCGGAGAGCCGGGTGACCTGCGTCCCCACCCAGGTGCTGGAGCTGCTGGAGGTGGCCGCCGCGCGCGACGCCGTGCAGGCGGGGGCGATCGAGTCGCGCCTGGCGGTGGAGCGCCCGCTGGACCTGCTCGCGCAGCACGTGGTCACCATCGCGCTGGGCGGCGGCTTCCGGGCGGAGGAGCTGCTGGCGGAGGTGCGCTCCACGCACGCCTACGCCGGGCTGCGCGACGACGAGTGGGAGTGGGTGCTGGACTTCGTGACGCGCGGCGGCTCGGCGCTCACGGCGTACCCCGAGTACTCGCGCGTGGTGGAAACCGACGGCCTGTACACGGTGGAGAGCGCGCTGGTGGCGCGGCGGCACCGCATGGCCATCGGCACCATCGTCAGCGACGCGTCCATGGCGGTCAAGTACCTGCGCGGCCCGCGCATCGGCACGGTGGAGGAGTCGTTCGTGGCGCGGCTGCGTCCGGGCGACCGCTTCATCTTCAGCGGCAAGCCGCTGGAGTTCGTGCGGGTGCGCGACATGGTCGCGTGGGTGCGCAAGGCGTCCAGCGGCAAGGGGGCGATCCCGCGCTGGATGGGGAGCCGCATGCCGCTCTCCACCGAGCTGGCGGCGGCGCTGCGGGCCCGGCTGGAGGAGGCGCACCGCGGCGTCTTCCGCGGTCCGGAGATGGAGGCGGTGCGCCCGGTGCTCGACATCCAGGCGCGCTGGTCGCGCATCCCCGACGCGGACGAGCTGCTGATCGAGCGGGTGAAGACGCGCGAGGGCCACCACCTGTTCTTCTTTCCCTTCGAGGGGCGGCTGGTGCACGAGGGGCTGGCGGCGCTCTTCGCCTTTCGCATCTCGCGCCTGGCGCCCATCTCCTTCACGCTGGCGGCCAACGACTACGGCCTGGAGCTGCTTTCGCCCGACCCGGCGCCGCTGGACGAGGCGCTGGCCGCGGGGCTGCTGCGCCCGGAGGGGCTGGTGGAGGACGTGCCCGCTTCGCTCAACGCCACCGAGATGGCGAAGCGGCAGTTCCGCGAGATCGCGCGGGTGGCGGGGCTGGTGTTCCCCGGCTACCCGCACGCCGGCAAGACGGCAAAGCAGCTCCAGGCGTCCAGCGGGCTCTTCTACGACGTGTTCAGCCGCTACGACCCGGAGAACCTGCTGCTGGAGCAGGCGCACCGCGAGGTCCTGGAGCGGCAGCTGGAGCGCAGCCGCCTGGGCCGCACGCTGGAGCGACTGGCGGCGTCGCGAGTGGTCGTCACCCAGCCCAAGCGGACGCCGCCGCTGGCCTTTCCGCTGCTGGTGGACCGGGCTCGCGAAGCCGTCTCCTCCGAGTCGCTGGGGGACCGGGTGCGGAGGATGCAGCTGGCTCTGGAAAAGGCGGCGGGGTGAGGGGGAAGCGTTGTCTGGATGGTGGAATCGGGCTACATTTCCACCATCCATCAATGGAGGCACCGGCATGGCACTCAACATCAAGAACCCGGAAGCCGAGCGCCTGGCGCGGGAGCTCGCCGAAGCCACGGGGGAGAACATCACCCAGGCGGTGACGCAGGCACTCCGGGAGCAGCTGATCCGCAAGACGGGACGCAAGGACCCGGCGGTGCTGCGCGAGGAGATGCGCGCAATCCAGGAGCGGTTCAACCGGCGTCCCGTGCTGGACGACCGGTCTCCGGAGGAGATCATCGGGTACGACGAGGATGGTCTGCCCGTATGACCCGGCTGGTCCTGGACCCGTCCGCCCTGATCGCCTACCTCAAGGCTGAACCTGAGGCGACGCGTCTCCAGCAGGCCATGATCGCGGCGTCCACCCTGTCCCTCTCGGCGGCGTCACTCGTGGAGGCGGGGATGGTCACCGAAAAGCTCCGCGGAGGAGGCTCCCTGGACCTAGACGTGCTGCTGGTGCAGCTGCACGTGAGCATCGTGCCGTTCACCGAAGCGCAGGCGGAGCTGGCCCGCGCCGCCTTCCGCCGCTTCGGCAAGGGTCGGCATCCAGCCGGCCTCAACTTCGGCGACTGCTTCTCGTACGCGCTCGCCCGCGCCCTGGGCCAGCCGCTCCTTTTCGTGGGGAACGACTTCTCGCAGACGGACGTCCAGGTTGCGCCGTACTGACGTGGAGGAGTCGCGGGTGTGCGCGTGAGCGACGGGGCCGTCGAGGTCGCCGGCGAGCGGCTGCTGCTCCTCCCCGAGCGCGCCGCGCTGTGGGAGCGCGCGTCCACCCTGTTGGTGGCCGATGCGCACTGGGGCAAGGCCGCGGCGTTCCGCGCCGGCGGCATCGCGGTGCCGGGGGGGACCACCGCGGGCGGGCTCGCCCGGCTGACGGCGGCGCTGGAGCGCACCGGGGCGCGGCGGCTGGTGTTCCTGGGCGACCTGCTCCACGCGCGCACCGGGCGCGCGCCGGCCACCCTGGCGACCGTGCGCGCGTGGCGCGAGCGGCACGCCCGGGTGGAGATGCTGCTGGTGCGCGGCAACCACGACCGCGGCGCGGGCGACCCGCCGCCCGAGCTGGGGATCGCGTGCGTGGACCCGCCGCTCGTGGAGCCCCCGTTCGTCCTGGCGCACCACCCGGAGCCCTCGGCGGGCGGATACGTGCTGGCGGGGCACCTGCACCCGGGGGTCAGGCTGGCCGGCGCGGGGCGGCAGCGCGAGCGGCTGCCGTGCTTCTGGTTCGGGGCGGGCGTGGGCGTGCTCCCCGCGTCCGGCGACTTCACCGGGCTGGCGGAGGTGCGCCCCGCGCCGGGCGACCGCGTCTTCGTGGTCGCCGGGAGCGAGGTGGTGGAGGTGCGCGGGGCGCGCGCGGGCCCCGGGGCCGGGGGCGCCGCATGGTAGGCGACAGGCGGCACTTGAAAACCGGCAAGTTCCCGTATAACGTTCCACCCCTCTACCCGTGCGCCCGCCGCATCCGGCCGGGCGCAAATCGTCGAGCCGAAACCGTTTGACCGGAGTCAGCAGAGATGTCAGTCGCGGAGAAGGATCAGGTCGAGACCCACGAGTTCCAGGCCGAGGTGCAGCAGCTCCTCAAGCTGGTGATCAACTCGCTCTACACCGACAAGGACATCTTCCTGCGCGAGCTGATCTCCAACGCGTCGGACGCGCAGGACCGGCTGCGGCTGGAGGCGCTCACCCGCCCCGAGATCGCCGAGGAGGGCGAGCCCGAGATCCGCGTGATCCCGGACGAGAAGACGCGCACGCTCGTCATCCGCGACAACGGCATCGGGATGAGCCGCGCGGAGGTGATCTCCAACATCGGCACCATCGCCAAGTCGGGGACCGCGGAGATGCTGCGCTCGCTCAAGGAAAAGCCCACCGGCGAGAGCGCGGCGCAGCTCATCGGCCAGTTCGGCGTGGGCTTCTACTCCTCGTTCATGGTGGCGGACCGGGTGGAGCTGGTCACCCGCCGCGCCGGCGAGGAGACCGCCACGCACTGGGAAAGCACCGGCGACGGGAGCTACACCGTGGGCGACGGGGAGCGGCCCGAGGGGCACGGCACCACCATCACGCTGCACCTCAAGCCGACCGACCGCGACAACGGGGTCGACGACTACGCCGAGCGCTGGACGCTGACCCGCATCATCAAGCAGCACTGCGACTTCATCACCTACCCCATCGTCCTGGTCGCGGAAAAGGACCTGGACGTGATGGAGGCGGGCAAGGAGGAGACCGAGGCCCAGGCGCGCGAGATCGAGGAGAAGGTGCTCAACTCGCGGCTCCCCATCTGGGCGCGCTCCCCCTCCGAGGTCAAGGAGGAGGAGTACCGCGACTACTACAAGTCCATATCGCACGACTGGACGGAGCCGCTGGAGATCGTGCACCAGCGCGGCGAGGGGACCATCGAGTACCAGGCGCTGCTCTTCATCCCCACCAAGGCGCCGCGCGACCTGTTCTACGTGGGCTCCAAGCCGGGGCTGAAGCTGTACGTGAAGCGGGTGCTGGTGATGGAAAGCTGCGAGGACCTGCTCCCCCGCTACCTGCGCTTCGTGCGCGGCGTGGTGGACTCGCCGGACCTGCCGCTCAACGTGTCGCGCGAAACGCTCCAGGACGACCGCAACATCCGCAAGATCCGGCAGGCGCTGGTCAAGAAGATTCTCAGCGTGCTGGTGGCCATGCAGGAGGGCAACCCGGAGCGCTACAAGGAGTTCTGGGGGCAGTTCGGCCGCGCCATCAAGGAGGGCGTGGGGCAGGACTACGAGCAGCGCGAAACGCTCCACAAGCTGCTCATGTTCGAGTCGTCCAACGACCCGGAGGCGCTCACCACGCTCCAGCAGTACGTGGACCGCATGCCGGAGGAGCAGCCGGCCATCTACTACCTGACCGGCCCGTCGCGCAGCGTGATCGAGAACAACCCGTCGCTGGAGATGTTCCGCGACAAGGGGTTCGAGGTGCTGTACCTGTCCGACCCGGTGGACGAGCTGGTGACGCAGTCGCTGTGGGACTTCAACGGCAAGAAGCTGAAGTCGGTGCTCAAGGGGGTGGTGGACCTGGGCGGCGAGGAAAAGAAGGAGGAAAAGACCGGCGAGGAGGAGGCGTTCAAGCCGTTCCTGGAGACGCTGGAAAAGAAGCTGGAAGCGTGGGTCAAGGTGGTGCGCCTGTCCGGCCGCCTTTCCCGGTCGCCGGTGGTGCTGGTGGGCGCGGAGCACGACTACTCGCCGCACCTGGAGCGGATGCTCGCCACGGGGATCAACGACGCGCCCAAGCAGCGGCGCATCATGGAGCTGAACCCCGGCAACGAGGTGGTGCAGAAGCTCAAGGCCCGCTTCGACGCCAACCCCGAGGACCCGGCGATCGGGGAGTACGCCGAGGTGCTCTTCGGGTGGGGGCTGATCGCGGAGGGCTCGCCGATCCACGACCCGGTCCGCTTCAACCAGCTGGTCGCCGACCTGATGGCGAAGGGGCTGTAAAGAACTTTCTCGCCATGCCTGCGCCCCGGCTGGGACAACACTGTCCCA
>JBEVLE010000768.1:0-4033 GCA_040509335.1 Longimicrobiaceae bacterium | reverse complement strand
GGCCGGCGGGCCCGGAGGTGGGAGGCCGCGCCTCCCCTCGTCACTGGTTGGTCGCGGGCAGCGACCGCACGCGGGACTTGAAGGTCTGGAAGGCGCGGGTGTCGGTGTTCAGCCGGTTGCGGGTGGCGGCGGGGATCGCCGCGACCGCGGCCGAGGTGTTCTGGATGCGCTCCTCTTCCAGCGGGTGCGTGGCGAACCACTGCTCCAGCCGGCTGGGGTTGCGCCGGCGCTCGGCGAGCAGCTTCTCGAAGAAGCTCACCATCCCCTGCGGGTTGTAGCCGGCGCGGGTCATGAACTCCACCCCGCGCAGGTCGGCCTCGCGCTCCGCGCCGCGGCCGTAGCTGGCGAAGACCGCCGTGCCGCCCGCCTGGATCCCGATCTGCTCCAGCCCCCCGGGGTTGCGGCCCAGGAGAACGCCGTAGAGCAGCGACAGGCCCAGGTTGGCGTTCTGCGCCCGCTGCACCTGCTCGATGCCGTGCCGCTCGGTGACGTGGGCGATCTCGTGCGACATCACGCCCACCAGCTCCGAGGCGTTGGCGGCCCGCTCGATCACGCCGCGGTTGATGTAGATGTAGCCGCCCGGAAGCGCGAAGGCGTTGACGACGTTGGAGTTGACCACCTGGAAGGTGTACGGGATGCCCCGCGGGTCCGCGCCCCGCGCCACGCTGCGGCCCAGCTCGTTGATGTACTGGTTGATGGCGGCGTCGCGCACGATGGGCAGCTGCTGGTTGACCTGGGCGGCGTTCTGCCGTCCGATCTCGACCTCCTGCTGCGTGGTGATCGCGGGGGCGCAGCCGCCCGCGGTCGCGACCGTCCCGCCCAGCGCGAGCGCCAGGACGGGGCCTTGGATGCGGTTCAAAAAGGTGTGCATCGTATGTCTCCGTTCGTGTCAGGTCTCGCCGGTGCGTGGCGGGTGAAGAGCAAGTCCCGGACCAGCTTCGACTTATGCTGACGCGCCGAGAAGCCAGGCTGCTCCGCGGCCTGCACCAGCGCAGGATCCGCGAGCAGGAGGGCGCCCTCCTGGTGGAGGGGGTCCGGGCGGTGGAGGACCTCCTGGCCTCCCGGCTGGGCGTCCGCTTCCTCGCCTGGTCGTCCTCCCTGGAGGACGGCGACCGCGGACGCGGCCTTCTCGCCGACGCCGGGAGGCGAGGCGTGGCGCTGCACGAGGTGTCCGCCGCCGAGCTCGCGGAGTACGCCGGGACGGAAACGCCGCAGGGCGTGGTCGCCGTCGCGGACGTCCCCCGCTGGACGCTGGAGGACCTGTACTCGCCCGCGCTCCCCGCGGTGGTCCTGGTGCTGGACGCGGTACAGGATCCCGGCAACTTCGGGACGATGACCCGCACCGCGGAGGCGCTGGGCGCCGCCGGCGTGCTCGCCCTCCCCGGGACGGTGGACGCCTGGAACCCCAAGGCGGTGCGCGCCGCGATGGGATCCTCCTTCCGGCTCCCGGTGGTCGCCGCCGGGTGGGACGAGGCCGCCCCCTGGCTGGAGCGGGAGGGCTACGCCGTGCTCGCCTCCGCCGTCGGCGCGCCGCCCCTGGGAGCGGAGCGGCCGGAGCGCGCCGCCCTGGTGGTGGGCAACGAGGGCGCCGGCGTGTCCGCGGCGACGCGTGCCCGCGCCGCCCGCGAGGTGGGGATCCCCCTGCGCGGCCGCGCCGAGTCGCTCAACGTGGGCTCCGCCGCGGCCATCCTCCTCCACGAACTCCTTCGCTGACCCCCGCTCTCCCCATGCCCGACTACTTCGTCTGGGCCTACGCCGCGCTCCTGGGTGCCGCGGTGGGCTCGTTCCTGAACGTGTGCATCTACCGCTGGCCGGAGGGCGAGTCGGTGGTGTCGCCGCGCTCGCGCTGCCCGGTGTGCGGCCACGAGATCGGGTGGCGGGACAACGTCCCCATCCTCAGCTGGCTCCTCCTGCGGGGAAGGTGCCGCGGGTGCGGGACGGCGATCTCGGTGCAGTACCCGCTGGTGGAGCTCACCACGGCGCTGCTCTGGCTGGCGGCGGCGCTGCGCTTCGGGGCGTCGTGGCAGGCCCTTTCCACCGCGCTCTTCTTCACGCTGCTGCTGGGGATCTCGCTCACCGACGCGCGGGCCTACACCATCCCGGACGAGTTCTCGCTGGGCGGGCTCGCCGCGGGGATCCTGCTGTCGCTGGCTCCCGGGGGGATCTCGCCGCTCCAGTCGGCGCTGGGGGCGGCGCTCGGCTTCGGGCTGCTGTACGCGATCGCGGTGGCGGGGGAGTGGATCTTCAGGAAGCCGGCGATGGGCGGGGGCGACATCAAGATGATGGCGATGGTGGGGGCGTTCCTGGGGCCGGCCGGGGTGCTGCTGACGCTGTTCCTTGGCGCGCTGCTGGGGACGCTGATCTTCGCGCCCATCGGCATGAAGACGGGGAAGCTGGTGCCGTTCGGGATCTTTCTGGCGCTCGGCGCGGCGGTGACGGAGCCGTGGGGCGGCTGGATGACCGACTGGTACGTCCGGACGTTCCTGGGCGGCTGAACTGCAGGGTTCGGGCGTGCCCCCGGCTGCGCCGGGGTCGGGCTTCGGCTCCGTAACGCACGATAAAACTGTGCGTAACGGAGTCGAGCCCCGGCAAACTGCCGCCGGGTCTCGCCCCTCCGGGCCGAAATCCCTCACGCGGGCTCCGATGCGGCGGCGGAATCCCGTGCTTCCCGGGAAGACGAGGGGACGCTTCCGATCGCGGAAGCGCCCCCTCGTCTTTCGAGTTTCCGTCGAGCTTCAGCCGGGAGCGTCCCCGAAGCGGGCGATGCCGAACGGGCGGAGGTCGGCTCCGGGGTTTCCGCCCAGCACCATCTCGCCCACGACCTCGCCGGTGAGCGGCGCCAGGAGGATGCCGTTGCGGAAGTGGCCGGTGGCGTAGAACAGCTCGGGGACGTCCGGGTCCGGGCCGAGCACCGGCAGGTCGTCCGGGGTGCCGGGGCGCAGGCCGGACCAGCTCGCCGCCAGCGGCAGCCCGCCGATCCAGGGGGCGATCT
The DNA here is from genome assembly GCA_040509335.1 of Longimicrobiaceae bacterium. Lineage (GTDB taxonomy): Bacteria > Gemmatimonadota > Gemmatimonadetes > Longimicrobiales > Longimicrobiaceae > JAFAYN01. The sequence continues at coordinate 1,041 of JBEVLE010000768.1, read as the reverse complement.
CCGCGGCGCCCGCGAGGACCGAGCACAGCCCCGCGGGCGTGACCGCCTTGCGCCAGACGCCGCGCTCCACGGTGGCGCCCGCGATCAGCCGCCCGTCCGCCCGGGGGACGAGGTAGCAGCGCGGCGTGTCGACGCAGTGGCGGAAGCGCTGCGGGACCACGGACACGGCGGCGATCTGCCCGTGCACCGGGAGGACGGGGAGGGGGCGGGGGAGTCCCGGCAGGCGCCCGGCCCAGCACCCCGCCGCCAGCACCACCGCGTCCGCGTGCACCCGCTCCCCGCCCGCGAGCTCCACCCCCGCGAGCCGTCCGCCGGACCAGGCCAGCCGCTCCACCGCCGTGCCCGCGCGCACCTCCGCCCCGGCGCGCCGGGCCGCCGCGCACAGCGCGCGGGCCATCTCCCGGTTGTCCACCTGGTGGTCGCCCGGGAACAGGAGCGCCCGCCGCACCTCCGGGGCGATCCCCGGCTCCAGCGCGCGCGCCTCCTCCGCCGTCAGCCGCTCGGCGGGGAGCCCCGCGGCGGACTGCCAGGCGTGCCGCCGCTCCATCGCTTCCGCGTCCGCGCCGGTGAGGGCGAGCGAGAGCGTCCCCGCGTCCGCGTAGCCGATGTCGATGCCGGTCTCCTCCCGCATGGCGGCGGCGAAGGCGGGATACATCGCCCGCCCGCGGAGCAGGAGCTCCAGGAACGGCCCCGGTCCGTCCGCCTCCACCAGCGGCGCGAGCCACCCCGCCGCCGCCCACGACGCTTCCGCCCCCGGCTCCCCGCGCTCCAGCACCCGCACCCGCGCGCCGCGCAGCGCCAGGTGCCGCGCCACCGCCAGCCCGACCACCCCCGCGCCGACCACCACCACGTCCAGCGACCTGGAACGCCCGCTCACGAGGCGGCCCGGAGCGCGGCACTGTGCAGGCGATCGTCTGCGTCCGCGGGTGGCCCCCACCCGGCTCGCCTTAGGCTCGCCACCCTCCCCCAACTCTGGGGGAGGGCTGCCTGAGCCTCGATTTCCTGTGCGCGGTCGTCCCCTCCCCCGCCTGCGGGGGAGGG
>JBEVLE010000767.1:0-12501 GCA_040509335.1 Longimicrobiaceae bacterium | reverse complement strand
CGGGATCTCCCGGCGGGGGCGCTTCTCACGTACTGCGTACTGCGTCCTTGCCGCTCAGAACTCCCGCCGGATCCGTTCCCGCCAGAACGACGCGGTGCTGTCCAGCGTCCCCTCGGTCAGCCGGATGCCGAGCGCCGCGAACGGCCCGCTCCCGCCGAAGGCGAAGAAGTCCGGGTCGCGCAGGTCGCCCATCCGCCAGCCGCCTTCCAGCTCCAGCTGCGTGCTGAGCCGCATCACCAGCGACGGCGTTGCGCTCCAGCGTGCCGTGCCCGTGGTGCCCTCCAGCAGCACCCGCCCGTCCAGCCGCGCCGAGAGCGGGCCACGCAGCGCCTGCCCGTAGCGCCCGCCCAGGTAGTGCGCCATGGAGCGCAGGTCGCTCGCGCCCGGGAGGGTGTCGCCCGTCATGCTCCAGCGGACCGCGTAGCGCCCCGCCAGCTCCATCCCCTCCGAAGGCGCCCAGATGGCGTCCGCCGAGCCGATCAGGCGCGCCTCGTCGCGGGCCTGCGTCAGCACGTCGCCGCCGAAGAGCGGGTCCGCGCTGCGCCGCCATTCCAGCTTGGCCAGCGCGTTCACCGCGTCCGAGCCCACCGGGCGGAGCGCGAAGCCCACCAGCGAGCGGTCGCGGCGCGTCTGCTGGTCGCCGCCGGTGCCCGGCCACGAGTCCGACGACCAGTCGTGCCGGGTGAGCAGCGACATGGAGGGACCCAGCGGCAGGTCGCCGGCCACGTCGAAGCGGTAGCCGCTGCGCTCCTCGCCGTCGTGCACCTCGCCGCGGGCGCTGAAGCGCGCGGCGCTGTCGGCGGGGAGCCACTCCAGCCCCAGCCCGGCGGACCAGCGGTCGCGCTCCGGACGGGCGAAGGGGAGGGCGCGCAGCGGGTCGGCCAGCGGGGCGCGGCTCAGCCCGATGCGGCGCTCGAAGAGCGAGTTGAGCGCCCACCCGCCCGTCATGCTCAGGCGCTGGTTCCATCCCAGCGCCATGGAGCTGGCGCCGCGCTCGCCCGCCGTGCTTTCCACGTCGCCCCACACCTGCCCACCCAGCACCGACTCCATCCGCAGCCCCAGCGAGGTGAAGGAGTACGTGGCCGAATCGGCCCCGGCGCGCACCCAGCGGTGCGCACCCTCCATCCGTACGCCGGGGAGCACCCGGTAGCTGGCCCCGGCGCCCACGTGGTCCGGCCGCGCGGGCGCGCCGGCGGAGGCGCTGAGGACGCGGCTCCCCTCCAGCCACACGCTGAAGTCGGGGGTCAGCCCCAGCGTGGCCTTGCCCAGCGCGCTGGACGAGGAAGCGTCGGTGGCGTCCTGGAGGTCGCTGGTCACCCCGCCCTCGGCGGTGAGCCTGCGGCCCGCCATCTCCTGCGTGGCCGTGGCCAGCGTGGAGCTGCGCTCCACCCCGAACTCGTGGAACGCCTGCCGCTCGTGGCGCACCGTCACCGTGGATCCGGTGGGGAGCTTCACCGACCCGGCCACGCGCACCTCGTCCATCTCCGACACCAGCCGGGGGTTGGCCGACGCGGCGAACCCGTCGCCCACCCGCAGCCACCCGGCCTCCACGCGGAAGCGGTCGCCCGGCAGGCTCCACGCCAGCTCGGCCTGGCCCGCGGTCGCGGCCGAGTCGCCGGTGGCGCGCAGCAGCTCGGCGCCCGCCTCCAGCCGGCCGCTGCGCACGCGGAAGTCGCCGCCGAACAGGTCGTACGAGGCCAGCGAGGCGCCGGGGAAGCCGCCGGCGAGCGAGCCCGTGGTCCCCGCGGCGTCGCGCACCCCGAAGAAGCCGATCCCCAGCGAGTCCACCCCGCGCAGCGACATCAGCCGCGCGGCGTCGAGCTCCATGCGCAGCCCGCCCACGAAGCGCGCCTCGCCGCCGGAGCGCCGCTCCACCGTCGCCACCACGAACACCGGGTTCCCCTGGGGATCGGTGGAGGGGACGGGGCGCTGGAGGAGGACCGCGCCGGTGAGGTAGTCCACCTGGTAGTCGGTGAAGCGCGACAGCTCCTGGCGGGCGACCACGCGCGCGGCGTTGTCGGCGGCGCGCACCTCGATGGCGACGCGCTCGGTGCCGGGGCGGATCCCGCCACCCAGGCGGTACGGGCCCGAGCTGCCGTCGCCGCGCAATTGCCGCTGCTCCAGCGCCTGGTCGGTCATGCTCCCGAAGCCGCTCCACGCCAGCGCCCCGCCGGACACCCGCCCGGCGACGCCGGTGAGGGCGCGGCGGTAGGCGCCCAGCGAGCCGTCCGCCCCGAAGCCGCGGGTCGTCACGTCGCCCGCCTCCAGCCAGTCGAAGCCGCGCTCCACGCGCGCCGACAGCGTCTGTGTGGTCCCGGCGAGCACGCGCCGCTCGCTGCCGTCGCCGAAGGTGGGGTAGCGCGACTCGTCCAGCGGGTCGTAGCCGTGGGCGAAGAAGTCGCCCTCGGGATCGGAGCGGCGCGAGTCGTAGCTGACGCTCACCGAGGTCTCGGCGTTCAGCGCCCCCTGCACCGTCACCGCGCCGAAGGCCTCGGGCGCGGCGCCCACGCCCACCTGGGCGGCGCCGGTGGCGATCAGCGGCCGGACGAAGGGGAGCACCCGGAAGGGGACGGCCCCGCGCACCGTGTCGGAGGCGAGCCGCAGCTCGCCCGTTCCCACCTCGCGGGCGCGCAGCGTCATCTCCAGCCAGCCGTCGGCGCCGGTGCGCAGCTGCATCCCCACCGAGCTGGCGTCCACGTCCGGGCCGTCCGCCGCGGCGCCGCGCACCTCCACGGTGACGTTGGGGGTGTCGGCCACCAGCACGCCCCAGCGGTCCAGCACCCGCAGCCGCAGCCGCTCCGCCGCGCGCACGTCGGCGCGCAGCGTCACGGGCTTGGCGGGGAGCTCGATGCGGGCGGCGCCGCCGGAACGGTGCACGGCCACGCTGTCCCAGCGCTCGCGCTGCCAGGAGTTGCGGGTCCAGACGCGGAAGCGGTGCGGCCCCGGCGCCACCTCCACGCCGATGAAGTCGTAGCTGCCGTCGGGGCGCAGCACGTCCTCGCGCACCAGCCGGTCGCCGTCGAACAGGCGCACCGGGGCGCCGGGCTCGCCCTTGACCCCCACGTACAGGCGGTTGGTGCCGATCACCGTGCCGTCCGTGGGCGCTATGATCGCCACCCCCGGCCCTTCCAGGAAGCCGGAGCGGTCCGCGGCGGCGCGCTCCTCCTGGGTGCGGAGCGGGGCCACCCGCGGCGGAAGCTTCCTCGCCTCGCCGCCGGGGGCGCCGGCGACGGGCGCGCCCGCGTCCACGTCGCCGCCGCTGGGGCCGGCCCCCCGCGCGGCCGCGGCCGCGGGGCCGGGGAGCATGCGCACCAGCCGGCAGGGGGCGCGCGGCGCGGTCCACCCGTCCATGCGCACCGTCATCAGCTCCTCGCCGGGGCGGGCGACGGTGTAGCCGGCCGGGAGGCCCAGCGTGTCCAGCCGCAGGACGTGCGTCCCCGGCCGCAGGTCGCGGAAGGAGAAGCGCCCCTCGCGGTCGGTGGTCACCACCTCGCCGTCGGCGCTCCACACGCCGGCGCCGGGGATCCCCCGCTCGCCGGGGCCCTGCCGCCCGTCGCCGTCCTCGTCCAGCCACACCTTGCCGATCAGGATGCGCCCCTGCATGGCGAAGCCGCGGCGAAGCCGCACCCACGCCGTCGCCGTGTCGCTGCGCACGCGCCCCCCGGCGGCCTCCGCCCAGGCGCGGTTCCCCAGCTGCGGGGCATCCCCCGGCGACACCAGCGCCAGCGCGTAGCGCACCGTGCGCTCCGCCCCCGGGGCCAGCGCCCCGGCGAGCACCAGGCGCAGCTCGCGCCCCACCACCCGCGCCGAGTCCGCGCCCCACACGCTCCCCTCCACCAGCTTGGTACCCTCGGGGAGGAGGTCGCGCACGACCAGGTCCTCCAGCGGCGTGTCGCCGGGGTTGCGGAGCACCAGGGTGTAGGGGACCGTTTCCCCCACCCCGGCCTCCAGCGACCCCGCCGACTTGCGCAGCTCCAGCCCGGCCGGATCGAGCTCCGTGACCGGCACCGGCGCGGCGGCGGCGGTCGCGGCCGACGCGCCGGCGCCCTGCACCGTGGCGCGGTTGACCACCGTCCGCCCGCCCGCCGAGGGGGCCACCCGCGCCACCAGCGTGAAGGCGCCGGCGGCGCCCGGCTGCAGCGTCCCCAGCTTCCAGCGCACCACCTGGCCCTGCACCTCGGGCGAGCCCTCGGCCGAGAGCAGCGTCAGCTCGGCGGGGAGGGTGTCCACCAGCACCACGTCGCGCACGGCGGCCGTGGAGCGGTTGGCGTAGCCCACCCGGTACGACAGCTCGCCGCCGGCGCGCACGGCGCCGGTCCCCGCGCGCTCCTTGCTCACCTCCAGCCGTCCCTCCCCGATCCGCGTTTCCGCGGGGGTGGAGGCGGCCTGGTTGTCGCCCAGCGCGAGGGTGGCGACGTTGGCGAGCGAGCCCGCCGCGGCGTCCGCGGCGACCACCACGCGCAGCGCCACCGTCCCGCTGGCGCCGGGGGCGAGCGTCCCCAGCCGCACCTCCACCGTTTCGCGGCCGGAGGGGTCGCGGCGCACGCTCCCCGCGTCGGCGTCGGCCGCGTCGGAAAGCGAGGCGCCGCCCAGCCGCAGGCTCCCGGGAACGAAGCGGACCCCGGCCGGGAGCGGGTCCTGCAGGCGCGCGTCCGGGAACGCGGCCACCCCGCGGTTGGCGAACACCAGCGTGTAGGCGAGCGTGTCGCCGCGCAGCGCGTCCGCCCGGTCCACCGACTTGTCCAGCGAGACCGCGGTCCGCCCGCGCGCCACCGTGATGCGGTCGGTCGCGGACGCGGTCACCGAGGCGTCCGCCTCGCTGGTGGCCCGCACCACGGCCTGCGCCTCGCCGCCGGCGAAGTCCACCGGCACCTCCACCAGCAGCAGGAGCGCGGCGGACGCGCCCCCGTCCAGCGGCAGGGCGGCGGGGACCGCGGCGTCGCGCTCCCCGATCTCCCCGTCGCCGTCCACGTCCAGGTAAAGCGACACGCGCCACCCCGCCGGCGCGGCCGCCTCCAGGCGGAAGCGGCCCGCGGCCGCCCCCGAGTTGGTCACCCGGTGGGCGAACACCCGCCGCCCGCCCGGCTCCATCGTCGCCTCGTACGACGGCGTCACCTGCACCGCGGGGAGCCTCACCGTCACCGTGGCGGCCGCGGACGACGTCCACTGCCCGCCGTCCATGCTGTACGACAGGTACGCCCGGTTCTCCACGACCGCCGTGTCCGCGGCGGCCGGGACTCGCTGCGCCCCCATCCCGGCGGCCACGCGGGCCGCCGGGAGCAGGCCGAGCAGCGTGCACGCCGCGACCGCCGTCAGGACGAGGATCGTCCTGACGGGGCCGCGCCGGCCCGTGCCCGTGCTTGCGAAGGGGAAGCGCATCGGAATGTCCTTACTTGACGCGGACGCGGATCCAGAAGTACCGGCTCGCGGCCGGGGCCAGCGAGGGGAGCGCCGCCGTCACCGTCCCCGAGGACTCGCCGATCGTCCACCCCGCGGCGTCGCCCGAGGCCGACTGGTAGGTCACCTGCGCCGGGAGCGGGTCGCTGACGCTGACGTTGCTCGCCGCCGAGGCGCCGGTGTTGGTCACCGTGATCCTGTACTGGATGTACTCGCCCGGCAGCACCCGGTCCGAGCCGCCGATGGCGCTCGTCTGGTTGTCGCGGAAGGCTTCCTTGGTCATGGACACCGAGGCGCCGATCACCGTGACGGTGTAGCTGCCGGTGTCGGTGGTGCCCGGGTCGGTGCTGGAGGTCGCGGTGAGCGTCAGGCCCGCCGTGGAGCCGGCCGCCGCGCCCGTGGCGATGGTGTAGACCACGTCCACCGTTTGCGTGCCGCCTGCGCCGACAGAAATCGAGCCGCTGGCGCCGGCCGAGCCGTTCACCGAAACGATGGTGAGCACCGCGCCGTTGGCCGTGCTGGCCGCCAGGTTGTAGGTGCCGCCCACGCCGCCCGGGTTGGTGAGCGTGTAGGTGGCGGTGTACTGCGTGCCGTTGCTGGGCAGGCGGCTCACCGTCCCCGCGTCGGGCGTCACCGAGATCCCCGCGACCGCGATGGGCGACAGCGTGGTGGTGGAGGTGTCGGTGGTGCCGGGGGTGCGGCGCGAGGTGGCCGTGAGCGACAGCGGGATGCTCTGGCCGGACTGGCCCGTGGCCACGCTGTAGACGAGGGTGACCGTGACGCTGCCGCCCGCGGCGATCGGCGTCCCCGCCAGCGCCGCGTTCAGCTCGGCGAGCGTCGCGTAGGTGGTGGAGCCCAGCTTGTAGCCGGTGATGCTGGAGCCGGCCCCGGCGCTGGCGCTGACGGTGATGGAGTCGACGCCGTTGCCGTTGTTGGTGATGGTGTACGGCTGCTCGTTGGCCGTGCTGGGGCTCAGCGGCGTCGCCGCCGCCGGCGAGACCACGTCCAGGCCGGCGCTGAAGCCCACCGTCACGCTCACGCTGGCGGTGGCCGGCGTGTAGCTGTTGCCGTTGGCGTCGGACCAGGTGGCCGTCGCCGTGTTGGTGATGGTGGTGCCCTCGGGGGTCGGTGTCTGGGCCAGGGCCGGCGAGGCCGCCAGCGGCGCCAGGAGCAGGCCGGCGAGCGCGAGCCTGCGGAGGATCGGTGTCATTGCGTGGTGTCCGGTGACTGGAAGGGATCAGGTACGGGGATCAGCGAGCGCCGGGAGAAGTCCCGGCCGGGCCCGCGAGGCGGGCGTCGAACTCCGCGGTGACGGTGGCTCCCGGAGCCACCCATCCGTCCACGGTCCAGCGAACGTGCGTGTACCGCTCCGGCGCGACCGCGCGGCGGACCCTGCGGCCCTCCACCACCACCTCCTCCATCGGCTGCGCCGAGAAGGTGCGCCCGCCGTCCGCCGAGTACTCCGGGCGGGCGTCGTCGCGGCTGGAGCGCACCGAGCCGCCCACGAAGCGGAAGCTCTGGGGGAGCGGGTTGCTCAGGTTCACCCCGCGCACCGGCCGGCCCGCGGTGTTGGTGAAGGTCAGGCGGTAGCGGAGAACGTCGCCCGCGCGGACGTGGTCGTCCTTGCGGGGCGCGCCGCGCGCCGCGTCGGCGGCGAGCGTGCGGTTGGTGGCCGTCACCGCCAGCGGCGAGGGCGCGGGGGCCTGCTGGGCGAGCGCGGGGACCGCGCACAGCACCAGCAGCGGGAGCAGCAGGGTCCAGGTTCTCTTCATGGGATGGTGCGGGTATGGGTACAGGGGGCGGCGCCCCCGGGGGTCAGCGGATGCGGGCGACGAAGCGGAAGTTGCCGGCGGACTGCGCCACGTCGGCGGGGAGGGCGCCGGCCAGCGTCCAGCGGATGCGGTTGACGCAGCCGTCGTAGCCGGCGGGCACGGGCACGGCCGGCGTGCACGGGCTGGTGCCGGGGACGTAGCTCCAGCTCGCCCCGTTGTCGCTGGAGTAGGCCACGGTCGCCGTCACCCCGGCGGGGAGCGTCTGCTGCACGCTCCCGATCTTGAACAGCACCTGCGCGGGGAGGCTGTCGGTCACCACCACCGCGGCGGCGCTCCCCTCGCCCGCGTTGCCGAACTGGAGCGTGTAGGTCAGGTCCGTCCCCGGCTTGGAGCTCGTCGCCGGGAGAACCGACTTGGCGAGCGTCACCGTGGGGAAGACCCGCCGCACGGTCATGGATCCCTCCGCCTGCGCCGCGGGCTGCGCGACGGAGCGCGCGCGCAGCGACAGCGTGTTGTCCACCACGGGGCCGGCGGCGACCCTGAACCACACCACGAAGCTCCCGGAAGTGCCCGCGGCCAGGGGGATGCGGACGCTGTCCGGGCGCACCCGGGTGGTGATCCCCGGCCCCGTGACCGAGTCGATGGTGGCGAACGTCGTCCCCGCGGGGGCGGCCCCGGCCAGCAGGTCGGCGGTCTCGGCCGTCCCGTAGGCGTTGGTGACCGTGAAGGTGTCCGCCGCGGCCCCCGGGATGCGCCGGTCGAGGGTCCGCAGCGGCGTCACGGTCACCCCGTAGACCACCGTCACGGTGGCGGTGGCGCTCCCCAGGGTGGTGGTGCCCGCCACGGCGCTCGCCGTGTTCACGTACTGCCCGATGGTGGTGGGGACGCTCGCCGTGTACCTGAGGACCAGCGATCCCGCCGCGGCGATGGCCCACGGGCCGCGGAACTTGAGGGTCCCGGTGGAGGACGCCGCGGGGACGGAGCCCGAGTTCGCCGCGGTCACCCCGCTCCCGGCCGCGATCGCGGTGTAGCTCACGCCGCCGGGGAGCACGTCCGCGATGGAGTCGATCTCCGCCGCGAAGGTCGAGGGGTTGGAGATGGTGACGGTATAGGTGACGGTGCCGCCGCTCAGGGTGGAGGGGGTCACGCTCTTGGCGACCGTGAACGGGTTGGTCGCGCCCGGGAGCGTGGGCCCCACGAAGGTCTCGTAGTTGGACGAGTACTTGAGCTGCGTGCCGCTGAGCTGGTTGGAGTACGGCCGGGCGGTGGAGGTCACGCCCGCGCACAGGTACTTGAAGTAGTACCGGATGGTGGCCTGCTGCCCGTTGCCGGTCTGCTTCGCGGAAGCGACGAAGTACTGCTTGTTGAGCGTCCCGCTGGGAATCGCCAGGATGTTGGAGGTGGTGACCGCGGACCCCACCATCTGGAAGCAGCTGGCGGCGAAGCTGGTGTTGCCCACCGGCTGCAGGTCGTAGGTGGTCCCCACGTCCGCCCCGCCGAAGTCGTAGGTGACGTCCAGGTGGATGGTCTGCCCCACGACGGCGCCGGGCCCCAGGAGCCCGCTCACCAGCACCCCGCCGGCCTGCGCGCTGATCATGCTCTTGGTGGTCACCGTCCCCGACCCCGTCACGCTCCCCGGCGACGCGTCGGTCACCGACACCGTCAGCGTGGTGGAGACCCCGAACGAGCAGGGGTAGGTCACGAACCAGTACACGTTGCGGGTCGCCCCCGCCGCCAGCGTGCCCAGGTACTGCGAGGCCGCCTGCCCGCCCGCCAGCGTGATCCCACCCGCGAACCCGGTGATGCCGGCCCGCAGGTTGGTCTGCGTGGTCCCGGAGGTGTTGGTCACCCGGAAGGCCACGTAGGTGGCCTGCGGCCCGGTGCACGGGCTGTTGCTGTCCAGCGTCAGGTCCGCCGCGCTGACCATCGCCACCGACACCCCCGGCGCGCGCCGCACGCTCGCGGCTTCACTCCCGGCGGCGGGCACGCCGCGGCCCACTGGCATGCCGTGCGCGCCGTTTCCGGCCCACATCGACAGCGCCAGCGCGACCCATACCGCCATGAAGCGGGGTACGCGTGCGGGCATCAGCCGTTCAGGAGTTGAATTGTTCAAAGGGGTACTGCGGACGAACTACACCGGCCGTGCGGAGGGAACCGTGCTGCGCGGGAGCTCCGTCTGAGGTGCGGGTGGAAAATACCTGTACAACCAACCGGAAACCAAACTTTCCGCATTGTCATGTTTCACAATATCTTACGGATATTTGTCTCTTTTAGAGCCCACGTTGCGTTCCCGAACGGGAACATGAATTCGCGGTCCGCGGCGACCGTCACTGTAACGTTTTTCGACAGTTCTCCCAACGCATTGCGCTGAATCAACTTGCGGCGGAAGACGTCCGCCCGGTGTCCAAATCCCTTTCAGCCACTCTTCGTTCACCCCCACCGGCATCACCAGCCACGACAACGAGTTAGACGATCCCGCGGCATCGGCCCGGCTCTCGCCTGGAGGGGGCGCGTCAACGCACACGCGCCCCCACCGAGCCCCGCCATGCGCCGCCCCACCCGCCCCGCCCTGCTCGCCTCGCTGCTGGCCGCCGCCGCGTGCGGCACCTCCCCCACCGCGTCGGAAGCCGGCCGCGCTCCCGCGGACGCGGCGGTGACGCTCACCCGCGTGGGGGACACGGCGGCCGTGGCCGGCGGCGCCCCGGTCCTCGCCTCCGAGTCGCGCTGGCTGGGCGAGCTCCCCGTGCTGGACCCGGGCGCGCTGGCGGCCGGGCGGGTCCGGGCCGCCGCCCCCGGGACGGCCACCGTACGGACCGCAGACGGCGCGCTGCTCACGGTCCGCGTCGTCCCCGCGCGCCCGCTGGTGCTCGCCGCGTCGGTGGCGCCCGGGGACGCGGCGGACACCCTGCTGCTGCGCGGCTTCCGCCTGCGCGACCTGGGCACGGTGCGCGTGGGCGGGGAAGCCGCACGCGTCCTGGGCGGCGACAGCGCAACGCTGCGCCTGGCGGTGGCCCCGCTCGCGGACGCGGGCTGCACCAGCGGCGGCGTCCGCCACGCCGTGGACGCCGACGGCGCGGACGTGGCGCCGGGGCTCGCGGTGGCCCGCCCCCGCCGCGGCGACCTGCAGCTCGCCGTGGGCCAGGCGGTGCGCCTGTCGCCCGCGTCCGCCGCGTGCCTGCGCTTCGCGCCCGCCGCCGGGGCCAGGTACGCGCTCGCGTTCCTGGACACCCGCAAGCTCCGCGAGGCGGAAGCGGGGTTCGAGGGGTACGCCCCCTCGCCGCTCGCTTATACGGTGAGCGTGGCGGAGGCCGGGAGCGCGGCTCCCGCGGCCCCGGCCGCGCTCCGCTCGCCCGCGCCGCCGTCCATGGACCGCGCCGCCCCCGCGGACGCCGGCGCGCCCGCGAGCCTGGTGCGCCGCGCGGCGCCCTGGCGCGAGGGCGAGCGCTTCGCCGTGGGCGACGTGCCGGGCGCCGGGAGCGAGACCGCGCGGGTGGTGCGGGTGTACGGCGGGCACCTGGTGCTCGCCCTTGCCGAGGGGGAGGAGGCCGCCGGCGGCACGGCGGCGTGGCTGGCGCGGGCGGACAGCGCCTTCGCCCGCGCGGCGGAGAGCGCGTACCCGCTGCTGCGAGCCGCGCTCACCTCCACCCGCCCCACCACCAGCACCGGGTCCGGCCAGCTCCTGGTGCTGGCGCGCCGCGGCTCCGGCGCCACCCTGGGGAGCAGCGTCGCGCACACGGTGGACGGGCGCAAGCAGTCGTACGCCCTCCTCAACACCGCCTACGAAACCACCGCCGCCGGGCTGCTGAAGACGCTGGCGCACGAGCTGGCGCACGCCTGGCAGGAGCAGTACGCCTGGGAAACGCGCCCCGGCGATGTCGCCGGCTCCGGCGCGACGGTCGCCTGGGCCGCCGAGGGGAACGCCGAGCTGCTCGCCTCGGTGGCGGCCGCGCGGGTGGAGGGAATCGGGCTGACGGGGAACTGGGACTGGGCCGCCGGGCTGGGCGACGGGCGCCGCGCCGCCTACGCGCTGCTGGCCGCCAACGCCCGCGGCGAGTTCACCCAGGGCTACGAGAGCGGCGCCAGCTTCCAGATGGACCTGGTCGTCCGCATGGTGCGCGGCGGCCGCGGCGAGGACGAGGCGCTGGCCGCCGTGTCCCGCGGCGCGCTGGACGGCTGGTACGGCTACGACGCCCACGGGGCACGCCGCGCCGGCCTCACCGCCCGCATGCGTTCCGCCCTGGACGCCGCCTGGGACCCCGCCGACGCCCTCCTCCGCTGGACGCTGAGCCAGGCCGTGGACGACCTCACCTCCAACCCCGACCTCCAGAACCACGCCTTCCGCCGCGTGAGCACCGCCGGCCAGGGGCCCGCCATGGGGTGGCTCGCCCCCGCGGTCCTGCGCACCGGCGGCCGCGCCTTCCGCGGCGACCCGGGGAGCCCCGCCGCCGTCTCCGGCAACGCCGCCACGCTCACCTGGCGCTACGGCAGTCCCAACTACTTTCTCGTGGAGGACGATGGGCTGGGCGGCGCCTACCGTCTTTCTTCCAGCGCGGGCGGGTCGCCGCTTCCGGGTGTGGCGTGGATGGTGGTTCGGTACCAGTAGACGAACGGCTTTGAAGGGCGGGTTCGGGCGTGCCCGCGGCTGGCGCCGGGGTCGGGCTTCGGCTCCGTAGCAAACGATACTACCGTTTGCAACGGAGTCGAGCCCCGGCAAACTGCCGCCGGGTCTCGCCCCTTCGGGCCGAAATCCCTCACGTGGGGTGGCGCTGGCGTCCGCGAGGGCGCTACTCCAGGGACCGCAGCATCTCCGTCCGGTAGCGGGGGGCGAGCGCTTCCGCGCGGGCCCTCCGCTCCGCCCGTTCCGCGTCGCCGAGGACCGGCGGCGGGGCCGTCGCGCTCTCGACCGGGTCGCCGATGGCGAGGAAGAGCTCCTCCTGGCCGGACGGCGAGCACAGGCACAGGAGACGCGCGGGCGCGCCGGAGGTGTTGCGGAAGGAGTGCGGCGCGTTGGCCGGTACGTTGACGGTCGTTCCCGCCCGGTGTCCGCGCCCGCCAGGAGGATGGTGTAGACCCCGCCCGCCACCGCGACGTGCCGCAGCCCCGGATCGTCCGCCGGGGGAACGAGCGCGAAGGCCCGCCGCGGGTCGTCCGGGGGAACCGGCGGGTCCGCGTGTTTTTCTGCGTCCGGGCGATGGTCCATGGTTCCACTCCCTTCGGGGAGGCGTGCGGGTGGGGCTGCGCAGGCTCGCCCCTTCGGCCGGCGCGGGGCCGGTGGCGCCGGGCGCCGCCGCATATCCGGCGCCACCGCCGGGGCAGTCGCCTGGAAAACGGA
>JBEVLE010000766.1:0-13793 GCA_040509335.1 Longimicrobiaceae bacterium | reverse complement strand
AGCGGGGGAAAGGGGGAGAACGGCACGGCCCGAACGACGAAGCGGCGCCGCAGCCCACCGGGTTGCGGCGCCTCTGTCTTGTCGAGCCGGAACGGCGAGCGCTTCGGCTGGTCCTCATACGGGGGAGGCTGCTCCGGGGATGCGCACCCCGCGGATCCCTCCCCGACCTCCCGACGATCATCGCACGGCACCATCTCTGACTTCCGGCAAGCCCTCCCCCAGAATTGGGGGAGGGTGGCGAGCCTCAAGCGAGCCGGGTGGGGGCCTCCCGCGGACGCCAGCGCGCGACCCGCGTGAGGGATTTCGGCCCGGAGGGGCGAGACCCGGCGGCAGTTTGCCGGGGCTCGACTCCGTTGCAAACGGTAGTTTCGTTTGCTACGGAGCCGAAGCCCGACCCCGGCGCCAGCCGGGGGCACGCCCAACCCCGCCGTCAAGCCGTCAAAGCCGTAAAGCAGCGTCACTACAAGACCTACTCGGCCGGCGCAACGGGGAGCGTGAAGGTAAAGGTGCTGCCGTGTCCGGGGGTGCTCCGGGCGCGGATCCGTCCGCCGTGGGCCTCCACGATGCCGCGCGCGATGGCGAGCCCCAGCCCGGCCCCCTTGCGGCGCGCGTCGCCCTGCCAGAAGCGGTCGAAGACGTGGGGGAGGTGCTCGGGGGGGATCCCCACGCCGGTGTCCTCCACCGACACCGCCACACCGTCGTCGGCGGCGGCGGCGCGCACCAGGACGTCGCCGCCGCGCGGGGTGAACTTGACGGCGTTGCCCAGCAGGTTGGAAAGCACCTGGAGCACCCGGTCGCGGTCGGCGAGCACCGGGGGGAGCCCCTCGGGCGCGTGCACCCGCAGGGCCACGCCGCGCCCCGCCGCGGCCATGCGCACCATCTCGGCGGCGTCGGCGAGCAGCGGCGCCAGGGGGAGCGGCGACGGGCGGACGCGGAGCTGCCCCGCCTCGATGCGCGAGGCGTCCAGGAGGTCCTGGATCAGGCGGTTCATCTGGTCCGTCAATTCCAGCACGGTGCGCAGCTGGCCGCGCTGGGTGTCCGCGTCGCGCGGCATCTCCAGCAGCAGCGAGGCGTACATGGAGATGGCCGTGAGCGGGTTGCGGAGGTCGTGCGCCACCACGCCCAGGATGTCGTCGCGGGCGCGGCTGGCGGCCTCCGCCTCGGCGCGGGCGCGGCGCTCGCGCTCGAACAGGCGGGCGCGGTCCAGCGTGCCGGCGCACTGCCGCCCGATCGCGAGCAGGAAGTCGCGGTCCTCCCCCGAGAACGGGCGCGCCTCCGCGAAGCTCAGGCCGATGGCGCCCAGCGCGCGGCCGCCCCAGAGCAGCGGCACCGCCGCCCAGGCCTGGTGCCGGAGGATCGCCGCCACGCCGGGGTAGCGGGCGGCCATCTCGTCGCGGCTGGTCAGGAGCACCGGCTCCCCGGCGCGCACCGCCTCGGCGAGGGGGGCGTCGGCGTTCAGCGGAAAGCGCCGCCAGGCGTCCAGCATCTCCTGGGGGAGGCCCACGGCGCGCACCACCTCCAGCTCCCCGGTCTCCTCGTCCAGCAGGGTGAGCGTCCCGGCCGACGCCTCCAGCGCCTCCACGCCCTCGCGCACCGCCACCTCGGCCACCTCCGCCCGGGTCAGCGCCCCCGCGAGGGCGGCGGTGACGCGCTGCAGGCGGGCGGTGCGGTCGGCGGAGCGCTCGGCGGCGTGCCGCGCCTCGCGGGCCACCTGGTACAGCCGCGCGTTGTCGATGGCCAGCGCCGCCACCCGCCCCAGCTCCTCGGCGAGCGCCAGGTCCTCCGGGCCGTAGCGCCGGCGAGGGCCGCACGCCGCCAGGGTGAGCGCCCCGAAGGCGCGCCCGTGCGCCACCAGCGGCACCGTCATGGCGGAGCACGGAGCCAGCGGGCGCGGCAGCTCCGCGTCGCCGGGGACGTGCGCGGCGAGGCGAGCGCCGGAGGCGGTGGGCTCCGCCGTCCACGTTCCCGCCAGCGAGGCGCCGTCGCCGTCCCCGCGCCGGCACGCCGCGGCGAGCGCCTCCGCCAGCGCGGGGTCGGCGGCGGCGGTGCGGACGGCGCGCGGGCGCCCGTCGGGGGCGAGCAGGTCCAGCACGCACCAGTCGGCCAGCGTGGGGACGGCGAAGTCCACCACGCTCCGCAGCGATTCCTCGAACTCCAGCGAGGCCGCGAGCACCCGGCCGGCGGCGGCGAGGATCCGCTCGCGCTCCTCCCGGCGCTCGCGGTCGGTGACGTCGCGCACCACGGCGGTGTAGATGCGGCTCCCCCCCAGCGACAGCTGGGAGATGGAGGCCTCCGCCACGAACTCCGCGCCGTCCTTGCGCAGCCCCACGATGCGGGTGGTCCCGCGCTCCGCCATGGCCCGCGAGGGCGTCCCCGAGAGCCCGAAGGCGCGCAGGTGCCCGGAGTGGCCGCCGCGGAAGCGCTCGGGGATGAGCATGCCCAGCGGCTGCTCCAGCACCTCCTCGGGCGCGTAGCCGTAGATGCGCTGCGCCCCCTGGTTGAACAGGGTGATGCGCTCCTCCTCGTCCACCGAGATGATGCCGTCGGTGGACAGCGAGACGATCCCCGCGAACTTGGCCTCGGAGTAGCGCAGCGCCTCCTCCGCCTGCTTGCGCGCGGTGATGTCCTGGATCTGGGAGATGAAGTACAGCGGCTCGCCGGCGTTGCCGCGCACCAGCGACACGGAAAGCAGCGCCCACACCACGCTCCCGTCGCGGCGCAGGTAGCGCTTCTCCTTCTCGTAGTCGGGGATCTCGCCGGCGGTCAGGCTGCGGACGCTTTCCCGGTCGGCGTCCACGTCGTCCGGGTGGGTGAGGTCCTGGAAGGTGAGCCCCAGCAGCTCCTCCTCCGGGTAGCCGACGATGCGGCACAGCGCGCGGTTCACCATCAGCCAGCGCCCGTCCAGCCCCACCAGCGCCATGCCGATGGGCGCGTGCTCCAGCGTCGCCCGGAAGCGCTCCTCGCCTTCCGACGCGGCGCCGCCGCCCGTCGCAGGGCGAGCGGAGCCTACCCTTCTGCGGGGGTCTTCGAGCATGGCTCGTGGGCGGGGAGGGGAGGGCGCGCGGTCGTGCGGCCGGGGGCCGGGCAGGGTACCGAAGTGACAATGTATCGCACGGAGGCCCGTTCGGACATGGTCCTGTCTCCGGGAGACCGCTCCGGCCGCGCCCGCGGCGGGCGGCCGCGGAACGCCCGCCCGGCGCACGGGGCGACGTGGACACAGGTTCCGGGCCAGCGCGGAGCGGGGTGTGGCCGGATCCCGCCATGTTGCGCGCCCGGAACGCGAACAAAGCCTTTGACCTCCCGCGCGCCCCGCCCTACGTTGTGACGCGGCGCCCTCCGGCGACCCGTCCGCGCCCCACCTCTCGTCCCATCCGCGCCCCACCGGCGCCGCGCCGCCATGCGCATCTCCACCCGGCTCGCCCTCCTCCTGGGGGCCACCTTCGCCGTGATCATGCTCTTCTACGCGGGGATCTCGCTGGAGCAGCGCGTGCGCCTGCTCCGCGGCGCGCTCATCGGCGAAACCGAGACGCTGGCGTCCACGCTGCGCATCGTCACCGACAACGCCCTGCGCGACGGCCGCTCCGGCGACCTGGCCCGCCTGTTCGGCGAGGTCGTGGCCGACCCCGAAACGGTGGTCGCGGCCGTCACCGACCGCGCCGGGCGCGTGGTGGTGGGCGGCGCCGGGGGCGACGCCGCCTGCCTGCGGCGCGTGGTGCCCCGCGGGCCGGTGGGGCCGGGCGGCGCGCGCGGGTGGGCGGACTGCGGGATGCGGGTGCGCTGGGTGGTGCTCCCGGCCGCCGCGTCCGCCGGCGCCGTGGTCCTGGCCCGCCGCGCCACGGTCATCGAGCACGAGGTGGCCGCCACCCGGCGCCGCCTCCTGCTGCTGACGCTGGCGCTGGTCACGGCCGCGGCGGGGATCGTGCACGGGGTGCTGCGCCGCACGCTCTCCCTCCCCCTGGCCGCGATCCTGGGGGGGATCCGCTCGCTGGGCGGCGAGCGCCCGCCGCGCCCCATCCGCGTGTCCCCCGCGGCGGGCGAGCTGCACGAGCTGGCGCTGGCCTTCAACGCCATGGCCGCCGAGCTGGACGAGCGAGAGCGCAGCCTGCTGCGCGAGGGGGAGGAGCGGGTGGCGCTGGAGCGGCGCCTGCGCGAGGCCGAGAAGTTCGCGGTGATCGGCCGCGTCTCGGGCGGGCTGGCGCACGAGCTGGGGTCGCCGCTGGCGGTGATCGCCATGCGCGCGGACGCCGTCGCCGCGGAGCCGGGCGCCAGCGCGGCGGCCCGCCGCAACGCGGAGGGGATCGCCGCCGAGGTGGAGCGCATCACGCGCCTGGTGGAGGGGCTGCTGTACGTGGGGCGCCGCCGGGGGATCGAGCCGGCCCCGCTGGACCTGCGCGCGGTGGCGCGCGAGGTGGTGGCGAGCCTTGCCGCCACGGGGATGGCGGCCGGGGTGGAGGTGGAGGTGCACGCCCCCGACGCCCCGGTGGTGGTGCGCGGCCAGGCCACCCTGCTGCGGCACGTGCTCCTGAACCTGGCGCGCAACGCGCTCCAGGCGCTCGCCGCCGCGCCCGGCGGCGGGCGCCGCGTCGTGGTGCGCGTGGAGGAGGGCGACGGCGAGGCGCGCGTGGTGGTGGAGGACAACGGGCCGGGGATCGCCCCGGAGCACCTGGCCCACGTCTTCGAGCCGTTCTACACCACCAAGGGGGTGGGCGAGGGCGCGGGGCTGGGGCTCGCCGTGAGCCGCGGCATCGTGGAGGAGCACGGCGGCGCGCTGCGCGTGGAGTCCACCGGCGCCGGGGTGCGCGCCGTGGTGGTCCTGCCCTCCGCCCGCGAGCCGGCCGCGGCGGGGGCGCCGTGAGCTGCGGCGCCCCCGAGTGCGTGCTGGTGGTGGAGGACGACCCGCCGCTGCGCGCCACCTGCGTGGAGGTGCTGGAGGGCGCCGGCTACCGGGTGGCCTCCGCGGCGCACGCCCGCGAAGCGCTGGAGGTGCTGCAGGGCGAGGTGGTGGACCTGGTGGTGACCGACCTGATGATGCCCGGGCTGCGCGGCGAGGAGCTGCTCGCCCAGGTGCGCGCCGCCTTTCCCGAGATCCCGGTGATCGCGGTCACCGCCTTCGGCTCCATCGAGGGGGCGGTCGCGCTGACGCGGGCCGGCGCGGCGGACTACCTCGCAAAGCCCTTCCGCACCCCCGCGCTCCTGGCGTCGGTGGCGCGGGTGCTGGACGAGTCGCGCCCCCGCAGGGAGGAGGCGCGGGCGCGGCGGGAGCGCGGCGCCCACCTGGCCGGGGTGATCGGGCGGAGCCGGCCCATGGTCCGCCTCTTCGAGCGCATGGGGCGCATCGCCCGATCGCGCTCCCCGGTGCTGGTCACCGGCGAGACGGGCACCGGCAAGGAGCTGATCGCCCTGGGGCTGCACCGGGCCGGCGGCGGCGGCGCCTTCGTGGCGGTGAACTGCGGCGCCATCCCCGAGCACCTGGTGGAATCCGAGCTGTTCGGGCACGCGGCGGGCGCGTTCACCGGCGCCGACCGCGACAAGGCCGGCCTGGTGGAGGCCGCCGACGGCGGCACCCTGTTCCTGGACGAGGTCGCGGAGCTCCCCCCGGGGCTCCAGGCCAAGCTGCTGCGCTTCCTGGAGTCCGGCGAGTTCCGGCGCGTGGGCGAGGTGGCGACGCGGCGGGTGGGGGCGCGCCTGGTCGCCGCCACGCACCGCGACCTCCCCCGGCGGGTCCGCGACGGCCAGTTCCGCGAGGACCTGTTCTTCCGCATCGACGTGCTCCACCTGCACGTCCCCGCGCTCCGCGACCGCCCCACCGACATCCCCCTGCTGGCGGAGCACTTCCTGGCCCGCTTCGCGGAGCGTGAGGGGCGCGGCGAGATGCGCTTTTCCCCCGCGGCGCTTTCCGCGCTGGTGGCCCACCCCTGGCCGGGCAACGTGCGCGAGCTGCGCAACGTGGTGGAGCGGACCGCCGTGCTCAGCGAGCGCGCCGAGGTGCGCCCGGACGACCTTCCACCCGAGGTGGCGACGGCCGGCCGGCGGAGCGACGTGGTGCGCGCGGCGGCGGAGCGGTCGCTGACCCTGGCCGAGCTGGAGCGCGAGTACACGCTGGAGGTGCTGCGCCGCTGCGGGGGGAACCGGTCGCGCGCGGCGGAGGAGCTGGGCGTTCCGCGGCGCACGCTCTACCGGCGGCTGGAGGAGTACGGTCTGATTTCTCGTGATGACCCGTCGTGAAGGCTTGCAACAGCGAGTCGGGCGTGCCCCCGGCTGCGCGGGGGTCGGGCTCCGGCGCATTCCCCGGCGTAGGCTGGGGGCTGACCGCATGTTTCCGGACCGGTCGCGGTGCATGTCGCGGCAAGTCGCCGCGGCTGTGACATGAACCCGCAGGCTGTCCCTGGCATGTCCCACCGCGAGGGCTCTTCTCACCCACGCGTAAACATCCTTCTCCCATAAGCTTGCGTGTCATTGCCACGAATCCTTTGCGGCGGCTGCGCCAATGTGGCACAGCCGCCGCGCGGCCGGCGTTTTCTCATTGCGACGTAAACCGCCTTCCTGCAAGCGTTTGTTGCTCCTCGCGCCCGCGGCACGGGGGGTGCCATGCCCGCCGCCGAGCGTTCCGCTCGCCCTCCGATCCCCAGATCCCTCCGACAAAGGCACCCCGGCCGCGAGGCCGGTCCGCAAAGCCACGGGTCTCTCCGAGACGGCCGGGCCGCCGAAGAAGGCCGTTCGCGGCATCGACGGTACCCCCTCCCGCAGGAGAACCACCCATGAAGCTCCTCCCCACGCTCCCGCTCGCGGCGCTCGTGCTCCTTTGCGCGTGCCAGGACCGCGCCCAGCGGCCCACCCCCACCGAGCCCCAGACCGAAGCTCCCGCCGCGGCCCCCTCCCGCTCCACGGGCGAATCGCAGGCCGCATCCACCGTGTGCGAGAGCTACGAGGGCCAGCTCGGCGCGCTGCGGCTGGAGCTGGCGGAGAACCCCGGCGATGCCGGCCTCGCGGAGCAGGTCGTGGCGTACGAAGCGATCATCAGCGACGCCTGCGACGGGTGAGGAGACCCATGAACCGCAACCAGATGCGCGCCTTCCGCGCGCTCGCGGTCGCCGCCGGCCTCGGCGCCTCGGCGACCGGCCTGAGCGCGCAGAAGGCGCTCGTGTACTGCCCGGTGGGGATCGACGCCACCGGCTGCTCCAGCGTCGCCGCCGCGCTCGGCGGCTCCTTCCCGGACGGCGTGGACCGCGGCTACGACGGCACCGGGGGGACGCTGGACCTGAAGACGGCGGACCTCACGGGCTACGCGCTCGTGGTGGTCCCCTCGCTCTCGGACAACCCGGGCAAGGCTCCCTTCGCCCTGCTGCGCGCTCCGGAGGTGGCGGAGCGCCTGTCCGCCGTCCTCACCGGCCGCGTCGCCGTGTGGTCCGGCACGCCGGACCAGGGCAAGGGGAACCGCGAGGCCAAGAACGCGCTCCTCCGCAACCTCGCCGCGCACGCGGTGGGCGACGGGGGCGGGCCCGCGCTCCTGGTGCTGCAGGACGCCTCCGCGGCGGTGTCGGAGCGCTACGGCTGGCTCGCGGGGATCTCCGGGCGCTCCATCGGCGTCCGCCCCGGCGCCCGGGTCTTCGGCTTCGCGCGCGGCCTGAGCGAGGCCGGGTCGCGGGTGCTGGACCACGGCGGCGCCCGTCTGGCCTTCGGCAACATGGCCTCCTTCGGGCTCGTGCTCCCCGACGGCTCGGACTGGACGGCGGACGTGGAAGGGACCGACGCCGCGGTCGCGTACGGCGGCTCCGCCCTTTCCGGCCATGGCGGGGCCTCCGCGGCGGGCGCGCTGGCCGGGCGCCTGCGCGCGCTGTGGGCGCGGATGTTCGCGGCGTACAACGTGGTGCTCGCCACGTCGCCCGGCGCCGCCGGCAGCACGGCGAAGCCGGCGCTCACGCTGAGCGTGCAGCCGGACTCGGTGGTCGCGCTGGTCGCCGGCGCCGCCACCGCCAACCTGCGGGCGAACCTCGCCACCATGGGGAGCTGCAACGCGGGGCAGCTGGCCAACGTCAGGGTGAACTTCTCCATCACCCCCACCCTCAAGCAGGACAACACCGCCCTGTCGTCCGGCGAGGCGAGCTGGAACGCCGTCAACCTTTCCGGGCTGACGCTGGGAACCTCGTACCCGGTGGCGGCGACGTCCACGCTGTCGGGGAACTGCGCCTCGAACTCCGCCACGGGGGCGCTGCGGGTCAAGAAGGGGACGGCGCTGCTGGACGTGTCCGCGAGCGGCGGCGGCGCGGGTGCGTCCACCACCCTCCAGGCGAAGCTCGTCGACCGCTCGCCGCCCCCGGGCAACACGGGGATCCAGGGAGCGACGGTCAGCTTCACCGTGGGATCGGGCACCTTCACGGCCTCCACCGTGGGGAACGGCACCGCGACCGCGGCGGGGACGCTCCCCGCCGCGCCGGGCACCTACAAGGTGTACGTGCGCTACGCGGGGTCGGAGTCGCCCAGCTTCTACATGGCGGCGGTGGACTCGTCGCAGAGCGTGGTCGTGACCAGCGCGGCGGCGACGGGCCTCGCCGCGTCCGCCGCGACGGGCGTGTACGGCGGCACCACGAGCCTCGCCGCCACGCTCACCGCGGGCGGCTCGCCGGTCGCCGGGAAGACGATCGGCTTCACGGTCAACGGAACGGCGGCGTGCGGCGGGAGCACCGGCGTGGCCTGTCCCGCCACCAACGCTTCGGGCGTGGCTTCGCTCGCCGGCGTGAGCCTGGCCGGGATCGGCGCCGGGACCTACGCCACCGGCGTGGGGGTGAGCTTCGCGGGCGACGGAGGCTACCTGGCCTCGAACGCCACGGGGTCGCTCACGGTCGGCAAGGCGGACCAGGCGGCGCTCAGCCTGTCGGGCGTGCCGGCCTCGGCGGCGTACAACTCCAGCTTCACCGTCACTCCGGGCGGCGGCAGCGGCTCGGCCCCGCTGGTGGTGACGACGAGCGGTGTCTGCTCCGCGAGCGGGAACGACGTCACCATGACCAGCGGCACCGGCTCCTGCACGGTCAAGGTGAACCGGGCAGGGGATGCCAACTACAACGCCGCTTCGGAGGTGAGCGCTTCGGCCTCGGCATCCAAGCTGAGCCAGGCGGCACTCAGCCTGTTGGGCGTTCCTGCCTCGGCACCGTTCAACTCGACGTTCACGGTGACGCCGGGTGGCGGCAGCAGCTCGGCCTCGCTGGTCGTCTCGGCAGCCGGCGTGTGCTCGATCAGCGGCAACGACGTCACCATGACGAGCGGCACCGGCTCCTGCACGGTGAAGGTCAACCGGGCGGGCGATAACAACTACGACGCCGCCGCGGAAGTGACTGCCTCAGCTAACGCGTCCAAGCTGAGCCAGGCTGCACTCAGCCTGTTGGGGGTCCCGTCGTCGGCGCCGTACAACTCGACGTTCACGGTGACTCCGGGTGGCGGCAACGGTTCGGCGGCGCTGGTGGTGACGACGAGCGGCGTGTGCTCGATCAGCGGCAACGACGTGACCATGACCAGCGGCACCGGCTCCTGCACGGTGAAGGTCAACCGGGCAGGCGACGACAACTACGACGCCGCTGCGGAGGTGACGGCCTCGGCCAACGCCTCGAAGCTGAGCCAGGCTGCACTCAGCCTGCTGGGCGTGCCTGCATCGGCGCCGTTCAACTCGACGTTTACGGTCACTCCGGGCGGAGGCAGCGGTTCGGCCTCGCTGGTGGTCACGGCGAGCGGCGTGTGCTCCGTCAGCGGAAATGACGTGACCATGACCAGCGGCACCGGCTCCTGCATCGTCAGGGTGAACAGGGCTGGTGACGACAACTACAACGCCGCATCGGAAGTGACTGCCTCGGCTAACGCTTCGAAGCTGAGCCAGGCGGCACTCAGCCTGCTGGGCGTGCCTGCTTCTGCGCCGTTCAACTCCACCTTCACCGTGACACCGGGCGGAGGCAGCGGTTCGGCATCGCTGGTGGTGACGACGAGCGGCGTCTGCTCGATCAGCGGCAACGACGTGACCATGACCAGCGGCACCGGCTCCTGCAACGTCAAGGTGAACAGGGCAGGGGACGACAACTACGACGCCGCTGCGGAGGTGACGGCCTCGGCCAACGCCTCAAAGCTGAGCCAGGCTGCACTCAGCCTGCTGGGCGTGCCTGCATCAGCGCCGTTCAACTCGACCTTCACCGTGACGCCGGGCGGAGGCAGCGGTTCGGCCTCGCTGGTAGTGACGACGAGTGGCGTCTGCTCGATCAGCGGCAACGACGTGACCATGACCAGCGGCACCGGCTCCTGCACGGTGAAGGTCAACCGTGCCGGCGACGACAACTACAACGCCGCTGCGGAAGTGACTGCCTCGGCTAACGCTTCGAAGCTGAACCAGGCGGCGCTGAGCCTGCTGGGCGTGCCGTCGTCCGCGCCGTTCAACTCGACGTTCACCGTGACGCCGGGCGGAGGCAGCGGTTCGGCCTCGCTGGTAGTGACGACGAGTGGCGTCTGCTCGATCAGCGGCAACGACGTGACCATGACCAGCGGCACCGGCTCCTGCGCCGTCAAGGTCAACCGCGCAGGCGACGACAACTACGACGCCGCAGCGGAAGTAACCGCCTCGGCCTCTGCATCCAAGCTGAGCCAGGCTGCACTCAGCCTGGTGGGCGTGCCTGCTTCGGCGCCGTACAACTCGACCTTCACGGTCACTCCGGGCGGAGGCAGCGGGTCGGCCTCGCTGGTGGTCACGACGAGCGGCGTCTGCACGGTGAGCGGCAACGACGTGACCATGACGAGCGGCACCGGCTCCTGCACCGTCAAGGTCAACAGGGCTGGCGATGCCAACTACGACGCGGCAACGGAGGTGACTGCCTCGGCCAACGCATCGAAGCTGAGCCAGGCGGCGCTCAGCCTGCTGGGCGTGCCGTCGTCCGCGCCGTTCAACTCGACGTTCACGGTCACTCCGGGCGGCGGCAGCGGTTCGGCCTCGCTGGTGGTGACGACGAGCGGCGTCTGCTCGATCAGCGGGAACGACGTGACCATGACCAGCGGCACCGGCTCCTGCACCGTCAAGGTGAACCGTGCCGGCGACGACAACTACAACGCGGCCTCGGAGATCACCGCCTCGGCGGCGGCATCGAAGATCGGGCAGGCGGCGCTCAGCCTGTCGGGCGTTCCTGCATCCGCGCCGTTCAACTCGACGTTCACTGTGACACCGGGTGGAGGCAGCAGCTCGGCCTCGCTGGTGGTCACGACGAGTGGCGTGTGCTCCGTCAGCGGGAACGACGTGACCATGACCAGCGGCACCGGCACCTGCACCGTCAAGGTGAACCGGGCCGGCGACAACAACTACAACGCCGCCACGGAGGTGAGCGCCTCTGCGACCGCCACCAAGATCAACCAGACAGCGCTGAGCCTGTCGGGCGTTCCTGCTTCGGCGCCGTTCAACTCGACGTTCACCGTGACTCCGGGCGGCGGCAGCGGCTCGGCTTCGCTGGTGGTCACGACGAGTGGCGTCTGCTCGGTCAGCGGAAACGACGTCACCATGACGAGCGGCACCGGCTCCTGCATCGTGAAGGTGAACCGGGCCGGCGACGACAACTACAACGCGGCCTCGGAGGTGACTGCTTCCGCGACCGCCACCAAGCTGAACCAGGCGGCGCTCAGCCTGCTGGGTGTGCCGGCCACGGCGCCGTACAACTCCAGCTTCACGGTCACCCCGGGCGGCGGCAGCAGCTCGGCGGCCCTGGTCGTCACGACCACTGGCGTCTGCTCCATCAGCGGGAACGACGTGACCATGACCAGCGGCACCGGCTCCTGCACCGTCAAGGTGAACCGGGCCGGCGACGCCAACTACAACCCGGCTTCGGAGGTCACCGCCTCGGCGGCGGCATCGAAGATCGGGCAGGCGGCGCTCAGCCTGCTAGGCGTGCCGGCCACGGCGCCGTACAACTCCAGCTTCACGGTCACACCGGGCGGCGGCAGCAGCTCCGCGGCGCTGGTGGTCACGACGAGCGGCGTGTGCTCCATCAGCGGCAGCAGCGTCACCATGACCAGCGGCACCGGCTCCTGCACCGTCAAGGTGAACCGTGCCGGCGACGACAACTACAATGCCGCCGCGGAGGTGGCCGCCTCGGCGGCCGCCGCCAGGATCGGGCAGGCCGCGCTCACGGTGACCTCGCCGACGGCCGGGACCTTCGGGCAGAAGTACGCGCCGGCGGCCACGGGCGGGAGCGGCACCGGGGCGGTGAGCTTCGGCGTGGGCGCCTCCACCGCGTGCGCCATCGTCGCCACCGGGCCGGACACCGGCAAGGTGGAGATCACCAGCGGCACCGGCAGCTGCGCGGTGACCGCGAGCAAGGCGGCGGACACCAACTACGAGGCCGCCACCTCGCCGGCGCTCCCCGTGGCGCTGAGCAAGGCCGCGCAGACCGTCACCTTCGGCCAGCCGGCGAGCCCGCAGACCTTCGGGGCGAGCTTCGCCGTCAACCCCACCGCCAGCTCCGGGCTCGCCGTGGCGGTGGCCGCCGCGGGCGGCTGCTCCGTGGCGCCGGCCTCGCCGGGGTACACGGTGACCATGACCAGCGGCACCACCGCCTGCGTCCTCAGCGCCTCGCAGCCGGGGAACAACGACTACCTCGCGGCGACCGCCGCCGCGGGGAGCGCGCTGGAGCGCACGGTGGCCGCGGCGAAGGCGCCCGCCACCCTCACCTTCACGCTGGCGCTGCCGGCGAAGACGTACGGCGACCCCGAGTTCGGCGTGGCGGGCTACGCCGCGGCGGGGGCCTCGGGGATCGCGGTCACCTTCTCGTCCACCACCCCCACGGTCTGCACCGTGAGCGCCGCGGGGCAGGTGCAGCTGCTGAAGTCCGGGAGCTGCACCGTCCGGGCGGTGCAGGCCGCCAGCGCCGACTACTCAGCCGGACAGGTGGACCAGAGCTTCGCCGTGGGCAAGCGCGCCCTCGCGGTGGAGTACACCGGCGACAACTACGCCGCTACCGGCGGGCCCACCATCAACACGGCCACCATCCGCCTGTCGGCCACGCTCCAGCGGACCGGCGGCGGAACGCTCGGGAACCTGGGCCTGGCGCGCGTCCGCTTCATGCTCAGCAAGCAGGGCGGCGGGTCGCAGACGGTGTACGCCATGGCCGACGCCGCCGGGAACGCGATGGCGACCGCGACGGTGGCGGCCGACAACGACAACCAGTGGATCGTCCAGACCTCCATCGACCCGGACAACGCCTACTGGAGCGGAGACTTCGACACCGACGCCCTCACCGTGGTCCTGGGCTCCACGGAAAAGAGGACCACCGGCGGCGGATGGATCCCGGACGCCCAGAGCGCCAACGGCAAGGCCAACTTCGGGTTCAGCGTCGCGTACCAGAAGAACGGCAGCCCGCGCGGCAACCTCACCTACGTGTACCGCGGGACCGACGGGTACGACTACGTGGTGAAGAGCAACAGCTGGCAGGGCGGGGCGCTCACCTTCGACAACCGGGACGCGTCGCTGGCGGCCTTCAGCGGCCGGGCCACGGTGCAGCGGATCGACCGGGCGACCGGCCTCGCCGACCCGGGCTGGCCCGCGGGGAACTACACCTTCACGGTCGACGGGATGGACGGCGACCTGAAGAGCCCCAGGGTGCGCGACACCTTCGCCATCACCATCATGGACAACGACGGACGGATCTGGCGCCAGGTGGGCACGCGCACCGCCCCGGTGCAGCTCGGCGGCGGCAACGTCGCCGTGCAGAGCCGGTAGCCCGCCTCCACCTTCTCCCCCACGACGGCGAGGGGCCCCGGGATCGCTCCCGGGGCCCCTC
>JBEVLE010000765.1:0-15561 GCA_040509335.1 Longimicrobiaceae bacterium | reverse complement strand
AAGGCGCGCTCCGCGTTCACCAGCGACACCAGGGCGGTGTCCGCCCGCTGCGCGGCGGCGGGCGCGGCGCAGAGGAGCGCGCCCGCGAGCAGGGAGGTCGATCGCTTCATGGCTGGACGTACGGGTGGGACGGCGGGAGACGACGATGGATGCGGGGAATGAAGCGCCTGTGGCCCGCGCGCGCAATTCCCGATGCGGCGCGCGGGGCCACGTGCCCGCTCCCGCGCAGGCGGGATACGCTCCAAACCGCGGCCGTCCTCGCGAACGCGGGCCTACCCGGGCAGCCCGGCAGACGATGCCGCCATCGCGCCCCTACCCGAGGCGGCGGCGCCCCCGGTCCCCACCGGCAGCCACCTGCACCGCGAGGTGTCGATCCGGTAAGACCGGACGGAGGAGACGGCCCGCGTCTCCGAAACGATCCGCTGTTCGAGCGTGAACAGCGTGTCGCCCCGAAACGCCACCACGGGGCGGCCGTCGCGCCGGAACTCGAAGGGGATGTCCACGCATGCACTGCGGAAGTCGGGCGACAGGACGGAAAGGAAGCCGTCCGCCGTGATCAGCCGCCCATCGACCGTCACGTCCAGGTAGAAGGCGGCGACTTCGCCGCCGGGGAGGCGGTGCAGGGCCACCAGGGCGGATCCCATCGAGGCGATCTCGTCGTTCTCGAGCGGCTCCGAGAACCGCTCCAGGATGTCCTCCGGCACACCGCGCCGGCGCACCGCGGGAACCTCCACGGTGTCGAACACGGCCCCGCCGGGGTCGAGGAGGAAGAGGGCCCGGTGCCCCGTGTACCCCAGGAGAATGGTGTCTCCCGTGCGCAGCATCGTCGCGTAGGGGTGGGACTCCAGCAGGATCGGCGACTTCACGTACTCCATGGGAAGCGTGCCCAGGTAGCGCACCGAGTCCTGGGCCGTGGGCCAGGCGGCGAGGCTGGTCTTCCGCGTTATGTTGACGTCCGACATCCAGATGGTGTCGCCCACCACCTGCATCCACAGCGGGTATCCCTCCAGCGGGGTGGAGCGCACGAAGGCGCCCGTGTTCCGGTCGAAGACGGACGTCCGCCCATTCCTCCAGTCCGCCGCCACCAGCAGGGAATCGCCCATCAGGGTGGTGGCCACGGGGCCGCCCATCTCGCCCGGTCCCCGACCGCGCCGCCCGTAGCGAGCGACGGGCCTGCCGTCGCGGGAGAACCGGAGAACGTGCCCGTTCATGACGTCGCTCACGTACAGGTCGCCGTCCGCGCCGACCGTCATGTGGGTGGGAGCCCCCAGGTAGAGCGAGTCGTTCTCCTGAAGCTCCACGCTGTCGATGGCGGCGAGGGTGAGCGGAGGGCCCTCCTGCCGCGGCCGCTCTTCTCCCCCGCAGGATGCCAGCGCCGCCGCGGCGAGGCCGGTCAGGATGAGCCTGTGATTCATGGCGCCAGCTCCTTGTCCAGGGTGGCCTGGGTCGCGGCGCGGTTGAGCGGGCCGGAAACGGCGAGCTCGCCGGCAACGTACAGATAGGCGGTCCCCCCGCGCGACGGCTTCGGGAACGCGCCCCGCCCGAGGACGCCGTCCACGGGGATCCGGTAGCGCGCGAACACCTTGGTCTGGGCTGCCGAGGGAGGTCGGGTGAGGAGGATGGCCACGCTTCCGGGTGAGTGCCTCCGGAGCGCAAGCCACCGGGGCATGTCCGTGGCGCATGCGAGGCAGTCTTCGGGGCTGAACACCAGGAGCAGGAACTTCGGTGCCCGGTTCGCCCTCGCGCCGACCGCCTCGCGGTCCAGCCGGGGGTAGCGGTCCTCCGGTTCGCGCGTGCAGCCGCTCGCTGCGCCGAGGCAGGCCAGCGCGAACAGGCCGAGGCAGGTGCGGCGGAGTGAGTGGGTCTTCATTCCGGTTCGCGGGGATGTGGGGCGAGGCGCGGTCGCTGGCGATCCCCCGCAGGAGCCGATGGGCTCCACCGGAGGTGATCAGCGTGGTCGCGCCCCGCGGAGCGCGGGCGGGGGGCGGCCACGCTTCCGTCACGCCCGGCTACTCCACCGTCGGCTCTTCCTCCGTGGCGTTGCAGGGGCTGAGCTGGCACGCACCGCACGCACCGCCCCACTGGCAGTACGTACAGACCCCCGGCACCAGCCACGACTCCCGTCCGTCGCACTTCCCGTCCGCGTAGCCGGGGGTCGGGCTGGACAGCGTCGCCGTCGCGATTCCAACCCCTGCGAGCACCAGCAGCAGTCTGATCTTCCGCATCGTTCCCTCCCGGAACAGGGTGATCGACAGCACTTCGCGCTCTCCACGGCGTTCCCGTCGGCGCTCCCGCGGCGCGCGGCCGCGGCTCCTCCTCGCGGAGGCCGGCGAAAACGGCCCGGCTCATAGCGCGTCGTATATTACGCGCTTGTTTCCCGATGAGCAAGGAAATAAACGAGCCGGGAGGAACGGTGTCCTCCCGGCCGGTGTGGAGCTTATGCCGGCACGGGCTCCGGCACCTGTCCGGGGGCCGGAGAGGCCGGCAACGCGGCGGCCAGCTTGTTCCGCTCCGGCCCGCGCTCGAAGAGCAGGTACAGCGCGGGCGTGACCGTCAGCACCAGCACCGTGGAGCTGGCGAGCCCGCCCAGGAGCGCGTAGCCCATGGCGTTCCAGATGTTGGAGTCCGCCGTCTCGCTGAACAGCACCAGCGGCAGCAGCCCCAGGATGGTCACCGCGCTGGTCATCAGGATGGGGCGCACCCGCTCCAGCGTGCCGCGCAGGATCGCCGGCTCCAGGGGCAGCCCCTCGCCGCGGCGGAGCTGGTTGACGTGGTCCACCAGCAGCATGGCGTTGTTCACCACCACGCCGCCCATCATGATCACCCCGATGAACGCTTCGCGGGTGAAGCTCGCGTCGGCGAAGAAGAAGGTCAGGAACACCCCGATCAGCGCCATGGGCACCGTGAGCAGCACGCACAGCGGCAGGCGGAGCGACTCGAAGAGCGCCGCCGTCACCATGAAGATGAGCACCAGCGACACCGCCAGCACCCCCCAGATCTGCTCCTGCTCCTCGTCCGACCAGCGCCAGTCCTCCTTGCCCTTGATGCTGTACCCGGCCGGGAGGCGCGTGTTGTTGATCACCGACTTCTGCACCCGGTCGCCCAGCTTGGTGGGGCCGCGGAACTCGTAGCTCACCGTGCGCTGGTACTGCTGGTCCTCGCGGAGGATGCGCGACAGCACCTCCCGCTCCTCCAGCACCGCCACGTCGCCCAGGCGAACCGCCTCGCCGGTGGGCGCGGGGATCAGCATCTCCTGGAGCGAGAGCACGTCCATCTGCTCCCGGTCGCCCGTGCGGATGGCGAAGCCCACCTCCTCGCCGGCCAGCCGCACCCGGTCGCGCCGCGACTGCCCCCCCACCGCCGCCGCCACGCGGGCGGCCACGTCGTTCGCCGAGAGCCCGTGCAGCGCCAGCCGCCGCCGGTCGATGCGCAGCACCACCTCGGTGGCCTTGTCGCGCACGTACCAGGTACCGGACGAGTTGGTATCCACGTCCTGGATGCGCGAGAAGCGCGTCAGCCGCTCGCCCAGGTCGTCCGCGATCTCGCGCACCGTCTGGTAGTTGTAGCCCAGCACCTGGATGGAGTAGTTGGGCGGGCTCCCGCCCCCGCCGTAGAAGGAGGGCCCGTACCCGGTCACGCGCACCTCCGCCCCTCCGAAGAGGTGGCTGTACGCCTCCATCTGCTCCTTGATCGCGACCGGGATCCCGGAGTCCTCCAGCGAGTCCGGGAAGGTGACCACGATGCGCGCGGCCTGCGGGCGCACGTTGCTGGTGAAGCGCTCCACCTCCGGCATCTGCTTCAGCTGACCCTCGAAGAAGCGCACCAGCTCGTCCGTGCGCTCCAGCTCCTCGCCGCGCGGCAGGTCCACGTTGATGGAGATGTACGACTCCCGCTCCCACCAGGGCCGCCACACGGTGCCGCGGGTGACGTACTTGTCGAACAGGTACCACGACCCCGCCAGCGCCAGCAGCGACACCACCACCGTCATCCACGGAAAGCGCAGCGACCCGCGCACCATCCCCGAGTACATGCGCACGTAGGCGGGCGCCCGCTCCGGCACCGCGGCGGCGGCCCGTCCCGCAACCGGCGCGTCCGGCGCGTCCGCCGCCGGGCGGAAGCGGCGCTGCACCCGCAGCAGCCGGCCGGCCAGCGCCGGGATGAAGGTGAAGGTGACGAACAGGCTGGCAACGTTGGTGAACCCCACCACGATCGCCAGCGGGATGTAGAACAGGCGCAGCTCGCCCTGCAGGTACACGAAGGGGACGAACACGATGATGGTGGTCAGCGTCGCCGCCAGCACCGGGAGCACCATCTCCCCGGAGCCGCGCCGGGCGGCTTCCTCCGCCGAGTCGCCCAGCTTGCGGCGGCGGTAGATGTTTTCCAGCACCACCACCGAGTTGTCGATCACCAGCCCGAACCCCATCGCCAGCCCCATCAGCGTCAGCACGTTCAGCGTCAGCCCGCCGAAGTAGATGAGGTTGAGGGTGATGAGGACGGAGAACGCGATGCTCGAAAAGACGATCGCCGCCGAGCGGAAGGAGCGCAGGAAGAAGAGCAGGACCACGAAAACGATGATCCCGCCGGAAAGCGCGCGGTACCGGAGGTCGGTGAGCTGCGCCCGGATGGCCTCGCTCTGGTCGTCGTCCAGGA
This sequence comes from Longimicrobiaceae bacterium, assembly GCA_040509335.1. Taxonomy (GTDB): domain Bacteria; phylum Gemmatimonadota; class Gemmatimonadetes; order Longimicrobiales; family Longimicrobiaceae; genus JAFAYN01. Next base: position 10,911 of record JBEVLE010000765.1, on the reverse strand, counting down.
TCAGCCGCACGCCGCGCGGGTGCATGCCGGCGATCGTCGCCAGGTGCGCCTTGACGTGGTCGGCCACGCTCACCGCGTTGGTGCCGATCTCCTTCTGCACGATGAACGAGACCGCGGGCTGCGCGTCGATGCGGTAGTAGGTGAACGGGTCCTCGTACGTATCGCGGACCACGGCCACGTCCTCCAGCCGCACCAGGCGCCCCTTGTCGGTGAGGAGCGGGAGGCGGCGCACCTCCACCGGGCTTTCCGCCCGCTGCCGGATCGCCACCGTGTACTCGGTCCCGCCCTCCCGCACCACCCCCGACTCGCGCACGAACTCCAGGTCGCGGATGCGCTGGCCGATGTCCGCGGGGTCCAGCCCCAGGGCGAGCGCCTTCTTCTCGTCCACCTGGATCTCCAGCATCCGCTCGCGCCCTCCCTGCGGGGACACGTCGGCCACGCCGTCCACCTGGCGCAGTTCCGGGGCGATGACGTCGTCCACGTGCTTGCGCAGCGCCTCCACCGTGTACGGCCCGGTGACGGTGTAGCGCAGGAAGGGGCGGTTCTGGTCCTGGAACTCCTCGGGGACGTAGCTTTCCACCGTGGGGCGGGCGGCGCCGTCGGGGAGGTCCTCGTCCAGCGCGGCCAGCCGCTCGGAAAGCTCCAGCCGCACGAAGTCCATGTCCGTCCCCCGCGCGAACTCCACCGAGATGGAGGCCTCCCCCGTGCCGTTCTGCTCCTCCGAGGTGGAGGACACCTTCTCCACGCCGCGCACCTGCTGGATCGCCGCCTCCAGCGGCGAGGTGAGGAACGCCTCGGTCGCTTCCGGCGAGGCGCCCGGCCAGGAGGCGCTCACCGTGAGCCGCGGCAGCTCCGTCTCGGGGAGCAGCTCGATGGGCACGAGCACCCAGGCCGCGACTCCCAGCATGGAGACGGCCAGGTACGCCATGGCGACGGCGATGGGGCGGCGGATGGAGAAGCGGATCACGTCGGTCGCGCGAATGAGTGACGGGTGGCGGTCACGGGGCCCGGGTGGCGCCCGCGGGCTTTTCCAGCGCGAACATGCGGACGTGCTCCACGTCCAGGTCGTCGGCCCAGGCGCCGAGCACGTAGTCCCGGCCGATTTCGAGGATGCGCACGCGCGCGGGGGTGGCGACCGTCCCCAGCATGCGCCCTTCCGGGTTGAACACGGTCCACTGGCCGGGGTCGTCCGGCGTGATCCAGTAGTCGCGCACCCACAGGTTGCCCGCGGGGTCCGCCTTGATCTCGCTGTAGGCCGGCAGCGTCTCCGGGAACGACATCGACTCCAGGCTGCGCTCCAGCATCTGCCGGACCTGCGGCGGCCGCCCGCCCTGGGCGGATGCCTGCCGGCGTCCCTCCTTGTACCGCTCGACGTCCTCCGGGGTGACCTCGCGGGGCTCACGCTGCACGTTGATCAGCCGCAGCAGCTTCCCTTCCGCGTCGTACCTGCCGATCCGGTAGCTGTCGGTGGAGCCGTAGAAGAAGCCGTCGGGCACCGCCGCCACCTCCGCGGAAAGGCCGAAGGCGCGGGGGGCCATCATCACCGCGCCGCCCCGGCCCTGCGTGAACATCTCGTCCCCCGCGAAGCGGCCCAGCGGGCGCGCCGCGCCGCCGGGGAGCAGCCGCAGGATCGTGATGCTGTCGCGCGAGATCCCGTTCCCCGCCTCGCCGCGGGCCAGGGTCCCGGCGGTGACGAGCACGCTGCCGTCGCGCAGGGAGCCCACCGGCCGGATGAACCCTTCCATCCCGGGGACCTGCAGAGGGACGGCGCGGACCATGCTGCCGTCCGGGCCGAACACGGTGACGCGCTGGTTGGACTGGTCCCCCACCACCAGCGAGTCGCCCGTCGCCGTGAGCGGGTTCATGTTCTTGAACTCTCCGGGGCCGTTGCCCTCGCGCCCCACCGTCCTCACGTGGCGCCCGCTGCGGTCGAAGAAGCGCAGCTCCCTGCTCTGGGCGTCCGCCACCGCCACGGTGCCGTCGCTGAGGCGCACCGCCCCGGTGACCCGCCCGAACTGGTACGCGGCCGCGCCGGTCGCGAGCCCGATGTCCAGCGTCGGCTCGGCCGAGAGCCGCCACTCCTCGCCCGACTTCCAGGCGGGAGCCGCGTTCTCGACGATGGGCACGCCGGCGCTGTCGCGGGAAACGGCGCGGACGGTGGGTTTGTCGGCTCCGCACGCGGCCAGGGCGGGGAGGAACAGGACTCCGGCGGCGCGAAAAAGGGTAGACGCTCTCAAGTAAGGGCTCCGTTGAAGTGTTCGGGTCACAGCACCCGGGGTCCGTCGCGGCGGCCTAGCTGTCCGCCCCGGACTTTTCCAGCGAGAACATGCGCACGTGCTCCACGTCCAGCTCGTCCTTCCAGACGCCCACCACGTAGTCCGCCCCGATGTCGTGGAGCCGGAAGCGCGGCGGCGTGGCGACCGCGCCGAGCATGCGGCCCTGCGGGTCGAAGACGGTCCAGCGGCCCGGGTCCTCCGTGGTGACCTGGAAGTCGCTCACCCACAGGTTGCCCGCGCGGTCCGCCCGGATCTCCCCGTGGGCCGGCATGGTCTCGGGGAACGGCATGTCGGCCAGCCTCCGTTCCAGCATCTGCCGGAGGAAGGGCTCCTTGGTCGCCTCCATGTCCTTTTGCAGCAACTGCTTGTAGCGGTCGATGTCGGCCGGCGTGACGGGGCGGAGCTCCTCGCGCCTGCGGATCAGCCGCACCAGCCTGCCGGCGGCGTCGTACCTGCGGATCTCGTGCGCGTCCCCGGAGCCGAAAAAGAACCCGTCCGGCACCGGCGCGATCCTGGAGGAGCGCCCGAAGGCCGGCGAGGTGACCATGATCCCGCCGCCGTTCGCCTGCACCCAGCTCTCGGGCCCCGGGAAGCGCCCCATCTTCTTCGGCGGGCCGCCGGCCGGATCCAGCCGGAGATAGGTGATGGAATCGCGCTTGAGCCCGGACCTGGACGTGTTGTCGAAGGTGGTGCCGGCGCGCAGCAGCACCGCCCCGCCGCGAAAGTAGCCCGCCGGAAAGGTGAACTCCTTGCCCTCGATCGGGATGGCCCGGACGAGGCGCCCGTCGGGCGCGAACACGGAGACCCTCCGGCTGGACCAGTCCCCCACCACCAGCGAGTCCTCCACGGCGAACAGGCTCCCGACCGACCTGAACTCGCCCGGCCCGCCGCCCTCGCGCCCCACCGTCCTCACGTGGCGCCCGCTGCGGTCGAAGAAGCGCAGGTCCTTGCTCTGGTCGTCGCCCACCACCACGGTTCCGTCGCCGAGCCGCACCACCCCGGCGATGTCGCCGAACTGGTACTGCGGCGGGCCGTCCAGCATGCCGATGTCCAGCGCCGGCTCGGCGGAAAGGCGCCACCCCCGTCCCTGCTTCCAGGCGGGAGCGCCGTTCTCCACGATCTGCACTCCGGCGCTGTCGCGCACCACGGGCCCGGCGGCCCGGGTGTCGCCGCCGCAGGCGGCGAGGACGGGGAGGACGGCGACTCCGGCGGCGCGGAGGAGCGCGGGTGCTCGCACGGTCGGACTCCGTGGCAGAGTGTGGGGAAAGCTCGCCGTGCCCGTCGCCGCGGCGCGCCGGGTCAGCCGCCCGCGCGGGTCCTTTCCAGGCGGTGCAGGCGCACGTGCTGCACGTCCAGGTCGTCGCTCCAGGTGCCCAGCAGGTAGTCGGAGCCGATCTCCACGACGCGCGTCCGGGCGGGTACCTCCACCGTCCCCAGAAGCGTCCCGTCCCCGGCGAACACCGTCCACCGGCCGGGGGCGCCGCTATCCACCGAGTGCTCCCGCAGCCACACCGCGCCCGTACGGTCCACGCGCATGGCGGCGAAGGCGGACTTGGTTTCCGGGAACCGCATGGCTCCCAGGGTGCGCTCCTGCATCCTGCGCTCGTCGCCGCCCTCGCCCATCGCGGCCATCTGGTCCTTCCTGTAGCGCTCGACCTCGTCCGCCGTGAGCGGCTCCGTCCGGTGCGGCGCGCGCATCAGCCGCAGCAGCTTCCCCTTCGCGTCGTACACCGCGACCTCGAAGCGGGCGTTGTCCGCGACGTACAGCAGCCCGCCGTGCACGGCGCGGAAGGTTTCCAGGCCGAACGGCACCGGGGAGATGGTCGCCCACCCGCCGTTCTCCGTGCCGGACATCGTGAACATCTGCGTTCCCGGAAAGCGCCCCACGGTGTCCACCGCCGCGCCGCCGGCCGCGTAGCGGAGCACCGCGCCGGTGTCGCGGGCCACGCTGGTGCCGCTCTTGAAGATCAGGCTGCCGGCGGGCGCCACCAGGATCGAGCCGTCCGGGAAGATCGCCTCGGCGTTGATGATCATCCCTTCCCCGGGAGGCTCGATCCGCCGGCTGCGGACGAACCCGCCGTCCGGCCCGAAGACCGACAGCCGGCCGCTCCACTCCCACGTCGCGACGGAGTCTCCCGGGAGGCGCAGCAGGTGCATCATCCCCTGGAACTCGCCGGGCCCGCCGCCCGCCCGGCCGGCCGTCTTCAGGTGCCGGCCCTGCGCGTCGAAGTAGCGCAGCTCGTTGGCCTGCCCGTCCGCGACCACGATGCGGCCGTCGTCCAGCCGCAGCGCGCCGGCCACCCGCCCGAGCTGGTAGGCGGCGGCGCCCTCCGCGACCCCGATGTCCACCCGCGGCTCGGGGACGACGCGCCACCCCTCGCCGGGGCCCCAGGCCGCGCGGGCGTTCTCCACGATGCGCACCCCCGCGCTGTCGCGCGCCACCGGCGCGGCGCCCCGGGCGTCGCCGCCGCACGCGGTGAGCAGCGGGAGGAGCCCGGCGCCGGCGAGTCGGAGCAGGAGGGCGGGTCTCACGGCGAGCGGCCTCAGTCGCCCATGGCGCCGGCGCTCACCGCCGGGCCGGGCGCGGGCGCCGGGGCCGGGGCGGACGCGGAGGCCGGGCGTCCCCACCAGGCGCGCATCCGCTCCCCGAACTCTTCCAGCACGTCGTAGGCGACGGGGATCACCACCAGCGTCAGCGCCGTGGCGCTGGTCAGCCCGCCGAGCACGGCGATCGCCAGCGGCGCCTGCAGCTCGGCGCCGGGCCCGATCCCGAGCGCCATGGGGAGCAGCCCCAGCCCCGCGGTGATGGAGTTCATCACGATGGGGCGCAGGCGGGCGTGGCCGGCGGCGCGGATCGCCTCGTGGCGGGTCATCCCCTCGCGCCGCATCTGGTTGATGAAGTCCACCTTGACCACTGCGTCGTTGTCCACGATCCCCACCAGGATCACCATGCCGATGAGGCTCATGGTGTTGATCCCCGCGCCCGCCAGCCAGAGCGCCGCCGTGGCGCCCACCGCGGCCAGGGGGACGGCCAGCAGGATGATGAAGGGGTGGAGGAGCGACTCGAACTCGGCGGCGAGGAGCATGTAGACCAGCAGCAGCGCGAGCACGAACGCGAAGCTGAGCGCGCGGAAGCCCCTGCGCATCTCCTCGTTCTCGCCGCCGATCTCCACCCGCAGGCCGTGCTGCGCGGGGAGCGAGGAAAGCGTGGAGCGCACCGCGGCAACCGCCTCGTCCACCCCCCCGGCGGACGGGGCCACGTCCGCGTGCACCACCACCACGCGGCTCTGGTCCATGCGCCGGATCTCCGAGGGGCCGGAGGCGGTGTGCACCTGCACCAGCTCGCGCAGCGGGATCCCCTCCACCCGCAGCGCCTCCAGCGTTTCCAGCGAGCGGCGCTCGGCCTCCGGGAGGCGCACCACCACGGGGACCTTGCGGTCGAAGTCCACGAACTCGGTGGCCTTCTTCCCCTTCATGTACGCTTCCACCGTTTCCGCCACCTTGCGCGGGTCGATCCCGTACTGCGCCGCGCGCTCCCGGTCGATCTCCACCCGCGCCTCCGGCTGCCCCATCTCCGTGCCCAGGCGCACGTTGGTGACCGCGCCCAGCCCCGCCAGCCGCCGCTCGGCCTCCTGCGCGTAGGCCAGGGCCGCGTCCAGGTCCTCGCCGCGGATCCGCACCGCCAGGTCGGACTCGCCGCCGCCCAGCAGCTTGCCGAGCGCGGTAGCCTGCCCCGATTCGATGGACACGCTCCCCGGCGGGAAGGCGGCGAGCCCCGTGCGCAGCCGCTCCAGCGTCGCCGCGGTGCTCTCTCCCTCCTTGAGGCGCACCTCCAGCGTGGCCGTGTGGGTGCCGCTCTCCGCCTCGTCCATCCCCGCGATCGCCAGCTGGCGCCCCGCGCGGGTGAACACCGCGTCCACGGCCCGGTCGCGGCGGAAGAGCGATTCCAGCCGGGCCGCCTCCTCCGCGGTGACCTCCAGCGGGGTGCCGCGCGGCATCTCCAGGCGCGCCCGGAAGGCGCCCTGGTCCACGTCCGGGAGGACGCTGCGCTCCAGCGACGCGCCGATCCCGAGCCCCGCCGCCAGCAGCAGGAAGGCGAGCGCGATCACCCGACCGCGGTGCCGCATCCCCGCTTCCAGCAGGCGCTCGTACCACTCCGTGAAGCGCGTGAAGCCGCGCTCGAAGGCGTCCAGCGGCGGCGCGAAGAAGCGCCCCACGGCGGCGCCCACGCGCCCCGGCGGACGGCCGGAGCCCTCCCCCCAGCGCGCGGCCAGGGTGGGAAGCAGCGTCACCGCCACCCCGATGCTGGCCAGGAGCGAGAACGCCACCGTGAGCGCCAGCGCGCCCAGCAGCTCGCCGGCGACGCCCTCCACGTACACGATGGGGCCGAACACCGCGATGGTGGTCAGCGTGGAGGCGGTGATGGCCCGCTGCACCTCCTCGGCTCCCAGGGCGGCGGCCGCGGCCGGGCCCAGCCCCCGCTCGCGGTGCCGGAAGATGTTCTCCAGCACAACGATGGAGTTGTCCATCAGCATCCCCACGCCCAGCGCCAGCCCGCCCAGGCTGAGCAGGTTGAGCGACACGCCCGCGGCCTGGAGCAGCGCGAAGGTGGCGATCAGGGAGATGGGGATGGCGAGCGCCACGGCGATGGGATAGCGCACCTCGCGCAGGAACAGGAAAAGCACCAGGAAGGCGAGGACGCCGCCCAGGAGCACCTCCTGCACCACGTTGGCGAGCGCGTCGGAGATGAAGCCGGCCTGGCTCATGGCCACCTCCAGCTTGATCTCCGGATACTCCTTGCGGAGCTGCGCCATCACCTCCTCCACCTGCTCCGCCACCTTCACCGTGTTCGCTTCGGCGCCCTTGAACACCAGGAGCCCCACCGCCTCCTGCCCGTTGAAGCGGGCCACGGACTCGCGCTCCTCGAAGCCGTCGGTGATGCGGGCCACGTCGCGCAGCAGGACCTCGCTCACCGGCTTCAGCCCCCCGCCCCCCGCCCCCGCTCCGTTCGCTCCCTGGCCCGCTCCGCCGCCCTGCCCCTGCTCGCTCCCGGGGCCCAGCGGGACCATCCCGATCTCCTCCACGGTCTGGAACTCGCCCAGCGTGCGGAGCGAGTAGCGGTAGCGCCCGCGGCGGATGGTCCCGCCCGGGGCGCTGGCGTTGGCGGCGTCCAGCGTCGCCGCCAGGTCGTCGATGGTGAGCCCGTAGCTTTCCAGCAGCCGCGGGTCCACCTCCACCTGGATCTCGCGCTCCAGCCCGCCGGTCACCGTGGCCTGCGCCACCCCGTCGATCTGCTCCAGCCGCCGGCGGAACACCGACTCCGCCAGGTCCTTGAGCGCAGGGAGGTCGCGGCTCCCCGCCACCGACAGCGCCATGACCGGCTCGCTGCGCGGGTCGGTGCGCAGCACCACCGGGCGCGAGGCCAGCTCGGGGAGGGCGTCGCGCAGGTTGTCCAGCTTCTCGCGCACTCCCAGCGCGGCGAAGTCCATGTCCGTGCCCCACGCGAAGCGCACGGTCACCAGCGAGCCGCCCTCGCGGCTCGTGCTTTCCACGTTCTGCACGCCGGGGACGGTGCTCACCGCCTGCTCCACCGGCTCCGTGATGAAGCGCTCCACCTCGGCGGGGGCCACGCCGGCGTTGCTGGTGAACACCACCAGCCGCGGGTAGGCGACGTCCGGGAGGAGGTCGATGGGGAGGCGGACGAACGACAGGACGCCCAGGAAGACGACGCCCAGGAAGAACATGGCGACCGCGATGGGGCGCCGGATGGAGAGCTGGGGAAGCGACATACGGGTGGGTCTCCCTCTCAGGCGCCGACGGGGGCGCCCACGCGCTCCTCCAGCGTGGCGAGCGCGTTGGCGAACTCGAAGCGGGCCCGGAGCGCGTCGCGCTCGGCCGCGGCGGTGCGGTCCACCACCTGCTGCAGCTCGGTGAAGCTGATGGCGCCCAGGCGGTACTGCTCGCGCGCCATCTCCAGCCGGTCGCGGCTCAGCTTGGCGGCGTGGTCCGACAGCTGCGACGAGCGGAAGGTGTTCTGCAGGTCGATCAGCGCCGTCCGCACCTCGCGCTCCACCGCCAGCCGGGTGGCGCGGAGCGACTCCTGGGCCCGCGTGCGGGCCGCGCCCGCCTGCGCCACCTGCGCCGAGGTGCGGAACTGGTCGAAGATGGGAAGCGACACGGAGAACCCGAACGACAGGTCGCGGTCGAACGGGTTGAAGGGGTTGGTGAAGTCCGAGAAGGCGTCGTAGTCCTGGCGGAGGGAGGTGCGGCCGTAGTCCAGGCTGGCGTCCAGCTTGGGCCAGCGCTGGCCGCGAGCCGCGCTCACCCGGTAGTCGGCCGCGGCCACGTCGGAGGCGGCCTCGGCCAGCCGCGGGTGCCCGCGCATGGCCAGCGTGACCAGGGAGTCGACCCCGAGCGACGCCGGATCGAACACCTCCACCGGCCCGGTGGTGAGCTTGGAGTCCTCCACGTCCAGCGTCCCCATGGATTCTCCCAGGGCGAGCTTCGCCTTGCGGGCGTCGCCGCGCGCCTGGTCCACCGCCTGCTCCTGCCGCGCCACCTCCACCTCGGCGCCCAGCACCTCCACCATCCCCTGCGCCGCGATGCGGAACAGCCGCTGGGTGGCGTCCAGCCGCTCCCGCGCCGAGGCGAGGAGCTGCTCCTCCAGCTCGATCAGGCGCTCGGCGCGCACCGCGTCCTGGTACCGCCGCTTCACCTCGCCGCGGACCCTGCCGCGCTCCACCTGCACCGCCGCCCCCGCCGCGCGCGAGTCGGCGCGGCTCGCCTTCACCGAGCTCATCCGCCCCCGCTCGTAGAGCGGGATCCCCAGGCGGGCCCCGTGGCCCGTGCTGGAGCGGGTGCTTTCCCTCACCTCGCCCGCGGGGAGCGGGTTCCCGAACTCGTCCTCGCCCACCCGCCTGGCGGACATGGTGCCGTTGAAGGAAAGGCTGGTGCTCAGCTGCGGGAGGAAGGCGCCCATGCTTTCGCGCTCGCGCGCGGAGGCCTCGCGGACGCCGGTCTGCGCGCTGCGGTAGTTGGGGTTGTTCTGCTCCGCGACGCGGAGCGCCTCGTCGAGCGAAAGGTCACGGGGCGTTCCCTGCGCGGCGAGGCGGGGGGACACGGCGACGAGCAGCACTGCGGTGAAAGCGAGGTACTTCATGGGCTCGCGGCATGGCGGGAATGGACGGCGGCGCCGGGAGCGGCGCCGCGGGGATGGGGGCGGGGGCGCTGCTACTGCGGCCGGCCTCCCGCCTTCTTGACGTCGTCCACCAGCCGCACGCGGGCGTCGTGGATCAGGGTGTAGTGGCCGTCGGTGAGCACGGTCTCGCCGGGGGCGACGCTGTCCGTTTCCGCGTTGGGGACGATCTCCACCTGCGACTCGTTCTGCAGCCCGGTGGTCACGTAGCGCCACTTGGCCAGGCCGCCGCGGTCGTCGCCGTCGTACACGAAGAGCATGGTGCGGCGGTCGCGCTCCAGGATGGCGGTGCGCGGCACCAGGACGCGGTTCTCGAAGCGGCGGGCGTCCAGCGAGACGCGGGCGTACATCCCGGGGAGGATGCGCCCCTGCGGGTTGGGAACCAGCACGGTGACGCGCGCGGTGCGGGTCCCACTCTCCACCACGGGGTTGATGGTCTCCACCCGGCCGGCGAAGGCCTCCGTGGGGAAGGCGGCGAACGACACCCGGGCGGTGCGGCCGGGGGACAGGAAGCCCACCTCGCTTTCCAGCACCTGCACCTCCACACGGATGGGGTCCAGGTCCACCACGGTCATCAGCTCGGCGCCCTGCTGCACCCACTGGCCGGGGGTCACCTTGACGTCGGCGATGCGGCCCGCGAAGGGGGCGCCCAGTCGGGTGCGCTGCAGGTCGAGCTGCGCCCGGCGGAGCCGGACCTCGGCGCCCTCCAGCCCGCTCTTGGAGCGCGCCACCCTGGCCCGCTCTTCGCGCGTCGCGACGTCGGCGATGCGCTCGTCGAACAGCGTCTGCTCGCGGAACTTGGCCTCCGCGTCGCGGACGGAGGCCTGCGCCTCCTGCACGGCCAGCGCGTACTCGGCGGGGTCCAGCGCCACCACCGGCTGCCCGGCGCCCACCATGTCGCTTTCGCGCACCGGGAGCCCGGCGATGCGCCCCGTCACCTGCGCGGTGACGATGGTGCGCTTCCACGCCTCCGCCTGCCCCGCGGCGCTCACCGCCACCACCAGCGTCCCGCGGCTGGCCTTGGTCCCCTGCACCGGGATGGCCACGTCGGTGGCAAAGGTGCCGGAAGCGGAGGTGCCCGCGCCGCCGGACGCGGAATCTCCCGCCGCGGACTCTCGGGCGGCGGAGCTCGCCGCGTCCTCGCCCTCGCCGCGGATGCGTGCGTAGATGGCGGTGGAAAGGGCCAGGAGCGCCACCAGGGCGGCGGCGATGCCGAAAGTGCGGCGGGAGCGGATCATGGGGACGCGCGTAGGGGGCTCGGGGGGATTGGATCGAGAACGCGAAACATATCCAAAGCTTTCGGCGCATACAAGATGACAGCTCCGCGCCCGGCGGGGCGTGGCCGCTTCCGTATGGCGTCCTGTGAAGTGAGACGCCGCTCCGGCGCGCAGGGTTGCCTCGGCGCACCGGGGAGAAACGAAAGCGGGGGCGGGAGCTCTC
>JBEVLE010000764.1:0-2736 GCA_040509335.1 Longimicrobiaceae bacterium | reverse complement strand
GCGGGCCGCGGCCGCCCTGGAGGCGCACCACGACGCGCTGCGGCTGCGCTTCCGCCGGGACGCCGACGGCGCGTGGAAGCAGTCGCACGCGGACGCGGCGGGTCATCGGGCGCTCGCGGTGCTCGACCTGTCCCGCGTGCCGGAAGCGGCGCGGCGGAGCGCCATGGAGGCGGCGGCGGAGCAGGTGCAGCGGAGCCTGGAGCTGTCGCGGGGGCCGCTGCTGCGCGCGGCGCTCTTCGAGCGCGGGGCCGGGGCGTCGCAGCGGCTCCTGCTGGCGATCCACCACCTCGTCGTGGACGGCGTCAGCTGGCGGGTGCTGCTGGAGGACCTGGAGCGCGCCTACACGCGGCTTGCGCACGGCGAGACGGTGAAGCTGCCCGCGAAGACCACGTCGTGGAAGGCGTGGGCGGAGCGCCTGGCGGAGCACGCCGGGTCGCAGGCGCTCGCGGACGAGGCGGCGTACTGGGCGGCCGGTGCCGCCCGCGACGTGGCGCCGCTTCCGGTCGACGACGCGGCGGCGGAGAACACCTCCGCGCGGTCGCGCACCGTGGCGGTCAGCCTGGGCGCGGAAGAGACCGGGGCGCTGCTGCGCGAGGTGCCGCAGGCGTACCGGACTCAGGTGGACGACGTGCTCCTGGCGGCGCTGGCCGCGGCCCTCTCCCGGTGGACGGGCGAGGCGCGGGTGCGCATCGACCTGGAAGGGCACGGCCGCGAGGAGGAGGCGGTGGGCGGCGTGGACCTGTCGCGCACGGTGGGGTGGTTCACCACCATCTACCCGGTGGTGCTGGAGCTGCCGCGCAGCGGCGGTCCGGGCGCGGCGCTCAAGGCGGTCAAGGAGCAGCTGCGCGCGGTTCCGCGCCGGGGGATCGGCTACGGGCTGCTGCGCTACGCCGGGGGCGAGGCGGGTGCGGAGCTGGCCGGGGCGCCCCGGGCGGAGGTCGCCTTCAACTACCTGGGGCAGTTCGACCGGTCGGTCTCGGCGGATGCATTCTTCGCCTTCGCGGAGGAATCGGCAGGGGCCCCGGCGGACGGCCGCGGTCCGCGCAGCCACCGGGTGGAGCTCAACGCGGCGGTGCGCGAGGGGCGGCTGGAGGTGGAGCTGGGCTACGCCGAGGGGGTGCACCGCCGCGACACCATCGAGCGCCTGGCGGCCTGGTACGCGGAGGAGCTGCGCGGGCTGATCGCGCACTGCCGCGCCGCCGAGGCGAGCGGCTACACGCCCAGCGACTTCCCGCTGGCGAAGCTGGGGCAGACGGCGCTGGACGCGCTGCTGGGGAGCGAGCGCGGCGTGGAGGACGTGTACCCGCTCACGCCCATGCAGGAGGGGATGCTCTTCCACACGCTGGACGAGCAGGGGCAGGGCACCTACGTGGGGCAGATGGTGGTGAGCCTGCGCGGGCCGCTGGACGCGGCGGCGTTCGCGCGGGCCTGGCAGGGCACGGTGGAGCGGCACCCGGCGCTGCGGACGCGCTTCGAGTGGGACGGGCTGGAGCGCCCGCTGCAGGTGGTGGCGGGCCGCGCCGTGCCGGAGTTCGTGCAGCAGGACTGGCGGGACCAGGACGAGGCGCGGCAGCGGGCCGGGCTGGAGGCGTACCTGGATGAGGACCGGCGCCGGGGGGTGGACGTGAGGCGCGCGCCGCTGATGCGGCTGGCGCTCTTCCGCACGGGCGACGAGCGCTGGGAGCTGGTGTGGACGCACCACCACCTGGTGCTCGACGGCTGGAGCCTGTCGCTGCTCTTCCGCGACGTGCTCGCCCTGTACGAGGGCCATGCCGGGGGACGCGCGGTGCAGCTGGGGAGCGTGCGCCCGCACCGCGACTACGTGGCGTGGCTGGCGGAGCAGGACCTCGCCCGGGCCGAGCGGGCGTGGCGCGAGGCGCTCGCCGGCTTCGCCGCGCCCACGCCGCTGCCGCCGGCGGTCGACGGGCACGCGGAGGGCGGCCACCGCGAGGCCTGGCTGCGCCTGGACGGGGAGCGGACGGCACGCCTGCAGGCCTTCGCGCGGGCGGAGGGGCTGACGCTGAACACGCTGCTCCAGGCCGCGTGGGGGCTGCTGCTGGCGCGCTGGTCGGGCGAGGCGGACGTGGTCTTCGGGGCCACGGTCTCGGGGCGTCCGCCCCAGCTCGCCGGGGCGGAGGAGATGGTGGGGCTGTTCATCAACACGCTGCCGGTGCGCGTGCGGGTGCGGCCGGAGATGGCGGTGGGCGAGTGGCTGAGGGAGCTCCAGGCGCGGCAGGCGGCGCTGCGGGAGCACGAGCACACGCCGCTGGTGCAGCTGCACAGGTGGAGCGAGGTCGCGGCGGGACAGCCGCTATTCGGGAGCATCGTCGCGTTCGCGAACTACCCGTTCGACGCCACGCTGGCCGAGCGCGACACGGGCTTCCGGGTGGAGTCGTCGCGGATCATCGAGCGCGACGACGTCCCGCTCTTCCTGGCGGCCGCCATGCAGGGCGACTCGCTGGAGCTGGAGCTGGCCCACCACGGCTCCGGCTTCCCGGCCGAGGGGCTGCTGGAGGAGCTGGGGGTGCTGCTGGACCAGCTCGCCAGGGACCCGCGCCTGCCGCTGGAGCGGGTGACCGGGCTCGGCGCGGACGAGCGGCTGCGGCTGCTGGCCGCCGGGCGCGGCCCCGCCGCGGATTACCCGCGCGAGCGGAGCGTCCACGAGCTGATCGCGCTGCGCGCCGCGGCCACGCCGGACGCGCCCGCCGTGCTGGCCGGCGGCGTCCGCCTGGGCTT